>NZ_JAJOND010000001.1:1527786-1833343 GCF_024700055.1 Rhizobacter sp. J219
CGGTGGCCCCTTCGTTCAGGTTGCGTTTGGCCAGCACGATGACGGGCTGCTTGTCGGCCAGGTGCAGCGCCACCGTGAGGCCCGCAAGCCCCGCTCCGACGATCACCACGGGAAGCGTGGGCTGAACGGGCGTGCTGACTTGTGGCATGGGTGATGCAAGGGCGAAAGAGTGCCGGATTCTATCGACGACCCTTTCGCGCCTTCGTGCGGTTTAGGGATGGGCGCAGGCGCAGTGGTGTGAAAACATGCCCGAGCAGCCCGTCACAATCTGATACATCAGGCCTACACTGCGAACCGGCAAGGCGCACCCCACATGTCGATCTCCTCCCCACCCTCCTCCGGCCCGGCCGACGAATGGCAGTCCACCCGCGCCGAGACGGCGGTGCCGACGCAGGTCCAGCCGCGCGACGAGGACGACGGCGAGAGCGACTCCGCGCAACGCGACATCGGCCGCCCGGTGAGCCCCACGCAACGCGAACTCTTCGTCTCGTGCGACCCGGCCGAGGCGATGCAGCAGCAGTTCGACCACCTGCAGCCCGAGTACATCGCGCTGCACGACATCGGCACCTCGTCGTCGCGCAAGCTGCTCGCCGGCGTGGCGGCGGCCAGCGGCCGGCCGGTGCAAAAAGCTCGTCGTGCGCCGGCAGGGCTACGGCACGCCGCTGGCCACGCTCGAGTTCGTGGACTTCCCCTCGGTCGGGCAGTCGTCGTTGCGCCTCTACACCACCGAGACCGACGCAGACACGCACCAGCGCCATGAACTGGCCCGCGTGCTGCTGTGCTACAGCCGCCTCGGCGTCATCATGGTGGGCGACCTGCCACCGCACCTGATGGGCTCGTCGTTCGAGCCGCTGCGCGAGGCCATGATCAAGCGCGACTGGCACAACCGCCACATGCTGCTGTTGCCGCTCGCCAACTCGACCGCACTCAACACGACCGCCACCGAACTCGGCCGCGGCACCGGCGTGGCTGTGCGGACCACACCGCAGGTCACCCGCCCGGCCGACGCCTGGTCGTTCATCAGCGGCACCTGGAACCGCCTTCGCGAGCAGATCTACACCGAAGCCGGCCGCAGCCTGCCGCCGCTGCCGGGCGCCAACAGCCGCGCTGCCGCGCCCTCAGCGCCAGCCGAAGCGGCCGTCAGCGCCCCCACGCCGCTCTCGACGCCCACCATCCCGCCGGTGGCCATGAAGCCGATGCCGGTGATCAGCCCGCGCGAACCGCGGCCCGAGGACGGGCCCCTTGCACGCTACGTGCACCACTTGATCGAACTGCCCGGCATGGTGAGCGTGGCCATCTTCGACGTTGCAAATGGCCAGGCCCTGCTGCACGCCGGGGCCCGCCCCGGCGGCACCGAGCTGGGCCAGCACGGTGCCGCGCTGCTGGGCGCGATGGCCCACGCCAGCCGCACCCTCGGCATGGGCCACGCGCTGCCCGAAGCGGCCATCACGCTCGGCACGCACCACCTGCTGCTGCGCGCCGTGCCGCACCACCCGGGCCTCGCGCTGCACGCGGTGCTCGACAAGACGCACGCCAACCTCACACTGGCGCGGCTGCAGATCGGGCGCATGGACGCAGTGCTCGACGCCGAACGTCAGTAAAAAGAAAAGGCCGCTCCCTCTTCGGGACGCGGCCTTTCGCAAGGTACGGCGCGACGTCAGTGCACGGTGCGCTCGAAGCTCAGCTCGCCGTTCGCGTTGACGACCACCGGGATCACGTCCTTCGGGCCGAACTTGCCTTCGAGGATCAGCTTGGACACCGGGTTCTCGATGCGCTGCTGAATGGCCCGCTTGAGCGGCCGCGCACCGAACACCGGATCGAAGCCCACCTTGGCGATCTCGGCCAGCGCCGCCGGCGATACGTCGAGCCTCATGTCCATCTTCTCCATGCGCTTCTCCAGCACCTTGAGCTGGATCTTCGCGATGGCCTCGATGTTGGCGCGATCGAGTGCGTGGAACACGACCGTCTCGTCGATTCGGTTCAGGAACTCGGGGCGGAAATGCTGCTTCACCTCGACCCACACCGCGTCGCGGATGGCCTCAGGGTCCTGACCGGCCATCTGCATGATCTGGTGCGAGCCCAGGTTGCTGGTCATCACGATCACCGTGTTCTTGAAGTCGACCGTGCGGCCCTGCCCGTCGGTCAGGCGACCGTCGTCAAGCACCTGCAGCAGCACGTTGAAGACATCGGGGTGCGCCTTTTCGACCTCGTCGAGCAGCAGCACGCTGTAGGGCTTGCGCCGCACGGCCTCGGTCAGGTAGCCGCCTTCGTCATAGCCCACGTAACCCGGAGGCGCACCGATCAGACGGGCCACCGAATGCTTCTCCATGAACTCGCTCATGTCGATGCGGATGAGCTGCTCTTCGCTGTCGAAGAGGAACGAGGCCAGCGCCTTGCAGAGCTCGGTCTTGCCCACGCCCGTGGGCCCGAGGAAGAGGAAGGAACCTGTGGGCCGGTTCGGGTCGGAGAGGCCTGAGCGCGAGCGGCGGATGGCGTTGGCCACCGCGGAGATGGCCTCGTCCTGCCCGACCACGCGGTCGTGCAGCTTCGCCTCCATCTGCAGCAGCTTCTCGCGCTCACCTTGCATCAGCTTGGCCACGGGAATGCCCGTCGCACGCGCCACCACTTCGGCGATCTCTTCGGCGCCGACCATGGTGCGCAGCAGCTGCGGCTTGCCGGCAGCGCCACCTTTCTTCAGCTCCTTGGCCTGCGCATCCTTCAGCGACTTCTCCAGCTCCGGCAGCTTGCCGTACTGCAGCTCGGCGACCTTGTTGAAGTCGCCCTTGCGCTTGAGTTCTTCCATCTGGAAGCGGATGCGGTCGATCTCTTCCTTCACATGCGCGGAGCCTTGCGCGGTGGCCTTCTCGCTCTTCCAGATTTCTTCGAGGTCGGCGTACTCGCGTTCGAGCTTGGTGATCTCGTCTTCGATCAGGCCGAGGCGCTTCTGCGAGGCTTCGTCCTTTTCCTTCTTCACCGCTTCGCGCTCGATCTTGAGCTGGATCAAACGGCGGTCGAGCTTGTCCATCGCCTCCGGCTTGGAGTCGATCTCGATCTTGATCTTGGCGGCGGCCTCGTCGATCAGGTCGATGGCCTTGTCGGGCAGGAAACGGTCGGTGATGTAGCGGTGAGAGAGCTCGGCCGCGGCCACGATGGCCGGGTCGGTGATCTCCACGCCGTGGTGCACTTCGTACTTCTCCTGCAGGCCACGCAGGATGGCGATGGTGGCCTCCACGCTCGGCTCGCCGACCAGCACCTTCTGGAAGCGGCGCTCCAGCGCAGCATCCTTCTCGACGTACTTGCGGTATTCATCAAGCGTGGTCGCGCCGATGCAATGCAGCTCGCCACGCGCGAGCGCGGGCTTCAACATGTTGCCGGCGTCGATGGCACCCTCGGCCTTGCCGGCGCCCACCATCGTGTGGATCTCGTCGATGAAGACGATGGTCTGGCCTTCGTCCTGCGCCACTTCCTTGAGCACGCTCTTCAGGCGCTCTTCGAATTCGCCACGGTACTTGGCACCGGCCAGCAGCAGGGCCATGTCGAGCACGAGCACGCGCTTGTTCTTCAAGGTGTCGGGCACTTCGCCGGCCACGATGCGCTGGGCCAGGCCTTCGACGATGGCGGTCTTGCCGACACCCGGCTCGCCGATCAGCACCGGGTTGTTCTTGGTGCGCCGCTGCAGCACCTGGATGGCACGGCGGATCTCGTCGTCGCGGCCGATCACCGGGTCGAGCTTGCCCATGCGGGCGCGCTCGGTGAGGTCGAGCGTGTATTTCTTGAGGGCTTCGCGCTGGCCTTCGGCCTCAGGGCTGTCGACCTTCTGGCCGCCGCGCACCGCGTCGATCGCGGCTTCGAGCGCCTTGCGGGTGAGGCCGTGCTCCTTGACGATCGGGCCGACGGTCTTGCTGTCGGCGGCGGCCAGCAGGAACATCTCGCTTGCGATGTACTGGTCACCGCGCTTGGTGGCCTCTTTCTCGGAGGCCTGCAGCAGCGCGCCGGTATCGCGACCGGCCTGCACTTGTTCGCCGCCCTGCACCTGGGGCAGCTTCTTGATCTCGGCCTCGAGTGCGGCCTGCAGCTTGGCGGTGTTGACACCCGCGCGTTCGAGCAAGGCCTTGGGGCCATCGGTCTGGGCCAGCATCGCGGCCAGCACGTGCACCGGCTCGATGTAGGGGTTGTCGCGGGCGAGGGCCAGGCTCTGGGCTTCGCCGAGAGCTTCCTGGAACTTGGTGGTGAGCTTGTCGAGACGCATGGGTAAATCCTCCGAATGCTGGGGATCTGAGGCGGCTCGCCTAAAATTCAAGCCAGCCAGGCGCGCATCAATCTGAACCCGACGGCCGCACAGGCAAGCGAGCCCACCACGTGCGCCGAGGTGTGGGCCAGGGCCCAGGCGTATTCGCCCCGCTGCACCAGCGAGAGCGACTCGCCCGAGAAGGCCGAGAACGTGGTCAGGCCGCCGAGGAATCCGGTCACCAGGAGCAGGCGCAAGGCCTCGTTGGGCGTGCGGTCGAACCACACCACCGCCGCGCCGATCAGCAGGCCGCCCACGCAGTTGACGAGCAGCGTGCCGAGCGGAAAGCCGCTCCACTGGTGGTTGAACGCAATGCCCGCCCACCAGCGCAGCAGCGCCCCAATCGCCGAGCCCACGGCGACGGCGACGACCTGCAGCCACGGCAGTCCGGCGCTCATACGGTCGCGTTCCCGCTCGCGATGCCCCAGCGGGCCAGCGCCTCGTCGTCGTGCACACGCGCATCAACCCAGCGGGCGCCCTCGGGCGTGTGCTCCTTCTTCCAGAACGGGGCCTGGGTCTTCAGGTAGTCCATCAGGAACTCGCAGGCTTGAAAGGCTTGGCCCCGGTGGGCGGAGCCACGACCACCAGCACGATCTGGTCTTGCGGCTTGAGCGGGCCGACTCGGTGGATGACCCGCGCCGCGCGGATGTCGAAGCGGCGCTGCGCCTCGCCCATCATCGCCTCGATCGATTTTTCGGTCATGCCCGGGTAGTGCTCCAGCTCCATCAGCTGCACACCCTGACCGTCGCTGCGGTCGCGCACCGTGCCCACGAAGCTCACGACGGCGCCGACACCAGGGTCGCCAGCACGCAAGGCCGCCACCTCGGCGCTGAGGTCGAAGTCATCGGTCTGGATGGTGACGCGGGCGGTGCTCATGTGCGCTCGGATTGTGGCGTCAGTTCGACTGCATGAATTTCACGATCGTCTCGACCGTGGCCGCCTCCTGCCCGACGTAGCCGTGCGGCGAGCGGCCTTCGCAGGCCCCGGGGTTCGCGGGACCCGACGGTGCCGTGCCACCTTCGACGCTCACCATCTGCTTGCGCACGCTGCTGCCGAACTGCGCCAGCAGGCGAGGCATCTCACCGGGCGGCGAACGCAGGCACTGGTCGTGAACATGCCCGATCACGAGCACCGGGACCTTGATCGCCGTCAGCGCAAGGTCGAACACCGTCTGCTGCGTCCAGGTTTTTTGTCCGCCGCTCGTGCCCTGCATCAGCGCCGAGCTGAGCACCACGCCATCGGGTGCAGCATCGCCCGTCGCGCGAGACGCCAGGTTGGCGGCCGAGATCGTCCCGCGGCTGGTGCCGATCACCCACACCGGCCCCTTCACGCGCCGGCGCAGATCGGCAACCACGTGGCCGAGGTCGATGCCATGGGCCTCGGTGTTGCGAAAGCCCGCCAGGCCGTCCACGCCCTGGTGATCGGAGGGCGCGTCGACCAGCGCGGTGAGGTAGCCGGCCTCGCGAAAGAGACCCGCCGAACGCACGAGGAAGTTGCCGCCGAGCGCCTTGGCGCAGCCTTGCGCGTCGAGTTTGAGGCGGCCATCGCCGCCGGCCAGCAGGACCACCGCACCGCGTGCGGCCACACCGTCTGGCGCGGGTGCAAAGGCGTAGGACACCTCGGTGCCACCACGCGCGGCCAGCGTCACCAGCGTGCCGCAGGCAGCGGCGGCCATGCCCGGCAAGGCCAGGAGGCCGATGAACCACGGGAGCCGACGCATGGCGGAAATTGTGGCACCGGCCTGCAGGCCTCGGGCAGAATGCCGGCCATGCTCTTGCGCCGCATCAAGCCCACCACCTGTCCCTCGCCGGGCAGCCGGGCCGCATGCGCGCTCAAAGCCAAAAAGCAGACGCTCATCTGACCGGAGCGCTGCAGTTCCGTCGTCAGTTGAGCGACGGAACAGACTTCACGGCGGGCCTCCACCCTTCCCCACGCTGAACCCACGCTCCACGACGCGGACCCTCATCCGGTCTTTCGTTCAAGGAGAACCCTCGTGGGTCAGTTCGTCGATCTTTCCGGTTTCTGGATTCCGCTGGTCACGCCCTTCCAGGGCGACCAAGTTGATCGTCCCGCCCTGCAACAACTCGCTGGCCACCTGGCTGCCACACCGATCACCGGCTTCGTGGCCTGCGGCAGCACCGGCGAGGCCGAGTCGCTCACGCACGACGAGCAGCTCGCGGTGCTCGACACGGTTCTGGCCCACGGCCACGGCAAGCCAGTGATCATGGGCCTGGCGGGCACACGGCTCGCCGACATGCTCGCCATGCTGAAGGAGATCACCCGCCGCCCGGTCGCCGCGGTGCTGGTGTCGGCGCCCTACTACCTGCGGCCGGCGCAAGCGGGCCTGCTGGCGCACTTCCATGCGCTGGCCGATGCGTCGCCGGTGCCCCTCGTGGTGTACGACGTTCCGGCGCGCACAGGCGTGGCGCTGAGCCTGGAGACGCTGCGCACGCTGGCCCGGCACCCCAACATCCGCGCCCTCAAGGACTGCGGCGGCGATGAAGAGAAGACCCGCGCGCTGATTGCCGACGGCCGATTCACCGTGCTGGCCGGCGACGATGCCCGAATCTTCAGCACCGTCTGCTTGGGCGGTGCGGGTGCCATCGCCGCGGCCGGCCACGTGTTGCCGCAGCACTACGCGCGCCTGGTGGCCAGCGCCCGCGAAGGCCGGCTCGATGAAGCGCGCCGCCTGCACCACGCGCTCGCCCCGCTGTCGCAGGCGCTCTTTGCCGAACCCAACCCGAGCGTCTTCAAGGCGGTGCTGGCCCGCCAGGGCCGCATCGGCGATGCGCTGCGCCCGCCGCACAGCCCGGCATCGGTGGAAGCCGTCCAGCGCACCTGGGCCGCCCTCGACGCGGCCGAGCGGGCGCTGGCCGCGTAAGCCCGGATCAGCCGCCGGTGACAGGGGGAAGAACGCCAGCTCGGCACCGTCTTGCAGGGCTGCCGATTCCTCGCACAGCGTCTGGTCGAGTGCGGTGCGCACGGCGCGGGTACGTGCGAGTGCCTGCGCATGGGCACCGCCGCGGGCGATGAGGGCATCGCGCAGCTGCGCGACGGTGCTGCCGGCGGCGGCGTCCACCGTCTCGCCGGCACCGAGGGCCTCGCGCAGCGAGGCGAAGTAGCGCACGCGGACCTTCATGCCACCCACTCCGCGAGCGAGATGAAGCGCACGGTGTCGCCGGCGCGGATGGGGGTTTCGGGTGGGTTGTCGATCAACCCGTCGGCCCACACGGTGGAGGTGAGCACGCCCGAGCCCTGGTTGGTGAAGAGGTCGACACCTCCGCGCTCGTTGCGCCGCGCCCGCAGGAACTCGCGGCGCTTGTCGGCACGTAGCCAGTCGAAGTCGGCGCGCATCGGCACGCCCACCGGCTGCAGCGCGCTCGCACCTTGCAGCTTGAGCAGCAGGGGCCGCACCGCGAGCAGGAAGGTCACGAAGCTCGACACCGGGTTGCCGGGCAGGCCGACAAACCAGGCATTGCCCTGCTCGGTGCGGCGTACGCTGCCGAAGGCCAGCGGCTTGCCGGGCTTGATGGCCATCTGCCAGAGATCGAGCGTGCCTTCGGCCTGCACGGCAGGCTTCAGATGGTCTTCTTCGCCCACCGAGACACCACCACTCGTGACGATGAGGTCATGGCCCTGCGCGGCGCGGCGCAAGGTCTCGCGCGTGGCGGCGAGCTGATCGGGCACGATGCCGAAGTCGGTGCATTCACAGCCCAGCGCCTGAATCAGCGCGCGCAGGGTGAAGCGGTTGGAGTTGTAGATGGCGCCGGGCTTCAGCGGCTCGCCGGGCATGGCAAGTTCGTCGCCGGTGGAAAACAGCGCCACGCGGGGGCGGCGGGCGACGGTGAGCGTGGCGGCACCCGCCGTGGCGGCGAGCCCCAGCGCCTGCGGCGTGAGGCGCAGGCCACGTGGCAGCGCCACGGCATTGCGCGACAGATCTTCGCCACGGCGGCGGACGGCGGTGCCGGGCAGTGGCACGGTGTTGATGCGCACGCTGCTGTCGAGCGCTTCGCACTGCTCCTGCATCACCACCGCATCGGCGCCTTCGGGCAGGAGGGCGCCGGTGAAGATGCGCGCCGCCGTCCCGGCCTGCAGCGGCGTGCCCACGGTACCGGCGGGGATGCGCTGGCTCACAGGCAACACGGTGCCGGCGGCCGGGACGTCGACACTGCGCAACGCATAGCCGTCCATCGCGCTGTTGTCGGCCGAGGGCACGTCGACGAGCGAATGCAGGTCTTGCGCGAGCACACGGCCCTGGCCGTCGAAGGTGGAAACGACCTCGGTCTCGGTCAACGGCGACACCGCGCCGAGCAGCCGCTCCAGGGCTTCGTCAAGCGTCAGCAGCGTCGAAGGGCGAGGTGTATTCATGACGGGCGGCGTTGTGCAGGAGGAAGTCGGCCACCGCCTGCGGGTCGTCCAGGTGGAACACCGGCAACGAGGTTGGCACCGGCAGATTGTGCGGCGCGTCGGTCGCCACCGCGATCACGAAAGGGTCGTCGGGATAGTGCGCGCGCTCGCCGGTCTCGGCCCGCCAAACCTCGATCCTCAGCAGGTCGGCATGCCGGAAGCCCTCGACGATGGCCCAGTCGCACGGGGCGAGTTCGGCCAGCAGCTGGTGCACCGTGACCTCGGTTTCCACCTCGTACTCACGCACCTTGGCCAGGCGGCGGTTGGAGGCCACCACCACCTCGAAGGCCCCTGCTTCGCGGTGGCGGTAGGAGTCCTTGCCGGGGTGGTCGATGTCGAACCGGTGGTGGGCGTGCTTGATCACGGAGACGCGCTGCCCGGCCGCTTTCAGGCAACCGATCAGCTTCTCGATGAGCGTCGTCTTGCCCGAGCCGGAGTAGCCACTGAAGCCGACGGCTTTCATGGGTCAGACGTGGGCGCTGATGTAGCTCTTCACCGCGGCGGCGTCGGCCTTCATCACCTGGAATCGCTTGGGCAGGTTCTCGATGCCTTTGAGCGCGGCCGGCCGATCGGGCTCGCGCCCCAGGGCTTCGACGATGGTCTCGGCAAACTTCGCGGGCAGCGCCGTCTCGAGCACGATCATCGGCACGTTGGGCTCGATGAACTCGCGGGCGACCTTCAGGCCGTCGGCGGTGTGGGTGTCGATCATCAGGCCGCTGTCCTGGAAGGTCTGGCGGATGGTCTGCAGGCGGTCGGCGTGCGTGCTGTGGCCGGAGAGAAAGCCGTAGACCGAGATGCGGTCGAACTCGCCCGGGCTCAGCTGGAAGTGACCTTCTTTCGCGAGCGAGGTCTGGAACAGCTCGCGCACGCGCTCGGCATTGCGGCCCAGCAGGTCGAAGACGAAGCGTTCGAAGTTCGAGGCCTTGGAGATGTCCATCGACGGGCTCGAGGTCTCGTAGGTCTCGGCGCTCGCGCGGGGGCGATAGATGCCGGTGCGGAAGAACTCGTCGAGCACGCGGTTCTCGTTGGTCGCGAGGACCAGACGCTTGATCGGCAGGCCCATCATGCGCGCCACATGGCCGGCGCAGATGTTGCCGAAGTTGCCCGAGGGAACGGCAAAGCTCACACGCTCCTGCTCGCTTTTCGTCGCCTGGAAGTAACCGGCGAAGTAGTAGACGACCTGGGCCAAGAGGCGCGCCCAGTTGATCGAGTTGACGGTACCGATGCGGTGCTTGCGCTTGAACTCGAGGTCGTTGGACGTGGCCTTGACGATGTCCTGGCAGTCGTCGAACACGCCTTCGATCGCGATGTTGTGGATGTTGGCGTCCTGCAGGCTGAACATCTGCGCCTGCTGGAAGGGGCTCATGCGGCCATGCGGCGAAAGCATGAAGACGTTGACGCCAGCCTTGCCGCGCATTGCGTACTCGGCGGCGCTGCCGGTGTCGCCCGAAGTGGCGCCGAGGATGTTGAGCGTCTCGCCGCGGCGGCCCAGTTCGTATTCGAAGAGATTGCCGAGCAGCTGCATGGCCATGTCCTTGAAGGCCAGCGTCGGGCCGTTGGACAGGGCTTCGAGGTACAGGCCGGGCTGCACCTGTTTCAGCGGCGTGATCTCCTTCGTACCGAAGACCTCGGGCGTGTAGGTCTTCTCGACGAGGCGGCGCAGGTCGGCAGCAGGGATGTCGTCGATGTAGAGCGACAGGATCTCGAATGCGAGTTCGGCGTACGAGAGGCCGCGCCACTTCGCCAGCATCGCGCGGGTGACGATCGGGTAGTGCGTGGGCAGGTAGAGGCCGCCGTCGGGCGCCAGGCCTTCGAGGAGGATGTCGGAGAAGCCGCGTGGCGTCTTGTCGCCGCGGGTGGAGATGTACTTCATGTGCGGTGGCTCAGTTGGTCTCTTCCTTGCGGATGCGGACGATCGGTGCCAGCACGGTGGGCAGGGCCTGCATCTGCGCGATGGCCTTGTTCATCTCGCCTTCGGTGGTGTCGTGCGTCAGGATGATCACGTCGGTCTGGGCTTCGCCCTCGGCGGACTCACGCTGCAGCAAGGCGTCGATCGAAATGCCGCGTTCGGCCAGGATGCCGGTGATGCGCGCCAGCACGCCGGCCTGGTCGGCGACCTGCAGGCGCAGGTAGAACGAGGTCACGACCTCCTCCAGGCCAAGGATGGGCGTGCTGCTCAATTCGTTGGGCTGGAAGGCCAGGTGCGGCACCCGATGGTCGGGGTCGGCGGTGTGCAGGCGGGTGATGTCGACGAGGTCGGCGATCACGGCCGAGGCCGTCGGCTCGGAGCCGGCGCCCTTGCCGTAGTACAGAGTCGTGCCGACGGCATCGCCATGCACCACCACCGCGTTCATCGCGCCTTCGACGTTGGCGATCAGGCGCTTGGCCGGAATCAGCGTCGGGTGCACCCGCAGCTCGATGCCCTTCTTGTCGTCACGGCGCTTGGTGATGCCCAGCAGCTTGATGCGGTAGCCCAACTGCTCGGCATAGTTGATGTCAGCCGCCTGCAGCTTGGTGATGCCCTCGACGTGGGCCTTGTCGAACTGCACAGGGATGCCGAAGGCGATGGCGCTCATGATGGTCGCCTTGTGGGCCGCGTCGACACCTTCGATGTCGAAGGTCGGGTCGGCTTCGGCGTAACCCAGGCGCTGCGCCTCTTTCAGCACGACGTCGAAGTCGAGGCCCTTGGCGCGCATCTCCGACAGGATGAAGTTCGTCGTGCCGTTGATGATGCCGGCGATCCACTCGATGCGATTGGCGGTCAGGCCCTCACGCAGCGCCTTGATGATGGGAATACCCCCGGCCACGGCCGCTTCGAACGCGACGATCACGCCCTTGGCGTGCGCGGCGGCGAAGATCTCGGTGCCATGCACCGCGAGCAGCGCCTTGTTGGCCGTGACCACGTGCTTGCCCGCGGCGATGGCTTCCATCACCAGGGTCTTGGCGATGCCGTAGCCGCCGATGAGTTTCGATCACGATGTCGATCTCGGGATTGGCGATCACCTCGCGGGCATCGCCCACCACCTTGGCAGCGTCACCGACTACCGACTTGGCGCGGGCGGTGTCGAGGTCGGCCACCATGGTGATCTGGATGCCGCGGCCCGCGCGGCGGCGGATCTCTTCCTGGTTGCGCTGGAGCACGTTGAACGTGCCGCTGCCGACGGTGCCGATGCCGAGGAGGCCGACTTGGATTGGCTTCATGGTGGTGTGATGCTCAGTGGTGCCGCTTGGCGTAGTGATGGAGGAAGCGCGCGATGCGGCCGATCGCGTCGGTGAGGTCGTCGCTGTTGGGCAGGAAGACGACGCGGAAATGGTCGGGCTGCGTCCAGTTGAAGCCGGTGCCTTGCACGATCAGCACCTTCTCTTCGGCCAGCAGCTCGTAGGCGAACTGCTGGTCGTCCTGGATCGGGTAGATCTTCGGGTCCAGCCGCGGGAACATGTAGAGCGCCGCCTTGGGCTTGACGCAGGTGACCCCCGGAATCTCGGTGAGGAGCTTGTGCGCGAGGTCGCGCTGGCGGCCCAGGCGGCCGGTGGGCAGCACGAGGTCCTTGATGCTCTGGTAGCCGCCGAGGGCCGTCTGGATGGCGAGCTGGCCCGGCGTGTTGGCGCACAGGCGCAGCGAGGCCAGCATGTTCAGGCCTTCGATGTAGTCCTTCGCGTGGCGCTTCTCGCCCGAGACCACCATCCAGCCGGCGCGGTAGCCGCAGGCACGGTAGTTCTTCGACAGGCCGTTGAAGGTGACGAAGAGCACGTCGTCCGCGAGCGAAGCCATGCTGGTGTGCACATTGCCGTCGTACAGCGTCTTGTCGTAGATCTCGTCGACCAGCACGATCAGCTGATGCTGGCGTGCCACTTCGATGATGTCGAGCAGCACGCTCTCGGGGTACAGCGCGCCGGTCGGGTTGTTGGGGTTGATGACGACGATGGCGCGCGTGTTGGCAGTGACCTTGCGCCGGATGTCGGCCACGTCGGGCATCCAGTCGGCCTGTTCGTCGCACATGTAGTGAACCGGCGTGCCGCCCGAGAGGCCGGTGACGGCCGTCCACAGCGGGTAGTCAGGCGCCGGGATCAACACCTCGTCGCCGTTGTTGAGCAGCGCGTTGAGGCTCATCGCGATCAGCTCGGAGGCGCCGTTGCCAAGGTAGACATCATCGACCGTCACGCCCGGGATGCGCTTTTCCTGGGTGTAGTGCACGATGGCCTTGCGCGGCGCGAAGAGGCCCTTGCTGTCGGTGTAACCCGCGGCCACCTGCGACGGCAGGTTGCGGATCATGTCCTGCACGATCTCATCGGGCGGCTCCAGCCCGAACGCGGCCACGTTGCCGATGTTGAGCTTGATGATCTTGTGGCCCTCGTCTTCCATCTGGCGGGCCTTTTCGAGCACCGGCCCGCGGATGTCGTAGGCCACGTTGGCCAATTTGCCGGACTTGACGATGGGCTTCAACACGGTCTCCAAAGCGGCGCAAAGCCTAGAATTATCGTCGATCGCCCCTACTTCCATGGCTGTCGCGCCCTGCTCGCGCGGCGACGAACTTTCCGGATCCGTGATTTGAAGCTGCAACCCGATCGCATCGAAGGCGTGAACGTCATTTCAGGGCTGACCGCCGACGCCGTGTCGGTCAACGGCGTCACCCACACGAGCAGCATCGTGGTGCCCTGGGTCGGCGACATCGGGCCGTGGGGCACGGCGGGGTTCGACGCCCTCGCCGCCGAGGAGTTCGAGCGGCTCGCAGCGTTGGAGCCCGAAGCCGTGATCTTCGGCAGCGGCAAGCGCATCCGCTTCGCACCGCCCCTGTTGCTGCGCAGCCTGATGGCACGGCGCATCGGCATCGAAACCATGGACACCGCCGCCGCCTGCCGCACCTACAACGTGCTCGCCGGGGAGAGCCGCAAGGTGGTGGCCGCGTTGCTCCTCGGGTGAAGCACTCGCCCGTTTTGGGGACGCGCCCGGCAGCGCTTCGGGCATTCGCGAGCCCTTATAATTGCGTGCTACGCCTTACAGGGCGCAACCTCAAGAATTCTTCATGACGCCAGCCCTCAATAAACCCCTCCCGGAATTTGAAGCGCTCGCAACCGGCGGCGTGAAGTTCACGCCGCAGGCATACGCCGGGCAAACGGTCGTGCTGTACTTCTACCCGAAAGACAACACCCCTGGCTGCACCACCGAAGCGATGCAGTTCCGTGATCGCCACAAAGACTTCGTGAAGGCCGGCGCCGTGGTCTTCGGCGTCTCGCGCGACAACATGAGTCTCGCACGACAAGTTCAAGCAGAACCTGGAACTGCCCTACGAGCTGATCGCCGACACCGAAGAAAAGCTCTGCCACATGTTCGGCGTGGTCAAGAACAAGATCATGTACGGCAAGAAGGTCAAGGGCATCGAGCGCAGCACCTTCCTGATCGACGGCGACGGCATCCTGCGTGCCGAGTGGCGCGGCATCAAAGTCGCCGGGCACGTCGACGAAGTGCTCAAGGCGGTGAAGTCGCTCAAGAAGGCGGCCTGACGTCCGTTCACCCCGTGCAAAAGGCCTGCGCTGCAGGCCTTTCGCATTTTGCTGAACCGAACTGGCCGCTCAGTCCGGAGTTCGATGCTGCCCGACGGTGCCCCCACCCATCTGGGATGCCAGGGCCTGCGCCCATCGCGCACTGCCGGAACGCGCCAGATGGCCGTGGTCGTAGTACACGGGCTCGCCATCGAGCACCGACGCGCACGCCCCCTCCCGGCACAGCACCTGCGACGGTGAAAACGACCCCGCGATGTACGGCCGGTTGCGCGCCAGGGCCTCGAAGAAAAAGTCGGTCTGCTCGCGGTATTCGGCGATGCTGAAGTCGAGCCGAGGTGGCTCGCCGCGCAAGAGTGCGGTAGCCGCACGCCTGGGTACGTTTCCGCGCGCCCCCGGCAGCGGCTCCCAGACATAGACCTCCTTGCCGTGCGCATGCAGCTCGCGCACGGTGGCGTCGAACTGGCGCTGAAACAGGGCCAGCGAATCGGCCAAGTTGAGATGCCGATCCGGCGAAGTCGTGAGCCAGCCAGCGGCCTGGTGCCAGGTCGACACCAGGAAGACCTTCTTGACCTGCGGGTCACGCAGGGCCGTGGCCATCATGGCGTCGTTGAGCAACTGGCAGGCGGTGCCGCCGCGCGGGATGTGCACACCCCACACCGGCGGGCACGAGTGCATGAACGCAAATCGGCCGGCCTGCCCGGTGTTCTTCAGCCACAGGTCGATCGCCTCCTGAGCGGCCCAGGCGTGGGAATCGCCCCACACCAGCCACTCCTTGGCACGACCCGGAACGCCCAGATCGCACAGGGCAGGCCGCGCGGCCTCGACCGCATTGCTCGACTCGGGGCATCGGTCGTTCGGGCGATCGTTGGCAAAAGCACCCACGCGAGCCACCTCGGCGGGCAGGCGCTGCGGCATGCCGTGTGTGGCGATCACCGCGACACACAGGGCAACGCTCGCCACCAGGCCCGTGCCGTAGCCGCGGAGAAACTGGCGGATGCGCGGCAGCAGCGAGCCATCGCGGAACGGCGTCTCGACCCAGCGGTAGATAAGCGCCGAGACGAGGAAGCACAGCAACATCATCGCCACCCGCCAGCCGACGGTGTAGCCCTCGCCCAACTCCTGCGATGCAAACACGTTGATCGGCCAGTGAACCAGGTACAGCGAATACGACAGGCGGCCGATCGCCACCATCGGGCTGGTCGAGAGCAGGCGGGTCGACCAGGCCTCGGGCTCGCTTCCGGCCAGGATGAGACTCGTCGCGCCCAGCGTGGGCAGCAGGGCGAAAGCGCCCGGGAAACGTGTGTCGGCGGTGTAGCTCACCACGGCCGAGATCACCAGCACCACCCCTGCCACGCCGAGCAGCTGGGCCAGCATCTGGTGTTTAGGGCGCGGGGCCCAGGTGAGCAGTGCGCCGATCAGCAGCTCCCAGGCCCGGGTGGGCATCAGGTAGAAAACCGCCTCCGGCTTGCTGCCAACGAAAGCCAGGTTCAGCCCGAACGACACCAGCGCGGCGGCCAGCAGGACCAAAGGCGCGCGGCGCGGCGCCAGCTTGAGCACCAGCAGCAGCAGCAGCGGATAGGCGACGTAGAACTGCTCCTCGACCGAGAGCGACCAGGTGTGCAGCAGGTAGATGCTGCCCGCCTGCAGGCCGAAGTAGTTGACGTTGCGCCAGAAGTAGACGTTGGCCACATAGAACTGGGTGGCCACCACCTCCTCGGCCAGCTGCTGGAAGTCGGCCTGCACCAGACGCACTGCGCCGTAGGCGAGCACCGCCGCCAGCACGACAAACAGGGCCGGCGCCAGGCGACGCAGGCGTTTGACCCAGAAACCCACCAGAGAGAAGCGCTGGGCCTCGACCTGCTGGCGAATGATCGCCGTGATCAGGTAGCCCGAGATCACGAAGAAAACGTCGACGCCGACGAATCCGCTCTCGCCGCCCGAGAAGAGGTGGAAGTGAAAAACCACCACAAGAAGCACCGCGACCGTGCGGAGCCCATCAATGTCCGGGCGATATGAAATGCCCCCCTTATGCGCCGGGTGTGCCGCCACCTGCATACGCCCTCCCTCACTCCTGCCATCCCCCGGAATGTTCCGGTTCGACGCCGAAGTCTGCAGCGCACACTGAGCCGCGGTCATCCCTCAAGCCAGGGACTGCGACAAGTGCGGCGCCTGGCAGTGACGCTTTTTTTGTTTTTCAACCACGCTTCGCTCATGGCGGTTGAGTCGCCATCTCACTTGTGCATAATGTTTTTCATGCCCGTGTGTTGTGAACCTCGCGCTCCCCAGACAAAGCCGCACAGTCGACTGTGCGGCTTTTTTGTTTTCCCGCAGCCACTCTGACACCTACATGCCACTGCCCAAGCCGCCTGCCAAACGAGCCGCCCTCCTCACCCCCGCCGACTTCGAATCCCAGGCCGCGCCCAAACCGGGCAAACGATCCCAGAAACACGCTGCCACCGAGCCCGCCGGCCCGGCTGTGCTCGACCTCCTGGAGCCTCCGCGTGAAGCGGCCCCGCTGATCCCCCGTGCGGCGCCGGTGCCGGCGCGCCCGCCCCAGGCCGAAGCACGCCGCCGCAAGCCCAAGCACACCGGCCCGGCCAAGCTCTTCGTGCTCGACACCAACGTGCTGATGCACGACCCGATGAGCGTCTTCCGCTTCGAGGAGCACGACGTCTACCTGCCGATGATCACGCTCGAAGAGCTCGACGATCACAAGAAAGGCATGTCGGAAGTCGCCCGCAACGCCCGCCAGGTGAGCCGCGACCTCGACGCCCTGGCCGCCGCCCTGGCGGACGGGACCGGCCGCGACATGGCCGACGGCCTGCCGCTCGACAGCACCGGCCACAAAGACGCCCAGGGCAAGCTCTTCTTCCAGACCACGCTGGTCAACGTCGCCCTGCCCGCCGGCCTGCCCCAGGGCAAGGCCGACAACCAGATCCTCGGCGTGGTGCAGGCGCTGCGCGAGCAGCACCCCAAGCGCGAAGTCGTGCTGGTGTCGAAAGACATCAACATGCGCATCAAGGCGCGTGCGCTGGGCCTCGCCGCCGAAGACTATTTCAACGACAAGACACTCGACGACGGCGACCTGCTTTACACCGGCGTTCAGCCGCTGCCCTCCGACTTCTGGGACCAGCATGGCAAGACCATGGAAAGCTGGAACCAGGGCGGCCAGACCTACTACCGCATCAGCGGTCCGATGGTGCCGCAGTTGATGGTCAACCAGTTCGTCTACCTCGAAGCGCCCGGTGCCGCTCCGCTCTACGCCAAGGTCGCCGAGATCACCGGCAAGACCGCCGTGCTGCGCACGCTGCGCGAGTACACCCACCAGAAGAACGCCGTCTGGGGCGTGACCGCGCGCAACCGCGAGCAGAACTTCGCCCTCAACCTGCTGATGGACCCGGAGTGCGACTTCATCACTCTCACCGGCACCGCCGGCACCGGCAAGACGCTGATGACGCTGGCCGCGGGCCTCTCCCAGGTGATGGACGATCGCCGCTACACCGAGATCATCGTCACCCGCGTGACGGTGCCCGTGGGTGAAGACATCGGCTTCCTGCCCGGCACCGAGGAAGAAAAGATGGGCCCGTGGATGGGCGCGCTCGACGACAACCTCGAAGTGCTGTCCAAGACCGACAGCGGCGCCGGCGAGTGGGGCCGCGCCGCCACCAACGACCTCGTGCGCAGCAAGATCAAGATCAAGAGCCTGAACTTCATGCGCGGGCGCACCTTCCTCAACAAGTTCGTCATCATCGATGAGGCGCAGAACCTCACGCCCAAGCAGATGAAGACGCTGATCACCCGCGCCGGCCCGGGCACCAAGATCGTCTGCCTGGGCAACCTCGCGCAGATCGACACGCCCTACCTCACCGAAGGCAGCTCAGGCCTGACCTACGCGGTCGACCGCTTCAAGGGCTGGCCGCACTCGGGCCACGTGACGCTGGCGCGTGGCGAGCGTTCGCGCCTGGCGGACTTCGCGTCAGAGGTGCTGTAAGACTCAGACCAGATCGCGGATCTGCTGCAAGGCAGTCGGGTCCTCGATTGTGGTCAGGTCGCCAGGGTCGCGGCCTTCGCAGACCGCCTGGATCGCCCGGCGCAGCAGCTTGCCGGAGCGTGTCTTGGGCAGCACGGTCACGAAGCGCACGCGCGCCGGCCGGGCGACGGCCCCGAGGCTCTGGTCGACCGTCTTCATGATCTCGCCTTCGAGCTTGAGCTTGCCAACATCGTCGGCGATCAGGCTTGGGTCCTTCACGACGGCGAAGGCCATCGCGACCTGGCCCTTGAGCGCATCGGCCACCCCCCACCACCGCCACCTCGGCCACTGCAGGGTGGCCCGAGATGCTTTCCTCGATCTCACGCGTGCCGAGCCGATGGCCGGCCACATTGATCACGTCGTCCGTGCGGCCGAGGATGAAGTAGTAGCCGTCTTCGTCGCGGATGCCCCAGTCGAAGGTGCTGTAGACCATGCGGCCGGGCACGGTGCTCCAGTAGGTCTTGACGAAACGCTCATCGTCGCCCCACACCGTCTGCATGCAGCCGGGCGGCAGAGGCCCTTCGATCGCCAACACGCCCTTCTCGTTGGCGCCGGTCAGCTCTTCGCCCGACAACTCGTTGAGGAGCTTCACGTCGTAGCCGTACATCGCGAAGCCCGGGCTACCGAACTTGCTCTTGGCCTTCTCGACCCCGTTGGCGATGGTGAGGATGGGCCAGCCGGTTTCCGTCTGCCAGTAGTTGTCGATCACCGGCTTGCCGAGGGCCTGGGCGATCCAGCTGGCGGTGGGCTCGTCGAGCGGCTCGCCGGCGAGAAAGAGCGTGCGCAACGAGTCTCAGATCATGTTCGCGGATGAAGCGCTCGTCGTGCTTCTTGAGCACCCGCACCGCCGTCGGCGCGGTGAACATCAGGTTGACCTTGTACTTCTCGACCAGGCTCCACCAGATGCCCGCGTCGGGCCGGATCGGCAGGCCCTCGTACATCAGCGTCGCCATGCCGGCGATCAGCGGGCCGTAGATGATGTAGCTGTGGCCCACCACCCAGCCGATGTCGCTGGCGCTGAAGAAGGTCTCGCCCGCCTTGCCCTGGAAGATGTGCTTCATGCTCGCCGCCAGCGCCACCGCGTAGCCACCGGTGTCGCGCTGCACGCCCTTGGGCTTGCCGGTGGTGCCGCTGGTGTAGAGCGTGTAGCTCGAGTCGGTGGCGCGCAGCCAGGTACAGGGCACCTTCTCGTTCAGGTGCTGCTCACGCAGTGCCGCGTAGTCGACATCGCGTGCGCTGCGCTCGAACGGCGCCAACCCGCGGTCCACCATCAGCACCTTCTTCGGCTTGTGGGTGGACAGCCGCAGCGCTTCATCGAGCAGCGGCTTGTAGGGCACGACCTTGCCGCTGCGACTGCCCGCATCGGCACTGACCACGACCGCGGGCGTGGCATCGTCGATGCGGCTGGCGAGGCTGTTGCTCGCGAAGCCGCCGAACACCACCGAGTGGATCGCCCCGATGCGCGCGCAGGCGAGCATCGCAAATGCCGCCTCCGGAATCATCGGCATGTAGATCAGCACCCGGTCGCCCTGCTTCACGCCCAGCGCCTTGAGGCACGCCGCCATGCGCTGCACCTCGGCATGCAGCTCGCGGAAGTTGTAGACACGCTGCTGGTCAACTTCGGTCGACACCCAGATCAGCGCGTTCTGCTCGGGCCGCATCGCCACATGACGGTCGACCGCGTTGTGGCAGAGGTTGGTCTCGCCGCCGACGAACCACTTGGCGAACGGCGGCTTGCTGTAGTCGCAGATCGTTTGCGGCGGCTTGTGCCAGTCGATGAGCGCGGCCTGCTCGGTCCAGAAACCGTCGCGGTCTTCAATCGACCGGCGGTGGAAATCAGCATAGCGGCTCATCGTCGTCTCCTCGCGTTCTATCGAATGTGCACGACCAGCCGGCCGCGAACCTTGCCGGCCATCAAGGCTTCGGCGTGCGAGATCGCATCGTCGAGCTGGATGTCCTGCGTGATCTGGTCGAGGAGCTTAGGCTCCAAATCTTTCGCCAACCTGTCCCACGCCTGCTGGCGCAACGGCAACGGCGCCATCACGCTGTCCACCCCCGCCAGCGTGACGCTGCGCAGGATGAAGGGCAGCACCGTGCCCGGCAGGTCGCTGCCCTGCGCCAGCCCGCAGGCGGCCACGACGCCGCCGTAGCGCGTCTGCGCGCAGGCGTTGACGAGTGTGTGGCTGCCGACCGCGTCGACCACCGCCGCCCAGCGCTCCTTCTGCAGCGGCTTGCCCGGAGCGCTCAGCTCCGCACGGTCGATCACGCCCACGGCGCCCAGATCCTTCAGGTAGGCCGCTTCCGACGCCTTGCCCGTCGACCCGGTCACGCGGTAGCCCATTCGCGCCAGCAGAGCGGTGGCCACGCTGCCGACACCGCCTGTCGCACCGGTCACCAGCACCTCGCCATCGCCCGGCTTCACGCCATGGCGCTCCAGCGCCAGCACGCAAAGCATCGCGGTGTAGCCGGCGGTGCCGATCGCCATCGCCTGCCGCGAATCGAAGCTCGCCGGCAGCTTCACCAGCCAGTCGCCCTTGAGGCGCGCCTTTTCCGCCAGGCAGCCCCAGTGCACTTCGCCGACGCCCCAGCCATTGAGCACGAAGCGGTCGCCGGGCTTCCAGCCGGGGTGCTGGCTCTCCAGCACCGTGCCGGCACCGTCGATGCCGGCGACCATCGGCCACTGACGCACCACCGGCGCCCGGTTGGTGATGGCGAGGCCATCCTTGTAGTTGAGGGTGGAGCAGTCGACCTGCACGAGCACGTCGCCGGGCGGCAGGCGGGACTCGTCCACTTTCTGAACGCGGGCGGAAAAGCCGGCGTCGGACTTTTCCAGCAGCAAAGCTTTGAACATGTTGCAACTCCTGAACAGAGAAGTGCAGGCTAACCGGTGAACCCTGGCCCCGCATCGGGGCAGGCCTGGGGCCGCCGTCATCGATCGCATGAGGAACGGCGGTTAAGTCCCTGTCGTACGGGCCTTTTCGGTTGACTGCCTTCGACGGGCTCCCCTATCCTGCGCTCATGTCTGGCCAGTCTTTGCCCCGCCTGCGCGCTGCGCTTCTTGCGCTGGCGTGTGTCTGCGCGGCGGCGGGCACCCAGGCCGCACCCGATGACCCGGATCGGCTTGCCCAACTGCTGGTCGAGCGCGGCGTGCTCGATCGGCGCGATTCGCAGGGAAGCCCCACCGTCGCCGTCGACAGTGCCGCCGCCATCGGCCGCCAGGTGCGCGACACCACTTCGGGCCTGGTGCTGTCGGCCATGAACTTCCTCGGCGTGCCCTACAAGCGCGGCGGCAACAACTCCGACGACGGGTTCGACTGCAGCGGCTTCACCCGCCACATCTACGAAAGCACGCTCGGCCTGGTGCTGCCGCGCCGGGTCGACGACCAGGCCAAAGCAACGGGCTTCTCGGCCGTCAAGCGCGACGAGCTGCAGCCCGGCGACCTGGTGTTCTTCAACACCTTGCGCCGCACCTTCTCGCACGTGGGCATCTACGTCGGCGAAGGCAAGTTCATCCACGCGCCCCGCTCCGGCGGGGAAGTGCGGGTGGAAAGCATGGGCGTGAGGTACTGGGCCAAGCGCTTCACCGGCGCACGCCGTGCAGACACCGTGGTGGCGTTGAACGCCGCACCGGCGGCTGCCACCGTGGCCCAACCGGTCGAGACACCAGCGCCCGCGATCCCGAACGAAATGCCTTGACGCCGCACAGGCGCCGATCCTGGCGCAGCGGCACAATCGAGCGATGACAGAGAAGGTCATCCCCCTGGCCGACCACCGCTACGCGGCGGCGCTGCCGCGCATCCCGGCGCAGCCGATCACGCCCACGGGGCTCTTGTCCGACACCCTCGGCCGCCCGCTGCGCGACCTGCGCATCTCGGTCACCGACAGGTGCAACTTCCGCTGCGGCTATTGCATGCCCAAGGAAGTGTTCGACAAGCACTACCAGTTCCTGCCGCACACCTCGCTCTTGAGCTTCGAGGAGATCACCCGCACCGCCCGCCTCTTCGCTGCCCACGGCGTGCAGAAGATCCGCCTCACCGGCGGCGAGCCGCTCTTGCGCAAGCACGTGGAGGTGCTGGTGGAGATGCTGGCGCAACTGCGCACCCCCGACGGCGAGCCGCTCGACCTCACGCTCACCACCAACGGCTCGCTCCTCGCCCGCAAGGCCCAGGCGCTGAAAGATGCAGGCCTCAAGCGCATCACCGTCAGCCTCGACGCGCTCGACGACGCCATCTTCCGCCGCATGAACGACGCCGACTTCCCCGTCGCCGACGTGCTGGCCGGCATCGAGGCCGCCGAGCGTGTGGGCCTCGGGCCGATCAAGGTCAACATGGTGGTGCAGCGCGGCGTCAACGACCACGAGATCGTGCCGATGGCGCGCCACTTCCGCGAGCATTTCGGCGGCCGTGTCGTGCTGCGCTTCATCGAGTTCATGGACGTGGGCGAGACCAACGGCTGGCGCATGGACCAGGTCGTGCCGTCGTCGGAGGTCGTGACGCGGCTGCACGACGCCTTCCCGCTGCAGCAGATCGACGCGAACTACGCTGGTGAAACCGCCGAGCGATGGGCCTATGCCGATGGGCGTGGCGAGATCGGCGTGATCTCCAGCGTGACGCACGCCTTCTGCCGCGATTGCAACCGTGCACGCCTGTCGACCGAGGGCAAGCTGTTCCTCTGTCTCTTCGCCACCCAGGGGCACGACCTGCGGTCGCTGCTGCGCGGCGGTTTTTCGGACGAACAGATCGCCAGCGCCATCGGCCTCATCTGGCAGGGCCGCGGCGACCGCTATTCCGAGCTGCGCGGCGCACAGGCCGCCGAGGCCGGGTCGGGCCAGCGCCGGGTCGAGATGCATTACATCGGTGGCTGAACCGTGGTGGAAGCGGCCCAGATCACCGGCCTCGTGCTGGCCGGCGGCCAGGGCAGTCGGCTCGGCGGGGTCGACAAGGGCCTGCAGGTCTATCGCAGCCAGCCGCTGGCCCTGAACGCGCTGCAACGCCTCGCCCCGCAGGTTGGCCGCGTGATGCTGAGTGCAAACCGGAACATCGAGCAATACGCCCGCTGGGGCGCGCCGGTCTGGCCGGACCCGGCCGATCTTGCCGGCTACCAGGGCCCGCTGGCCGGCTTCCTGGCCGGGCTGGAGCATGCCGGCACACCCTACCTCGTCACGGTGCCGTGCGACTGCCCGCACTTCCCGACCGACCTGGTGGCCCGCCTGGCCGCCGCCATGCACGAGGACATCGACGCCGTGATCGCGACCACCCGCCAAGGGGCGGAGCCAGCCTTCTGCCTCATGCGCTGCAGCCTGGCCGACACGCTGCGCCGCGACCTGCAGGCGGGCGAACGCAAGATCGAACGCTGGAGCGCTCAGCAGCGGCGGGCCGAGGCCTGTTTCGACGACCCGGCCGCCTTCTTCAACATCAACACGCCCGAGGACCTGGGCCGAGCCTGATCAGGCGTGCGCGGGGTGCGAACCTTCGTCAGCGTCTGCCGGCGTCTCGATCGCCCCCGGCACCGACTTGCGCGCGAGGAGTGAATACACCGTCGGCACGACGAAGATCGTGAGCAGGGTGCCGAGCGACATGCCGCCCACGATCACCCAGCCGATCTGCTGCCGGCTCTCGGCCCCTGCACCGGTGGCGATCGCCAGCGGCACCGCGCCCAGCACCATCGCGCCGGTGGTCATGAGGATGGGGCGCAGGCGCAGTGCCGCGGCCTCGGTCACCGCGTCGAGGGTCGAGCGGCCCTGCTGGCGTAGCTGGTTGCTGAACTCCACGATCAGGATGCCGTGTTTGGTGATGAGGCCCACGAGCGTGATGAGCCCGATCTGCGAGTAGACGTTGAGCGTGCCGCCGGCCAACTGCAGCGCGCCGAGCGCACCCACCATCGACAAGGGGACCGCCAGCATGATCACGAAGGGGTCGATGAAGCTCTCGAACTGCGCGCTCAGCACCAGGAAGATGAAGAGCAGCGCGAGAGCGAACACCAGCCCGAGCGCACCGCTCGACGAGCGGAACTCGCGCGACACGCCGTTGAGCCTCGGTCGAGTAACCCGGCTGCAGCACGCGCCGGGCGGTGTCGTCCATGAACTGCAGCGCCTCGCCGAGCGAGTATCCCGGCGCGAGGTTGGAGGTGATGGCCACCGAGCGGCGCTGGTTGAAGTGGTTGAAGCTCGCGCGGGCTCACCGACTCGCGCACCTTCACGAGCGACGACAGCGGCACCATCGCATCGCCCCGGCCGCGCACGAAGAGCTTGTCGATGTCTTCGGGCGTGGTGCGGCCGCGGATCTCGGTCTGCACCAGCACGTCGTACTGCTCGGCGTCACGCTTGTAGCGCGTGACGGCGCGCCCGCCCAGCATGGTCTCGACGGTGCGGGCCACCTGGTCGACGCTCACGCCGGCATCGGCCGCACGGTCGCGGTCCACTTCCAGCAGGATCTCGGGCTTGTTCAGCCGCAGGTCGGAGTCGGGCTGCACGAAGCCGGGGTTCTTCGCCATCTCGGCGAGCATCTGCTGCGTCACACGCGCAAGGTTCTCGTAGCTGTCATTGGTGACGATCACGTAGTTGATGGGTCGCTCGCGGAAGCCCTGCCCCAGGCTCGGCGGGGTGATGGGGAACGCCGTCACGCCCGGCAGGTTGGCGAAGCGCGGCTGCAGCTCGCGGGCGAGCTGCTGGGTGCTGCGCTCGCGCTGGTCCCAGTCGATGGTGCGCAGGAACGACACGCCCTGCGACACCGTCGGGTTGCCGGCGACCACGAAGACACGGTCGAACTCGGGGTAGTCGCGGCCGATGCCTTCGATGGCGCGCAGGTAGCGCGCGGTGTAGTCGAGCGTCGAGCCGTCGGGCGCATTCACCGTCGCGAGGATCACGCCGCGGTCTTCCAGCGGAGCGAGCTCGGCCTTGGCCGTGCGGAAGAGGTACCAGCTCCCGGCGGCCGATGCCACCATCACCAGGAGCACGACCCAGCGGTGTGCCAGCGTCCAGCGCAGCGCGCGGCCATACCCGCGCGTGAGGCGATCGAGGCCGCCTTCCATCCACACGTCGAAGCGTGTCGGCTTGGCCTCATGGCGCAGCAGCTTGCTGCACATCATCGGCGTCAGCGTGAGCGCGACGAAGCCCGAGACGATCACCGCACCGGCGAGCGTCAGCGCGAATTCGGTGAAGAGCCTCCCGGTGCGCCCCGGTGCGAACGCGAGCGGGGCGAACACGGCCGCGAGTGTCATCGTCATCGCCACCACCGCGAAGCCGATCTCCTTCGCGCCCTTCAGCGCCGCCTGGAACGGCGCCATGCCGTCTTCGATGTGGCGGAAGATGTTTTCGAGCACCACGATGGCGTCGTCGACCACCAGGCCGATGGCCAGCACCAGCGCGAGCAGCGTGAGCGTGTTGATGGTGAAGCCGGTGACGGCCATGATCGCGAAGGTGCCGATCAGGCTCACCGGGATGGTGACGAGCGGGATGATCGCCGCGCGCAGGTGGCGCAGGAAGATGAACACGACGAGCGCCACCAGCACCACCGCCTCGGTGATGGTGACGAACACCGACTTCACCGACTTGTCGATGAACACCGAGTTGTCGTTGGCCACCTGCACCTTGAGGCCGGGCGGCAGGTCCTGCTGCAGCTTGGGCAGCATGTCGCGCACGCCGGCCGACACCTCCAGCGGGTTGGCCGTGGCCTGACGGATCACGCCGGCCGAGATGGACGGCACGCCGTTCAGCCGCACGCTGCTGCGCTCGCTGGCCGCGGCCTGCTCGATGCGCGCCACGTCGCGCAGCCGCACGGTGTAGCCGCTGACCGTCTTGAGCGCCACGGCGTTGAACTGTTCGATGGTGTTGAGGTCGGTGCGTGCGGTGACGCTGAACTCGCGCTGCTGGCTCTCGATGCGCCCGGCGGGCACCTCCAGGTTCTGCTTGCGCAGCGCGTCTTCCACGTCCTGCACGGTGAGCTTGTACGACGCGAGCTTGTCGGGGTCGAGCCAGATGCGCATCGAGAACTTGCGGTCGCCGTTGACCTGCACGTCGGCCACACCGCTCACCGTCTGCAGGCGCGGTTTGACGATGCGGTTGATGACGTCGGTGACCTGCAGGGGCGACAGCGTGTCGCTCGTGAAGGCGAGCCAGATGGTGGGCGTGGCGTCGGCCTCGACCTTGGCGATCACGGGCTCGTCGACCGCATCGGGTAGCCGTGCCCGCACGCGAGAGACGCGGTCGCGCACGTCGGCCGCGGCGTCGTCGGGGTTCTTCTCTAGCTTGAAACGCACCGTGATCTGGCTCTGCTCCGAGCGCGAGATCGAGGTGATGATCTCCACCCCGTCGATCCCCGCGATGGAGTCTTCGAGCGGCTTGGTGACCTGCGACTCGATCACCTCCGCCGAGGCGCCGATCAGGCGCGTGGTCACGTTGACCACGGGTTCGTCGATGCGCGGGTACTCGCGCACCTGCAGCCGCGTGAACGAGACGGCGCCCACCAGGATGAGCAGGAGCGACAGCACGGTCGCAAAGACCGGGCGGCGGATGGTGACGTCAGACAGCTTCATCGCGTGCGCCTCGGGGAATCAGAGCGCCGTGGGCCGCGGGCCGCTGGCAGCACCACTCGCAGCCCGGCCCGGGCCACCGGCACGCTGCGGCTGGCCGACGTCGACGATGCGCAGCGGCATCGGCTCGCGCATCAGGCGCGCCTGGCCGGCGGTGACGACCTGGTCGCCGGCCGAGAGCCCTTCGAGGATCTCGACCTTGCCCGGCAGGCGCATGCCGATGCGTGCCTCGATGCGCTGCGACTGCTTGCCCTTCGGCCCGTCGACCACCTTCACCAGGTACTGCTTGCCGGCCAGCGGCACCAGCGCTTCTTCGGGCACCACCATCGCGTTGTTGCGCGTGGCGAACACGATGCGCGTGCGGGCGAACATGCCCGAGCGCAGCTCGCCGCCCGGGTTCTGCAGGCGCGCACGCACGAGCAGCGAGCGGCCGTTGGCGTCGAGCAGCGAGTCGATCGCATCGACGTGGCCCTTGAACGAGCGCCCGGGGATCGCATCGACCTGGGCCTCGACCGGCTGGCCGGTCTTGATGCGGGCGACATAGCGCTCGGCCAGGCGGAAGTCGAGCAGCACGGTCGAGGTGTCTTCCACGTTGACGAGATCGGCGCCGTCTTTCACGTAGTCGCCCACGTTGACGACCCGAATGCCGGCAACGCCATCGAACGGCGCCTCGATGCGCATGCGGGCGAGCTGGGCCTTGGCCAGCGCGACCTGCGCCTCGGCCACCTGCAGGGCCGCCGCCGTCTGGTCGACCATGCTCTGGCTCACGAAGTTGGCGGCCAGCAGTTCGCGGTTGCGCTGCAGATTGGTGCGGGCGATGCTCGCCTGTGCTTCGGCCTGCTGCAGCTGCGCCTGCTGCAGCGTGTCGTCGAGCTGCACCAGCATCTGGCCGCGCTTGACGCGCTGGCCATCGCTGAAGCCCAGACGCGAGATGCGCCCGCTGACCTCGGGCCGCAGCGTCACGCCCTGGCGCGAACGCAAGGCGCCTACACCTTGTGCGTCATCGGCGATGGACAGCACCTCGACCTTGCCCACCTCCACCGGCACCGGCCCACCCTGCCCGGCAGGCGCTCTGCCTGCCGCAACGCCGGAAGCGGCACCGCTTGCACCCGCCGTTCCCTCCACACCGCGGGAGCCGGGCCCTTTGTGCTGGTACCACCAGGCGGCACCGCCGGCCAAGGAGATGCCCACCAGGGCGACCACCGTATGCAAAATCTTCACGCTGAACCCTGAATTGTTGCCCTGGCAATGTAGCCCTCGGGTCGTTTCGCCGCGAGGCTGGAAATCACGTAGCGGCCGACGCCACCCCGCGGTTGGCCAGTGCATCGGCGCGCTCGTTGCCCGGATCTCCCGCGTGCCCCTTCACCCAGCGCCACTCGACGTGGTGCAGCAGGCGCAGCGCATCGAGTCGCTGCCACAGGTCGGCGTTCTTCACCGGTTTCTTGTCGGCGGTCTTCCAGCCACGCTGCTTCCAGCCATGTATCCACTCGGTGATCCCTTTTCGCACGTATTCGCTGTCGGTGTAGATCGTCACGTCGCAACTGCGCTTCAGCGAAGCCAGAGCCTCGATCACGGCGGTTAGTTCCATGCGGTTGTTGGTGGTTTGCCGCTCGCCACCGAATAACTCCTTTTCGTGCGCCCCGGTGCTGAGCCATGCGCCCCAGCCACCCGGGCCCGGGTTGCCCTTGCAGGCGCCATCGGTGTAGACGGTCACGGTGGGGCGCCGGATGGCCGGTTTCGCAGCGTGGGCGGAGGGGTCACTCGATGAAGGCGTCGATGTCATGTTGTTGTGATGTGGTCGTTGTGGTGGTGCGGCGGACCACGGCGGGCGCCGCCTTGGCCGCGACACGCTTGTGGCGCACCAGGCCCACGAGGCGCATGCCGCGCACGCGCTTCACGGCCACCAGCATGTAGGCCGCCCCGAGCACTGGCCACCAGCGGCTGCCGGTGCGGTCCATCCACTCGAAGCGGGCCAGCCAGGGCTCCGACACGAAGGGGGGCCGGTAGCAACCGAAGCGCCCTTCTTCGATGTCGAAGCTGAGCAATCGCAGCCAGTCGCGCAGCCGCCAGTAGCCGAGCAGTTCGCCTTCGCTGGGCATGAAGAGCGGCCGCCCGCGCGCCAGGCCCAGGCCGCGCAGCACACGGCCCATGCTCTGCCGCAGCGCCCACAGGCCCCCGGGGTTGAAGCCGAGGATGACGATCTTGCCCTCGGGCACGAGCACGCGCTCCACCTCGCGCAACGCCTGATGTGGGTCGCGCGCCCGCTCCAGCGCATGGGGCAGCACGACGAGGTCGAGGCTCTGGCTGTCGAAAGGCAACGCGTCGAAGTCGCAGTGCAGCATCACCGCACGCGGCGCGGGAACTTCACCATCGGCGCACGACTCCATCTCCGCGGCTTGAAGGTGGTCCACCGCTTGCCACCGGTGGGGCATGCGGTTGGCCCTCAGCGCGTCGAGTTCGGGCAAGCCGAGCTGAAGGGCATGAAACCCAAAGATGTCGGCCACGCAGCGGTCGACCTGGGCCTGTTCCCAGGCCAGCAGATAGCGGCCCGGCGGCGTCTTCAGCCAGGGGGCCAAACCTATAATCCCGCCGAATTGCGCCATGAACCTGCAAGCACTGCCAGCCTTCTCGGACAACTACATCTGGATGCTTCACGATGGCCGGCAGGCGCTCGTGGTCGACCCGGGTGAGTCGGCTCCAGTCGAGCACGCGCTCGATGCCCTGGGCTTGGTGCTCGCCGGGATTCTAGTGACCCACCACCACGGCGATCATGTCGGCGGACTTTCGGCGCTGCGGCCGAGGCTCCAAGGCCCGATCTTCGGCCCGGCGCGTGAAAAAATTCCCGAGCCCTGCACCCCCGTCAACGATGGCGACACGGTCGAACTGCTGGGCCTGCGCTTCGAGGTGATCGACGTGCCCGGCCACACCGCCGGCCACATCGCCTATTTCCATCTGCCGCCCGACGGCGAAGCGCCGCTGCTCTTTTGCGGCGACACGCTCTTTTCAGGTGGCTGCGGCCGCCTCTTCGAAGGCACGCCGGCGCAGATGCACACCTCGCTGTCGCGTCTGGCCGCCCTGCCCGGCAACACGCGGGTGTGCTGCGCGCACGAGTACACCCTGTCCAACCTGAAATTCGCGCACGCCGTCGAACCCCACAACGACAGCCTGCAGGCCTACACCGCCCACTGCGAGCAACTGCGCGCGCAGGGCGAGCCCACCTTGCCGAGCACCATCGAACAGGAACGCCGCATCAACCCGTTCATGCGCTGCAGCGTGCCTGCCGTGCAAGCATCGGCCCTCGCCCACGGCGCGGCGAGCCCACGCGGCGTCGACGTGCTGGCGACGCTGCGCGAATGGAAAAACAACTTCCGATGAGACTGACTTCCCACCTGCGCCATACCTTCGCCCTGGCGCTGGCCTCGCTGCTTGCAGCCTGTGCCACCCACATCGAAGCACCCAACCAGCAGGCCGACATGCCGGCCGTGATCGCCAAGGCCGAGCTTCCTGCCGCGGCCGCTTCGGCACCCGTTTCCGCCGACTCGGCGGTGGCTGCGGCCACGTCCGCATCGGCGGCTTCGGCACCCGCGGACGGTGGTGGCCCCGTTGCCGCCGCGCCGGTCGACCCTCTGCGCCCCGATGAACCGGTCGACCTCGAATCCAAGACCGCCAACATCGACCTGTGGGAGCGTGTGCGCCGCGGCTTCGCGATGCCCGACCTCGAAACGCCGCTCGTGCGCACCGGCGAGCAGTGGTACGCCAACCGCCCCGATTACGTCGCCCGCATGACCGAGCGCGGCAGCCGCTACCTCTTCCACATCGTCGAAGAGGTGCAGCGCCGCGGCATGCCCACCGAGCTGGCGCTGCTGCCCTTCATCGAGAGCGCCTTCAACCCGCAGGCGATCTCGTCGGCCAAGGCCTCGGGCATGTGGCAGTTCATGCCGGCCACCGGCAAGCACTTCGACCTGCGCCAGAACGTGTTCCGCGACGACCGCCGCGACGTGCTCGCCTCCACCCGCGCCGCGCTCGACTACCTGCAGCGCCTGCACGACATGTTCGGCGACTGGCACCTGGCCCTCGCCGCCTACAACTGGGGCGAAGGCAACGTGATGCGCGCCATCGCCCGCAACAAGCGCGCCGGCAAGGCGACCGGCTACCTTGACCTGCGCATGCCCAACGAGACGGCCTACTACGTGCCCAAGCTGCAGGCGGTGAAGAACATCGTCGCCCGGCCCGATGCCTTCTCGCTCATGCTGCCGCCCCTGGCCAACCACCCCGACTTCCTGAGCGTGCCCATCGAGCGCGACATCGACGTCGCCACCGCCGTGCAGCTCGCCGGCATCTCGCGCGACGAGTTCATGACGCTCAACCCGCAGATGAACAAGCCGGTGATCCTCGCGGCCGGCACACCGCAGATCCTGCTGCCCTACGACAACGCGAGCCTCTTCGTGCGCAATGTCGCCGCCCACCGAGGCCCGTTTGCCACCTGGACGGCCTGGGTCGCCCCCAAGACAGTCAAGCCCAGCGAAGCCGCCAAGCAGTTCGGCATCAGCGAAGCCGAGCTGCGCGACGTCAACAAGATCCCGCCGCGCATGCTGGTGAAGGCCGGCTCCACGCTGCTCGTGCCGCGCTCGGAGACGCTCCTGAAAGACGTGTCGGGGCACCTGGCGGACAACGCGGTGATGACGCTCGCGCCCGAAGCGCTGCCGCCACGGCGCATCACGCACCGGGCGGTCAAGGGCGACACGGTGGCCTCCATCGCGCGCCGCTACCGCGTGAGTGCATCGCAGGTGGCGACGTGGAACAAGGTCGCGGCCGGCGCCGCCTTCGCGGCCGGCCACAGCGTGGTGGTCTACGTGCCGCAGCGGCAACCCACGGTGCGCAGCAGCGCCAAGGCGAAGAAGCCCGCGATCAAGCGCAAGGCGAGCCCGGTGCGCAAGCGCCGCTGACCGGCGGCCGGCTCAGCGCCGGTCGACCAGCGCGTGGGCGATGGTGCCCAGGTCCACGTATTCGAGTTCGCTGCCGATCGGCACGCCGCGCGCAAGGCGCGTGACCTTCACGCCGCGCAGCTTCAAGGCTTCGGCGATCACATGCGCGGTCGCTTCACCTTCGGCGGTGAAGCTGGTCGCGACGATCACCTCGTCGACGCTGCCGTCACCGGCGCGGTCGATGAGCTGCTGCAGGCCGATGTCGCGCACGCCGATGCCGTCGAGCGGGCTGAGCCTCCCCATCAGCACGAAGTACAAGCCACGGTAGCTGCCGGTGCGTTCCATCGCCGCCTGGTCGGCCGGCGACTCCACGACGCAGAGCAGGCGCTGGTCGCGTGTGTCGTCAAGGCAGGTGCGGCAGACCGGCGCTTCGGTGAAGGTGTGGCAGCGCTCGCAGTGGCGGATGTCGGTCACCGCCGAGGTCAACGCCATTGCGAGACGCTGGGCCCCCTCACGGTCATGCTGCAGGAGATGGAAGGCCATGCGCTGCGCCGATTTCTGGCCCACGCCCGGGAGGCGGCGCAGGGCTTCGATCAGACCGTCGAGCGCGGAATCGGCCACGGGTTCGTTCAGAACGGGAACTTCATGCCCGGAGGCAGCGGCATCCCGGCGGTCAGCTTGCCCATCTTTTCCTGCGACACCGCTTCGGCGCGACGCACGGCGTCGTTGAAGGCGGCGGCGACCAGGTCTTCCAGCATGTCCTTGTCGTCGGCCAGCAGGCTCGGGTCAATCGCTACGCGCTTGACGTCGTGCTTGCAGGTCATCGTGATCTTCACCAGACCGGCGCCCGACTGGCCTTCGACCTCGAGGCTGGCCAGTTCTTCCTGGGCCTTCTTCAGGTTGTCTTGCATCGCCTGGGCCTGCTTCATCAGGCCGGCAAGTTGGTTCTTCATCATGGGGAGTTCTCCTGTTGTCAGTGCGGCTTGACGGAGCCGGGCACGATGCGTGCCGTCTTGAACTGCTTCATCAAGGCCTGCACCAGCGGGTCGTTGTGGATGATCTGCTCGGCTTCGTTTTGCCGGCGCACACGCTCGACCACCGCGCGCTGGGCGGGCGTGTCGGTGGCGACCCCGGCTTCGATCTCGAGTTGCACCGGGCGTTGCAGCAGATCGGCCAGGGCCGCCTGCAGCTTCTCGCGCTGGGCCGGCGCGCGCAGCGTCTCGCGCTCGACGCGCAGGCGCCAAACGCTGCCCTGGTCGTCGGCCGACAGGCACTGCGCCTGCATCGCCAATTCGCGCACCAGCGCGCTGATGCTGCCGGCCTCTGACATGCGGGCCACGAGCGCCGCCCAGCGGTCGCCCAGCGCCGTGGTCTCGAACACCGGCACCGCAACCGTCGGCGCGATCGGCCGTTGCGGCTCGCGCGCACTCAGCGGAGCGGCGGGAACAACGTCTTCGTCGGGAACCTCGTCGAGCCAGGGCGGGGGCTCGTCGTTTGAAACGGGCGCGGCAGGTGGCGGTGCGATGCTCGCCCGCGCGGCCGGTGCGGGCGCGACGACCGCCGCGCGCACCACGGGCGCAGGCGCGGTCACCGGCGCCGCCACCGTGGGCCGGCTGGCCGCCGCCGCCACCGGCTTGGCAGCGGCCGGCGCCAGTGCCGCGCGTTGCGGCGAGGTGCCCGTCGCGCCGGGGCGGAACGCCAGCATGCGCAGCAGCACCATCACCAGGCCGCTGTACTCGTCGGGCGCCAGCGCCAGCTCGGCGCGCCCGTGCAGCACGATGCTGTAGAGGAACTGCGTCTCATCGGGGGCCAGCACACCGGCCAGGCGCGCGGCGGTCGGGCTGTCGGGATCGTTCTCGTCGACCGCATCGGGGACGACCTGCGCCACCGCCATCTGCTGCAGCAGCGCGGCCATCTCTTCCAGCGTGCCCGCGGCCGACAAGCCGAGGCTGCGCAAGCCATCGACCGCCGCCACCACCTCGGCGCCCTGCCCCGCGGCCAGCGCTTCGACCAGCCTCACCGCATGGCTGCGGTCGACCGCACCGAGCATCTGGCGCACGCCGGCTTCGCTCAACGCACCGGCACCGAACGCGATGGCCTGGTCGGTCAGCGACAAGGCGTCGCGCATCGAGCCACGCGCTGCCTTGGCCAGCAAGCGCAAGGCACCGGGCTCGGCTGCGATGCTTTCGGCCTCGAGCACCTTGGCCAGGTGCTCCTGCACCGTCTGCGGCGCCATCGGACGCAGGTTGAACTGCAGGCAGCGCGACAGCACCGTCGGCGGCACCTTCTGCGGATCGGTTGTCGCGAGAACGAATTTCAGGTATTCAGGTGGCTCTTCCAGCGTCTTCAGCATCGCGTTGAACGCGGTGTTCGACAGCATGTGCACTTCGTCGATCAGGTAGACCTTGAAGCGCCCCACCACCGGCTTGTAGACGGCCTGGTCGAGCAGCAGCGAGATCTCTTCGACCCCGCGGTTTGACGCCGCATCGAGTCTCGACGTAGTCGACGAAGCGGCCGCTGTCGATGTCGCGGCAGGCGTTGCACACGCCGCAGGGGTGGGCGGTGATGCCGCCCTGCCCGTCGGCCCCGGTGCAATTGAGCGCCTTCGCGAGAATGCGCGAGACCGAGGTCTTGCCCACGCCACGGGTGCCGGTAAAGAGATACGCATGGTGCAGGCGCTGCTGCGTGAGCGCGTTGCTCAGGGCTTGCACCACGTGTTCCTGGCCCACAAGCGCCTCGAAGTCGCGGGAGCGGTATTTGCGGGCGAGGACGAGGTAGGACATGCGGGCCATTCTAATGAGGCACGACTGACCGATCCCCGATAATCCTGCCTTTCCCCGACACGCCGCGCCCGATGAACCCCAGCCCCGCCCAAGACACGCTCAGCTACGAACAAGCCGGCGTCAACTACGACCTGATCGACCCGCTGAAGGTCGCGGCACAGCGCGCTGCCAAAGCCACGGGCGCCCACCTGGCGGGCCACGGCTTCACCGAGGTCGAGGCCTCGCGGGGCGAGTCGGCGTATGTGGTCGACGTGGGCCCGTTCTACATCGCCTCCATCGTCGAATGCCTGGGCTCCAAGGCGCTGGTCGCCGACGAGATGAAGGCCCTCACCGGAAAGAGCTACTACGACGGCATCGCCCAAGACACCATCGCGATGGCGATCAACGACCTCATCACCGTCGGCGCTACGCCGCTCGTGGTGCAGGCCTACTGGGCGGCGGGTGGCTCGGACTGGTTCTCGGATGCGCAGCGCGCGCAGGCACTCGTCGCCGGCTGGAAGCGCGCGTGCGACACCTGCCAGGTCGCCTGGGGCGGCGGTGAGACACCGGCGCTCGCGGGGATCGTGGCCGAAGGCCGGATCGACCTTGCCGCGAGCTGCACCGGCCTCATCAACCCGAAGGAGCGCCTGTCGGTCGGCGACAAGCTCGCCCCCGGCGACGCGATCGTGCTGCTGGCCTCGAGCGGTATCCACGCGAATGGCTTGAGCCTCGCGCGCAAGCTGGTCGAGCGCCTGCCGCAGGGCTACCTCACCGAAGTGCAACCCGGCCTTTCGTATGGCGAAGCGCTGCTCGCGCCGACCGTGCTGTATTCGCCGGTGACCGAGGCGCTCTACAAAGCCGGCATCACACCGCACTACTGCGCCAACATCACCGGCCACGGCTGGCGCAAGCTCTTGCGCCACCCGGCCACGCACACCTACCGCATCCACACCGTGCCGGAGGTGACCCCGGTGCTGAAGTTCATCCAGCAGCACGCAAGGCAAGACGACTTCGAGGCCTACGGCACGCTCAACATGGGCGCGGGCTTCGCGCTCTTCGTGAAGGCCGAAGACGCGCAACGCACCGTGGCCGTGGCCGAGGCGCAAGGCGTGAAGGCCATCGTCGCCGGCCGCGTTGAAGCAGGGCCCAAGAAGCTCATCATCGAGCCGCTGAAGATCGAGTTCGGCGACGACGCGCTGCAACTGCGCTGACAACTAGCGCTGAACTAAATTCGCGTTGAAATCACGGCCCTGAGGCGGGGTCGGCCACATTGGGCCCCTACAATCCGCCGCGACGGGCCTCCCCGCATGGGAGCGCGCCCAACCGGGTCAGGTGGGGAACCAAGCAGCCCTAAGCGTTGCAACCAGTGCCGGGGGTAAGGCTCGTCACCCTCCCCGATCATGCTTTTCAGTGCTCGGTATCGAGCGCGAAGCACATGAGCTTCACCGGCGATGTCGCCCGTGTCTGCTCGGCCACCTCGCGGGGCGGCACGCACCTGGTTCCAGCTCTCATCAGGTTGTCGACCACCAAGCCGTCATCGTCGATCACTTCGGCGAGGTAGCGATGGTCTTTGGCAAAGAGGAGCGCGCGGGTGGCGTCGTCGTGGTTCAGCAGAACCAGATAGCGGGCGGTGTGGTCGGGATTGATGTTCTTCTGCAGGATCATGTCTTCTTCTGAAGCGCTTCTTTCTGGCGCTGGTAGGTCTCGTTCATCTGCGGGCCCCGGTCGGTGTCGACCCGCCCTTTGACGACGTCATCGTGCGCCTTGCGCATCACCGGCCTGGGCACGCCATCGGCATGGCTGTCGGACGATTCATCGCGCTCGTGCGGCAGGCGGGGCGCCGAACTGGGCGCTTCCGTCTCGCCTTGCTGAGGCTTGGTCAGCCCCTGACGCTTCTCGTTCACCGCTTCACCTGCGGGTCTTCGCCCTTGGAACGCGACTTGCCGATTTCCTCGGCACGCTCAAGGTCCTGGGCTTCTCGTTCATCGCGCGGGGCCGACTGGTCGGCTGCAGGCTTGACCTTGCCCGACTCCGCGAACTCGCGGGCCGACTGGTCGTAGCGACGCGCGGCTTCGTAGTCGCCTTCGCCTTGCACCTTGCCGCTGCGCGGCTCGCGCGGATCGTTGGTCTTCTTCATGTGCTCTCCTGATGGAGTGAAACAACGAAGAGAACGATAGGCGCCGGGCACTCAGGCCGCCACCGGTGGCGGGCGCGGCCGCGGGTCGGATCAGACTGGCGCCGCAAGTAGGAAGCGTCCGACCCAAAGAAAAACGGCAGGCCGAAGCCTGCCGCCATGTCACCGAAACCGCCGGTGATCAGCGCATCCAGCGGCCGCCCGGGCCGACGATGGTGATCTCGACGAAGTTCGAGCCGTGGTGCTTGTTGGGGCCGTAGGCCACCGGGTAGCCGCCGAGGTCGACCTTGGTCATGCTCTCCATGCCCCTGACGATGCTTTGCGACGTGACCTGCTTGCCGCCGCGGCGGATGCCTTCGATCATGACGCGCATGTTCAGGTAGCCGAACATGTAGTCGTAGGCCGGCTCCAGCTTCTCACGTGCCAGCGCGGCGGCGAGGTCTCGCGTCAGCGGGGTGGTCTGCCGGAACGGGTACGGCACGGTCTGCGTGAAGGCCAGGCCTCGCGCGTCGTCGCCCAGGGCCTTGAGGATCTGCGGCGAGTTGGCGATCGACACGGCATAGATCGGCACACCCACGTGCGCCCGGGCCGCCTTCACGAACGGCACCATTGACGGGCCGAAGGCCATGAAGATGATCGCTTGTGGGCGCGCGGCGGCCAGCGACTGCGCGCAGGCCACGGCATCGCTGCCGTTGGCTTCCAGCGGGGCCTGCACCACGAGCGTGGCACCGAAGCTCCTTGGCCACCTCTTCCACCACCGGCTTCATCAGCTGGCCGAAGGCCGCGTTCTGGTACACGAGGCCGATCTGCGACTTCTGCAGCGTGACCAGGTTGCGCACCATCTGCGCCACCTCGTCGCGATAGCTCGCCATCGTGGTGAAGAAGTACGGATGATGCTTCAAGCGCAGCACGGGCGAGCCGGTGTACACGCACACCAGCGGGATCTTCTTCTCGGCGAGGATGGGCAGCACCGCGCCCACGTTGGGCGTGGAGGCCAGACCGTACAACGCGATGACCTTGTCTTTCTCGATCAGGGTGTTGACGTTCTCGACGCACTTCTTCGCGTCGTATGCATCGTCAAGCGAGATCAGCTTGAGCGGGCGGCCGTTGATGCCGCCCTTGCGGTTGACTTCCTCGATGGCCAGGTCCTGGCCTTTGAGCACCGGTACGAACGACGGCGCCAGCGGGCCCGTCAGGTGGGCACTCTGGCCGATGCGGATTTCATTGGAGCTGGCCGCCGCCTCCTTGTCTTGCGCCCACAGGGGCGTGGATGCCAACGCGCTGGCTGAAGCGACAGCGCGAAGTGCATGACGGCGGGTCCATTGCTGATTTGCCATGTTGTGTGCCTTTGTTTGGAACTAGACAGCACGATCGTGCCATCGCGAAACAAGTTCATACAAGAGGGTCAGTCCCTTGTTGCGCGAGAGTCAAGTCACTAGCGTGACAGGTATCACAAGCGTTAGCATCGCGCCCCCGCCGCAGTACCACCCATTCGTGAAGCCCGACACACTGGCCGGGCAGCGCTGATCAGCTCGCCTGCTTGAAGGCCATCACGGCCTGGTTGCGCAAGGTGCGCAAGAGCGAGAGTTCCTTCTCACCCAGCTCGATCGCCCCAGGCCTCGCCTTGTCGGCATAGATCAGCGCAAATGGTGAACCCTTCATCAGCAAGGGCAGCAGCAGGAAGGCCGGCGCATTCACGCCCTGCTTGTACCAGGCAGGAAGCCGGCCTGCGATCTGCGGCAGCGTCGCATCCGCGATCAGGGTGTCGGCGCCCTTCAGGCACACCGCGCCGAAGAGATCGATCGGCGCACCGGCCGGCATCTTCAGCGGCACCTTGAACTTCGCGGCCACCTGCTCCACGCCTTCGCCGAGGCCGAAGCGGCCGGTGAGCGCGTCGCACTTCGGGTCACGCAGGCAGAAGACGACGCGCCGGAAGCCCAGCGCGCGCAGCATGGTCTCGAGGATCATGCGCAACACCTCGTTGAGCTTGAAGTCCTCGACCATCGTGTTGGTGATGTCCTGGATGCCGGCGGCCAGCATGTTGATCGCGGCCTGGTGGTCGAACGGCACCTGTGCCGCTTGGACGGGGATGGTCGCCTGCAATGCATGCTCGGTCAGGCTGTCGTGCTCGATAGCCGCAGCGGTGCCGTTGCCGGGCTGTTCGAGCAGGCGGCGCATCGGCGAGCCGGGCTGCGCTTGAAGGTGCATCGCCTGCGCGAGCTCCACCAGCCGCTGCTGTGCGGTCACCGAGGCGGCCTGCACGTCACGCACGCTCATGCCCAGGACCTTGCCGTAGCGTTCGGCCACCGCGGCGATCGCCGCACTGGCCTGGCCGGGTTCGGCCTTCAGCAAGGCGTCGGTGAGGTCGTTGGCCACGGTGGCGATCCATTGCACGCGTTCCGATTTGTCGCAGGCACGCGCCGGCGGTTCGATGGCGGGGCGGCGCATGCTTCGCTGCAGGTTCTCGGGCAATCCCCAGCTGCGAGCGATGCCCAGGCCCAGCTCTTCGAAGCTCAGGCCGAGCACGGTGATCGAGGCCGCCTCTTCGGGGTTGGACGTTCGCCCGCCCGTCGACGGCTTCTTGGCCGCCGCAGCGACGAGGCCGCGCACCTGGCGCGCTTCCTCGGGGAAATAGAACTCGGTCAACAGGCGGCCAAGGCCCTGGTAGATGGCGCCGATGAAGGCTTCTTCGCCCTCGCGCTGCGCACCGCACAGCTCGTTGGCGAGCGAGCCGGCCATCAGCGAGCGCAGGAATTCTTCCTTCAGCTGCGTCGCATGTGCCTTGTCGTTCATGTGTTCCAGCAACACGAGACTCAGCGCCATGTTGCGGATGCCGGCAAAGCCGACCAGCGCCACCGCACGCGACACCGTGCTCACCGTGCCGCCGCCAGCGTGGCGGAAGCTCGCGGTGTTGACCAGGCGCAGCAGCTTGTTGGTCAGCGCCACGTCTTTCAGGATCTCGCCCGAGAGGCTCGACAGCCGCTCGTTTTCGGAGTTCGCCACCCGCTGGATCGCGCCGACCGAGTTCGACAAGGCCGGGAAGTCGCTCTTGTGCCGCATGCGGCGCAAGAGGAAGTCGAGCGTGCCGTTGCCGCTGGCCGCCGGTGCTTCGCCGGGCGCCGGGGTCAGCCACTCGCGCAGCGCATCAGCAAACTCGGCCGCCCGTGCGAAGCGCTTGGCCGGGTCGCGCGCCAGGCTGCGCAGCACGATGGCGCGCAGCCGGTCGTCGACGTCGGCCGGCGTGCTCTCGGGCAGCACCAGGTCTTCATGCGCCACGCGGTACATCGCGCGGAAGGGGTCGCGCTCGGCAATCAGTTGCTGGCCCGACAGCATCTCGGCCAGCATCAGGCCAGCAGAGAAAACGTCCATGCCAGGCGATGGCTTCAGGCCGTGCGTGGCCTCGGGCGACATGTAGCCCGGCGTGCCCACCACCTGTTGCTGGTGCGAGGGGTCCTGGATGCGGGCGGCAATGCCGAAGTCCATCACCCGCGCCCGCCCCTGCCCGTCGACGAGGATGTTCGACGGCTTCAGATCACGGTGCACCACGCCGGCCTGGTGCGCCACTTCCAGCGCGTCGAGCACGCCGGCCATCATCTCGACCGCCTCGCGCGCCGGCAGCGCGCCGCGTGCGCGCAGGTGCGCGGAAAGGGTGCGGCCTGGCACGTACTCGAAGACGAGATAGGGCTGCTGGAAGTGCATGTCGCCTTCGAACACCGGCACGATGTGCGGGTGGTTGAGGCGGCTCACGCTGCGCGCTTCCTGCAGCCACTGGCTGGCCGACACCGCATCGGCGCCGGGGTGCATCAGCTTGACGGCGACCTCGCGCTCCAGGCGCGGGTCGAAGGCCAGCCACACGGTGGCTTGCGCGCCTTTGCCGAGCTGGCGGCGCAGCTCAAATCGGCCCAGGGTCTCGGCGGCGGCGGCAGCAGGCATGTGAAGGTTCAGCGTTTGCGCGACGCAAGCAGCGCCGAGAAATCAGTGGTGCCGGGGTCTCCCGGCTCGGCTTCCTCGCGGCGCGGTGCGCGCGGCACCACGCCGGTGGGCCCATGTTGCAAGGTGCTGCGGGCGGCCTGCAGCCCTTCGGTGAGGTCTTTGATCGTGATCGACAAGGCCCGGCCGTAGCGCTGCGCCACTTGCTGCAGGGCTGCGCCCACGCGTTGCGGCGGGTTCTCAGTGACGGCGTCGACCGCTTCGTTGGCCACGCTGGCGGCCACCCGCAGCATGTCGGCGTCGGTGTCGGCCACACGCACCGGCTTGTTGATCGGCAGGCGACGGATCATGTACAGCACTTCGTCGTGCAGGCCCCAGTGCTTGGCGACGGCGGCGCCGAGGGATTCGATGTCGACCCCGAGCACCGCGAAGGCCGCGGCCTCCTCGCTCATGCCGGGCAGCTCGGGCTCGCCCGGCTCGGCGGCGGGCGCGCTCTTCATCAGCTCCCTGATCTGCGCCGCCTCGTCGGGGAAGTGGTAATGGACCATCAGGCGGCCGAGGTTCTGCAGCGTGGCAATCAGGTAGACGACCTCGGGGTCGTAGCCAGCCGGCCGCAAGGCCTGCGCCGCATGGCCGGCCAGGCGCACACGATCCATCAGGCGCTGCATCGTGGTGGCGTGCGCCTCGGCCAGCGGGCCGGGCCACGGCCGCAGCGAAGCAGCCGCCTGCCGCACGCCTTTCAGGCCGACCAGCGCGATCGCGCGCCGCAAGGTCAGCACCGGGCCGTTGCCGGAAATCTGCGTGCCCTGCACCTGGGCCGAGTTCACCGTGCGCAGCAGCTCGAAGGACAAACCCATGTCCTGCAGGATGTTGGCGGCCATCTCGTCGGTGCGCTGCCCTTCGGCCACCGCGAGCCGCGCCACACGTGCACCCACGCCGGGTGCTGCCGGCAGGTGACCCACGGTGCGCAGGCGGTCGATCAGGAGCGCGAGCGCGCCGCTTTCCTGCGCGGCGGTTTCGGCCCAGCCGTTCAGCGCTGCGATCAGCGTGCGGGCGTTGTGATAGCGCTGGCGCTCCTGGTGCGTGGTCGCGCGGTTGGCGATCGCACGCAGCGCTTCGGGGATCGGTTGCGGCGTGCTCCAGGGCAGGCGCACGAACTCGCGCCCCTGTGGAGGCAGGCGGTCGACGACCCGGCCGGTGTCGGGCTCTTCGAGCGCGGGAGCGCCGGCCAGAACATGGTGCAGCAGCAGGCCCATCGTGAGCACGTCGCGCACCGCCGCTTCGCGAGACTGGCGCAGGCGGTTCGGGTCGAGCGGCATCGCGCGGTCGTGGGCCAGCTGTTCGGCCTGCACCGCCATGGGCAGGCCGGCGGCCAGCGCCATCACCCGCACCGTGCCCTGCTCGCTGATCACCAGCTGGTGCAGCTGCAGGTCGCCATGCGCGAGGCTTGCTTCGTGCGCGAAGGCCAGGCCCTCCAAGGCTTGCGTGATCCAGCTCACCGCGTCTTCGGCGGTGAGCTTGGGGTTGGCGGCCAGGCGCTCGCCGAGCGTCACGCCAAGGGCGCGGTCGACGGCGATGTAGGGCCAGTGTTCCTGCACGCCGATCTCGACGACGTGGGCAAGGTTCGGGTGGTTCAGCCGCGCGGCATGCTTGGCCTCGGCGAGCCAGAGTTCCGCCGCGGCGGCCGATGCGGGCTGCACGCGCGGCAACGTGATCATCAGCTCCTGCGACGAGCGCGGGTCGTGCACCAGCCAGACCATGGTGCGGTCGCTCTTGCCCAGCAATTGGCGCAGCTCGAAGCGACCGAGCACCCGGGTCGGGTTCGGTTTCGGCGGAGCGTGTTCCGTTTCAATCATGGAGGCGCATGACAGCTTGCGCGCAAATGGCGCGCCTGGTCGGATTGGAGCCCCCACCGACGTGACGCAATGCGCGGATCAGGCGCGAAAAGAGGTCCCTATTCCGGCCCACCCGGTCAACGTGGCGGCACGGCGCACGTCATGTGACTTCGATCACGTCGCCGTGGCCGTTGACGAGCGCGCAGCGCACCGGCTCGCCGGCCGCCAGCGCGGCCACCGCACGCCGGTAGCGCTGCATTTGTTCACGGTATTCGGCCTGCTCGCCGGGCTGCAGCGCGAGCTTGTAGTCGAGCACCCACCAGGTGGGGCCGGCGCCGTCGTCGAGCTTGACGAGACGGTCGAGCCGCAGCACCTCGCCGGCATCGGCCATCGGCACCTCGTTGCCGGCCCACAGCAGGCCGGGGCCGGCGAGGAAACGCCGGCATTGCGGGTTGCGCCAGATGGTGCCGGCCATACGGGCCACCTCGCCCGCCGGGGCCGAGAACTCGGCGGCGGCAGCGTCGGCCAACTCGGCCAGATCGACTGCCGCAGACTTTGCCGTGGCCCATTCCAGCACGCGATGCACCGCCTTGCCGAGACGCGTGGCATTGGTGTCAGGCGAGCGCAGCGGCATCGTTGCACTTCGGGGTGCCTGGGGACCCGCCTGCAGCACCCGCAGGCGGATCGTCGGCGCTTCGCCGCCGGCTGCCCGCGTCGGTGCGGCCGGTTGCCACGGCTGGGCCAGGGCCTCCACAAGCGCCCACCACGACGCCCCCGCCAGATGCGGCTCGGTGCGGCTGAATACCAGCCGCTCGCGGGCACGTGTCATCGCGACATAAAGGCCGTTGAGTTCTTCGCGTTCGCGGGCCTTCAACTCCTCGGCCATCAGCTCGCGCAGCGAAGGCGGGCATTGGGCTTCGGAATAGAGGAAGGCGCAGCGCCGCGGACGGTCGGCCTCGACCGGCCAGTCGACGAGCAGCGTGGCGGTGTCGGGCTTGGCGGCTTCGGGCTGCGCGTCCATCACGAACACCACTTTTGCCTCGAGGCCCTTGGCGCCGTGCACCGTCAACAGCTGCACCGCATCGGGCTGCACGGGTGCAGCGGCCTTGAGCAGGCGGCGCTTCAGGGCACGCACGAAGTTGTAGGGCGTGGCGTAGCGCGCGCCGTCGAGCGACAGCGCCTGGGCCAGCAGCGCGTCGATCGCGTTCAGCGCCGCCAGACGCTGCTCAGGAGGCACCACCGCGGCCACACGCTCGCGCACGTCGCCCTCGAAAACGATGCGGTCCAGCAGGTCGTGCGGCGGCAGGCGGCCGGTGGCCTCGTGCCACGACGCCAGCAGGCGCGCGGCGCGGGCAAGCGCCGGGCTTTGCGACTGCGCCAAGGCGACCCACCAGTCGCCGCCGTGGTCACGCGCGGCCAGGGCGAGCTGCACCAGCTCGTCGTCGCTCGCGCCGAACACGGGACTGCGCAGCGCGTGCGCGAGCGACAGGCGGTGCTCGGGCGACGCCAGCACGTCGAGCACGGCGACCAGGTCGCGCACCTCGGCGGCGTCCATCAGGGCGTGGTCTTCGGCCGCCGCGTGCGGCAGGTGCAAGGCCTGCAACTCACGCGCGACCAGCCGCAGCGACGCGCGCTTGCGGCACAGCACGAAGACCTCGCCCGGGCTCGCATGGCCACCGTTCAGCAACTCCTGGATCGCATGCGCGACGTGCCGGGCTTCCTGCTCGCGCAGCAGCGTTTCGGGCTCGTGGCGCGGCACGCTCAGGCTGTCACGCCACAGCGACGGCTGCGCGGGCAGGCCCTTGACAGGTTTCACGCGCAGGACCGGCGGCAATGCGTAGACGCCCGCCGCCGGCAGCGCCTGCAGCTCGGTCGTGTGGGGGCGGAAGCCCTCGTATTGCTGCAGGCGCTCGGCCTGCTCGAACACCTGGTTCACCGCCGCCAGCACCTCGGGGGCGTTGCGCCGGGTGTGGTCGCAGGCGAGCCAGTGGCCGTGCAGGCCGACAGTCACGAACTCGCGCGCCGCACCGAAGACGCGTGGCTCCGCGCGACGGAAGCGGTAGATGCTCTGCTTGGGGTCGCCGACGATGAAGACCCCCGGCGGCCGCTGCCCGCTTGCACCGCCACCGGCCCCCGCGTACGCCGACAGCCAGCTGTGCAAGGCATGCCACTGCAGCGGGCTCGTGTCCTGGAACTCGTCGATCAGCACGTGGCGGATGCGCATGTCCAGCCGCTCCTGCACCCAGCCCGCGAGGCTCGCATCGCGCAGCAGCGCCAGCGCACACCGTTCGAGGTCGGCCATGTCGGCCAGGCCGCGGGTGCGCTTGTAGTCGCTCAGTTCGCGCAGCAGCCCACGCGCAAGCCGCACCAACTGCAGGTGCTCCTGGTGGGCCTCGAGTTGCTGGACCTGCCCGAGCAGGGCGTCGAGTTCGGCGCACACCGCCGTCATCGACGGCAGGTCGCCGAGCTTGCGTGGCGTGCCCTTGTCGGTGAAAAGCGCCTTGCGCAGCCCCTGGAACATGGCCTGGGCGTCGGTCAGCGCCAGCGCATCCACCACGCCGTTGGCGGCGGTCTGCGCCTTGGCGCCGCCCTGCCCCAGCGCCAGCGCCAGCTCGCGCAAACGGTCGCGCCAGGCGGCGCTGTCGAGCGCATCGCAGGGGTGGCCGTCGCAGTCCGGGGGCGGCATGCTGGTGTCGAGCACGCCCGCGGCATCGGCCAGTTCCAGCTCGACACGCTTGTCGAGCGCGGCCTCCAGCCACTTGCGCAGCTGGTCGCGCCCACGCCGCTGCACCAGGGCCGCGTGGTCGGCGCGCAAGGCGGGGTCGCCCGCCACGGCGCCGTGGAAACGACGGAAGACGGCGGCACGGTGGTCGTCCAGCTCTTCCATCAGCGTCATGCCGGGTGCGAGGCCCAGCTCGACCAGCAGCTCGCGCGGCGCCGCACGCAGTAGCTGCGAGAACCACGCGTGAAAGGTGCGGATCTCGACGCTGCGCCCGTCGGCCAGCAGCGTCTCGTGCAGGCGGCCGAGCGCGGGGGCTAGCGTGCGGGCCTGGGCGGCATCGAGCCCGCGCAGTTGCAGTTGCTGCACACGGCCCGCGTCGTCCATCGCATGGGCCGAAAAATCGCGCAGCCATTCGTGCAGGCGCTCGCGCATCTCGCCCGCCGCCTTGCGGGTGAAGGTGATGGCGAGGATCTCCTGCGGCCGCGCGCCATCGAGCAGCGCCCGCAGGATGCGCGACACCAGCATCCAGGTCTTGCCGGCGCCGGCGCAGGCTTCGACCACCACGCTGCGCTGCGGGTCGCAGGCAATGGCGTAGAAGGCCTCGCGTTCGATGAGGCGGCCGTCGGCGCGATAGGCCGGGGTGTTCATCCTCCGCTCCAATGGTCGCGGCGGCACAGGCCGCGCGCTTCGCAGAAGTCACAGGTCGGCGCTTCGCCCAGGGCCGGCAGTCCGGCGCCGCGGCGGATGCGCGCGAGATCGGCGCCGACGCCGGCGACGAGCGCGGCGGCGCTGTCTTCCACACCTGGGTGCGGCAGCGACTCGATCTTGCGACCGAGCGCGAGGTAGCTGGCCTGGATCGGGCGATCGGCCTCGGGTTGCACGAGCGCCGCGTAGAACGCGAGCTGCGTGTCTTCCAGCGGCTGGCGCAGCTTGTCACGCAGGCCTGTGGCGCTGCCGGTCTTGTAGTCGATCAGTTCGAGCGCGGGGCCTGGCAGGTGGTCCATGCGGTCGATGCGGCCGTAGAGGCGGATCCCCTCCCACTCGGGCGGCGCGATCTCGCGCTCCTGCTCGCCTTGCCAGAAGCGCGCGCCTTGCGCGTCGCGTTCGTGCAGCCAGGCGATGTAGCGCGGCACGAGGTCGATGAAGCCGGCCTCAAACGGGAGGAAGTCGGCGTCGTCCAGCGCCTTTTGAGCCTTTTCCTCTTGCGCGATGGCGAGCAGGCGTGCGGCTTCCTGCTCGGCAGACGCCGGCCTCACCGCGCTGCGTGTGGAATTTCAACAGCACGTCGTGCAGCCAGTTGCCGTAGTCGCGCTGCTCGACTTCGTCGTCCAGCTCCTCGGCCTCGCGCGCGCGCAGGAGGTACAGCGCATGGAACCGGTACGGGCACGCCCGCAGCGCCTCACACGCGCTCGCCGACAGGCGCGCCGGCAGCAACGCTGCGGCCGACGGCGCCGGCATCGTCACCGGCGTGGGCGCGAGCTGCACGGCGGGGCGCGGATCGACCCATCGATCCCATGTGCGGCCCGCTGCAGCCAGGCGCAGCCCGAGCTGCTCCAGCAGCGGGCTCGGTGCCAGCGGCTCCGCCCCATCGGCATGGCGATAGAAGAAGCTCACCGGCGCGCGGCACACCGCATGCGCAAACGCCAGGGCTTCCGCCTGGCGGCGCTGGCGCGCGGTGGGCACGCCCAGCGCCATCGCCTGCGCCTCGTTGAGCAACGGGTGCGGGCCGGCATCGACCCCCAAGTGATGGTCGTCGGCACCGGGAAACACCACCGCCGCGAACGGCCGCAGCATCAGACGCGCGAGCGGCGTGACGACCACGCTTGCCTCGGGCGCGGCTTCCGGAATGAAGGAGGCATCTTCCAGTGCGGCATCGACCCAGGCGCTGAAGTCGTGCAGCGCCATGGTTGTCTGAGCGGCTTGCGACGACCAGGCGGAAGGGTCTTCGATGTGGAGGGTCTGCAGGACCTGCAAGCCAGCGTCGTCCGCCAGCATGGGGCTCAGCACGCCACTCACGTTCAGCCCGTCACGCAGGAGGCGCAGCCACTCGGACAGGGCCAGGCGGCGCGAAGCCGAGAAGGTCTGCAACAACCCCATGGCGTCCAGCCAGAGGGGCATCGCCGCGCCGCGCAATCGATCGGCGTCGAGCGAGGTGATCTGAGTCCACCCTTCCCTGCGGCACACGGCTTCGATCTGCGCCACGGTGGCTCGCGGCCAGGCGGTGGTCTTGAGCCAATCGAGCAGCAGATCGGTCGACGCCTGCGGTGCGGCCGCACGCAACAAGGCCATCACCTGGGCCGCGGCACGGGTGGTCGAGAGCTTCCAGCCGGTCTCGTCCTGCACGGCCACACCGTGGCGCTCCAGCAGTGCGCGCACCCGACGCATCAGCAGACGATCCTGTGCGACCAGCGCCACCGGCGCATCGCCGCGACGGACATGGTCCAGCACCTGCGCGGCCGCACACAAAGCCTCGTGCTCGAACCCTTCGCAAGAGGCCATCGACAACCACGGTGCAAGGGCGTCGTGCACCCTGGCGTCGGCGTCGAGCACCAGACACGGCACGTCCTCGGGCATCGCTGCCATCACGCGCTGGGCCAGTGGATCCTCTCCCCCAGACTGAATCACCACCCATGCGAAGCGGCAGTCGAACAGTGCATCGGTGATCGGCGTCGGCGCCGCTGCCGCCCATTCAAGCGCTACTCGCGCGAGCCCGCGTTCGATAGCGCCGACGCCGGCGACCGTAGCCAACAACTCGCGCCCACGCTGCCAATGAGCGGCACGCGCCGCAGGTTCGACCGCAGCCGCGGCCTTGAGCAAGGCATGCGCGGTCGTCACCACCGCGGCCACCGCGTCATCGAAGGCAAGCGGGTCGCGCGACACCCACGATTGTCCGCGCAGCAGGCGCGCGGCATGCAGGCGATCGGTCGCGGCGTCGAAGCTGATTTGGCCCTCGGCGCTGCGCGGTGCTGGCCCGAGTGATGCGGCCAGCGTGCGCGTCGTTTCGATCCGTGGCTGCCAGCCCCCCAGCTGCGCAAAGGCTTTGCGAGCCGGAGGCAGCTGCTGGGCGAAGGGCACCAGCACCACCACCGTGTGCAAGGCCAGTCCGCGCGCATAGGCCCACTGCCTCACGCGCGCCGCGATGTCGGTCCAGCCGGCCCCCGTTTCAAGAGCCTGCCGGACTATCGCTGTCATAAAAAAGCCGAGACCGCGCCACAGGGAGGCAAAAGGGGGTTTGTGTCAGAATCATTCCGCCTTGCCGCTTGCCACAAGCGGCCCCAGACGAGGACAGGACAATGAGCAGTGAACTGATCAAACACACCACCGATGCATCGTTCGAGAGCGACGTGCTTCAGTCGAGCAAGCCGGTGCTGGTTGACTATTGGGCTGAATGGTGCGGCCCTTGCAAAATGATCGCGCCGATTCTCGACGAAGTCTCCAAGGATTACGACGGTCGCTTGCAAATCGCAAAGATGAACGTCGACGAGAACCGCGACGTGCCTGCCAAGTTCGGCATCCGCGGCATCCCGACGCTGATGCTCTTCAAGGGTGGCCAGTTGGCCGCAACCAAGGTGGGCGCGTTGTCGAAAGCCCAGTTGACGGCGTTCCTCGACGGTCATCTATAATTCCGCTATCGCGTTGGCGCGGGTTCGCTGGTTTCTAAGCCGGTCCCGCGTCACCGCCTGAAGACTCCCGCCACCACGCCCGCTATGGCGCGTCGGTTCGGCCCCCAACTCCAAGTTCCTGCGGCGTTCCTGTAACGCGCATTTCGAGCGTTTCCATTGCGGTAGCCTGCAATGTGCCAGGCGCAACGCCAGCCTGCAGCCAATCGGCGTTCTCACCCAGGGTCATCGCCCATGCACCTCTCCGAACTGAAAGCCCTCCACGTCTCCGCGCTCATCAAGATGGGCGAAGAGCTGGAGATCGAGAACGTCTCGCGCATGCGCAAGCAGGAGCTGATGTTCGCGATCATGAAGAAGCGCGCCAAGGCCGGCGAGCAAGTGTTCGGCGACGGTGTCCTCGAAGTGCTGCCCGACGGCTTCGGCTTCCTGCGCGCGCCCGACACGAGCTACATGGCGTCGACCGACGACATCTACCTCTCGCCCAGCCAGATCCGCCGCTTCAACCTGCACACCGGCGACATGATCGAAGGCGAAGTGCGCGTGCCCAAGGACGGCGAGCGCTACTTCGCGCTGGTGAAGGTCGACCGCGTGAACGGCCTGACGCCTGAGGAGAGCAAACACAAGATCATGTTCGAGAATCTGACGCCGCTCTTCCCGAAAGAGGCGTTCAAGCTCGAGCGTGACATCAAGGGCGACGAGAACATCACCAGCCGCATCATCGACCTCATCGCACCGCTGGGCAAAGGCCAGCGCGCTCTGCTGGTCGCGCCTCCCAAGAGCGGAAAGACGGTGATGATGCAGCACTTGGCGCATGCCATCGTCGCCAACCACCCCGACGTCTACCTCATCGTGCTGCTCGTCGACGAGCGCCCGGAAGAAGTGACCGAAATGCAGCGCACCGTGCGCGGCGAAGTCATCAGCTCGACCTTCGACGAGCCCGCCGCCCGCCACGTGCAAGTCGCCGAGATGGTGATCGAGCGCGCCAAGCGCCTGGTCGAAATGAAGAAGGACGTGGTGATCCTGCTCGACTCGATCACCCGCCTCGCTCGCGCGTACAACAACGTGCTGCCCTCCTCCGGCAAGGTGTTGACCGGTGGTGTCGACGCCAACGCGCTGCAGCGCCCGAAGCGCTTCTTCGGTGCCGCGCGCAACATCGAGGAAGGCGGCTCGCTGACCATCATCGGCACTGCGCTGGTCGACACCGGCAGCCGCATGGACGAAGTCATCTACGAAGAGTTCAAGGGCACCGGCAACTGCGAAATCCACCTGGATCGCCGCATGGCCGAAAAGCGGGTCTACCCGTCGATCCTCCTGAACAAGAGCGGCACGCGGCGCGAGGAGCTGCTGCTCAAGCCCGAGATCCTTCAAAAGACCTGGATCCTGCGCAAGTTGCTCTATCCGATGGATGAGATCGAGGCGATGGAATTCATCCTCGACAAGATGAAATCCACGAAGAACAACCTCGATTTCTTCGACATGATGCGACGCGGCGGCTAAGCCGCGTGGCATAATCGCGGGTTTTCCGCCATCCGGAAAGTGCGCCGAACGGTTCGGTGTGGCTCCCGACCTTTACGCGAAGAGGCTCCCCATGAAAGAAGGCATTCACCCCAACTACCGCGACGTCTGCTTCGTCGACCTGTCCAACGGTTTCAAGTTCGTGACGCGCTCGTGCGCTCAGACCAAGGAAACCATCAAGCTCGACGACGGCCGTGAAGTGCCGCTGTTCAAGCTCGAAACGACCAGCGAATCGCACCCCTTCTACACCGGCACGCAAAAGAGCGTCGACTCCCTCGGCGGCCGCGTCGAGAAGTTCCGCAACAAGTTTGCGCACCTCAAGAAGTAAGCACCGCAAGGTCCACACGGAAAGGCAGCCTCGGCTGCCTTTTTTGTTTCCCCGCGCGCAGTGCCGACGGCCACGCGCCGAACTTGCTGCATCATCGCCGTCTGTCTGCCGACGCCACGCCTAACACCTCAAGCTTGAACACCCCCAAGCCCGCCCTCGTCACCGAACGTGCCGCCAGCCGCCTCCCGCGGGTGGCCCTGATCCTGCTATGCGCCGCCTACCTGCTGCCGGGGGTTTTCGGGCGGGACCCTTGGAAAAGCGCCGACATCTCCGCGTTCGGCTACATGTTCAACATCGCGCAGGGCCACACCCCCTGGCTCACGCCCATGGTCGGCGGCCTGCCTGCAGACGCCGCACTGCTGCCCTATTGGCTGGGCGCGTTGTTCATCAAACTGTCGGGTGGACTGGTCGCTCCGGAACTGGCTGCCCGGGTGCCCTTCGCCATCCTGCTCGGGCTCGCCTTCGTCTGGACCTGGTACAGCACCTACCACCTCGCGCGCACCGATGCCGCTCAGCCGATTCCATTTGCATTCGGCGGCGAGGCGAGCCCGGTTGACTACGCCCGCGCGATTGCCGATGGCGCCTTGCTCGCCCTGATCGCAAGCCTCGGACTGCTGCAACTGGGGCACGAGACCACGCCGGAGCTGGCCCAGCTCGCAAGCGTCGCCCTCTTCCTCTACGCGTTGGCCGCCTGCCCGTTCAGACCCTGGCAGAGCCGCGTGGCCGCGCTCATCGCGCTGCCGGCGCTGGCGGCCAGCGGTGCCCCGAGCATCGCCATGATGCTGGCCGGGGCCGGGGCGGTGGCCTGCTGGTATTCGAGCTATGAACCTGCACGTCGTTTCACGCGCTGGATCGTGCTCTCGGCTGCGCTCGCCGCCCTCGTCGCCCTCTCGCTGCAGGCCTGGGGCTGGCGGCTGCAGGGTTATGCCGACGGTGGCCAGTTTTTCAGCCTCATCCGCCTCCTGGCATGGTTCACCTGGCCGGCCTGGCCGCTGGCGCTATGGACGCTCTGGCGCTGGCGCGCACATCTGCTGCACCGGCACATCGCCGTGCCGCTGGGCAGTGCGCTGGTCAGCCTGGTGGCCTGCGTCGCCATGGGCGGGTCGGATCGGGCGCTGATGCTGATGCTGCCGCCGCTGGCAGTCCTCGCGTCCTTCGCGTTGCCGACGCTGCACCGCGGCACCTCCGCCGCGATCGACTGGTTCTCGGTGTTCTTCTTCACCATCTGGGTGATCGCGATCTGGGTCATCTACGCCTCGGTCTACACCGGCTTCCCGGCCAAACCCGCGGCCAACGTGATGAAGCTCGCCCCCGGTTTCACACCCAAGTTCTCCGCCATCGCGCTCACGGTCGCGGTGCTGGGCACCCTCGCCTGGCTGTGGCTCGTGCAGTGGCGAACCGGGCGCAATCGCCACCCTTTGTGGAAGAGCATGGTGCTGCCGGCCAGCGGCGTGGCGGTGTGCTGGATGCTCGTGATGTCGCTCGGCCTGCCGCTCTTCGACTACGCCCGCAGCTACCGCCCGCTCATCGTGCGCATCAGTCAGCATGTGCCGCGCGATGCGTGCATCGCTGCACCCGGCATGTCGCGGGCGCAACTCGCGGCGCTGGAATACTTCGGCGACTACCGCGTCGAAGGCAAGATGCCCGGTGACGCCACGCGCTGCGAATTCCTGCTGCTGCCTGAGACCGTCAACCGGCGTGCACCCGCACCTGCGGGTTGGTTGCTGGTCGCACGGGAACGCAGGCCAGTGGACAAGGACGAGGTCATCGCCGTGTACCGCCGCAGCAGCGCCGAGACGCCAGGGCGTTAACGCGCCACCTTTTCGTCTCCGGCCGGCGCGGTCTGCTTGACCACAGCCTTGCCGTCCACCGACACCGTGGGCTCCGGCACCCGCACACGCGCCGCCGGGAACACCAAACTGAAGCTCGACCCCTTGCCGAGTTCGCTCTGCACATCGAGATCCGCCACCGTGCCGCTGCACGACGTGCTTGACGATGGACAGGCCGAGCCCCGTGCCGCCGGTCTCACGCGAACGGCTGCCGTCGACCCGATAGAAGCGCTCGGTCAGACGGGGAATGTGTTCGCGCGACACGCCGATGCCAGTGTCGCTCACCGTGATTTCGCCGGAGCCATCGTCGCGCCGCTTCCACATCACCGAGATGCGCCCGCCTTCAGGCGTGTAACGCACGGCATTCGTCACGAGATTGCCGACAGCACTCATCAGCTCGCTTTCCAGGCCGGCGATCTGCGCGTCGACGTCTTCCGAGACGATGAACTGGTGGCGCCCCATCGACAGCGACGCCGCATCGGCATGCGCCTGCCCGAGCAGCTTGCCCACCGGCACCCAGCGGTCGATTGGCGGCCGCGGGCCACCTTCGAGTTGAGCCAGCGTGAGCAGGTCGCTCACCAGCGTCTGCATGCGCTGGGTTTGCTGCGACATCAGCGTGAGCACCCGGCGGCGCTCGACTTCGGTCAGCGGCAGGTTGCCCATCGTCTCGATGAAACCCGCGAGCACCGTGAGCGGCGTACGGATCTCGTGCGACACGTTGGCCACGAAGTCGCGCCGCATCGCCTCGGAGCGCTCACGCTCGGTGACGTCTTGCGACAGCACGAGCTTGAGCCCTTCGCCGTAGCTTCGCACCAGCACCGACAAGGTCCCACGGCCGCGTGGGTCGGGGATCAGCAGGGTTTCGCCATACTGCCCAGCCTGCAGGTGCGCCACGAACACGGGGGCACGCACGAGGTTGGTCACACGCTGGCGCTTGTCGCGCTCGGGGTCGAGGCCGAAGTGGTTCGCCGCCATGGCGTTGCACCAGGTGATCTGGTCGGCCTCGTCGAGCAGCAGCACGCCGTTGGGCGAGGCTTCCATGGCCGAGATGAACTGCGCAAGGCGCGTCTGCTCGGTCTGCATGCTTTTCTCGCGCAGGCGGATGGAGCGCTCCACCCGGTAGCCGATCTCGCCCCAGAAACCGGTGTCGCGCGGGGCCTGGCCTTCCTGGCTGCCACTGAGCCAGCGCGAGAGCCGGTATCCGCGCAGCGTGTCGGCCAGGACCACGAGGCAGGCGCCAATGGCGCTGCCAATCACGGCGCCCACCACGGGGCCATGTGCGGCATGGCCGGCCAGGTAGCCGACAAAGCCGCCCAAGGCCACGGCAATCACCGCGATCAGGAGCCTCGTCAGCAACCAGTCCACGGGTATCACGCAGACAGCGTCTGCACCTGCTGCGTCAGCCGATAGCCAGCGCCGCGGACGGTTTCGATCATGTGCGCGCATTGCACCGGCGTGAGAGCTTCACGCAGGCGCTTCACATGCACGTCGACCGTGCGCTCTTCGATGAAGACATGATCACCCCACACACGATCGAGGAGCTGCGAGCGGCTGTGCACGCGCTCAGGGTGCGTCATGAAGAAATGCAGCAGGCGGAACTCGGTCGGGCCGAGACGCACCTCTTGTCCGTCACGCGACACACGCCGCGTCGCCGGGTCGAGCTTCAGGCGGCCGATCTCCACTGCAGAGTCGAGCGCCTCGGGCGCCTTGCGGCGCAGCACCGCGCGGATGCGCGCCATCAGCTCGTGCGTCGAGAACGGCTTCGTGAGGTAGTCGTCGGCCCCGGCATCGAGGCCGGAGATCTTGTCGGCCTCTTCGGCACGCGCGGTGAGCATGATGATCGGCAGGTCGCGCGTGCGCGGCTGCGAGCGCCAGCGTTTGGCCAGCTGCAGGCCCGACTGGCCCGGCAGCATCCAATCCAGAACGACGAGGTCGGGCAGCACCCGATCGACCTGCTGCTGCGCCTCGTCGGCCGTTACCGCGATCACGACCTCATAGCCCGCGTGGCGCAGGTTGATGGACATCAGCTCGGCGATCGCCGACTCGTCCTCCACCACCAGAACTTGGCTCATGCTTGTGCTCCGCTCACTTGACCATCGACTCTACGGTCTCGACCGGGTTGTGCCGCACGTCGGTCCCCTTGACGATGTAGATGATGACCTCGGCGAGGTTCTTGGCGTGATCCCCCACCCGCTCGATGGCCTTGGCCACGAAGACGAGGTCGATGCTGGCGGAAATGGTGCGCGGGTCTTCCATCATGTAGGTGATGAGCTTGCGCAACAGGCCGTCGAATTCCTGGTCGATCTGATCGTCCTGCTTGAGCACCTCGACCGCCTTGGCGGTGTCGAGCCGGGCAAACGCGTCGAGCGCCTTACGCAGCTGGGCAATCGCGAGTTCAGCCTCGTAGGCCAGGTCGTTGACCGGCAGGCGCAGGCGGCTGGACACCCCCGTGTTGATGAGCCGCTGCACCGTGCGGGCGATACGCGCCGCCTCGTCACCCACGCGCTCGAGGTTGGCAATCGTCTTCGAGATCGCGATCAGCAGGCGCAGGTCGCGCGCCGTCGGCTGCCGGCGCGCGATGATCGTCGACAGATCGCGGTCGATCTCGACTTCCATCGCATTCACGCGCTCTTCGTTGCGGAGCACGTCGGTCGCGACGTCGCCGCTGAAATTCGTCAGCGCATAGACCGATTGCGCCACCTGGGACTCGACCAGACCGCCCATTTCGAGCACACGGTTCGAAATGCCGCTGAGTTCGCTATCGAACTGTGTCGAGAGATGTTTTTCGCTCATCGCTTCGTCCTCGCCTTTGAATCATCAGCCGAAACGGCCGGTGATGTAGTCCTCGGTGTCTTTCTTCTTCGGCTTCATGAAGATCCGGACGTGGGCCCGAATTCGATCAGGTCACCCAGGTACATGTAGGCGGTGTAGTCGGAGCAACGCGCCGCCTGCTGCATGTTGTGGGTCACGATCACGACGGTGTAGTCGCTTTTCAGTTCGTGGATCAACTCTTCGATCTTGCCGGTGGAGATCGGGTCAAGCGCCGAGCAGGGTTCGTCAAGCAGCAGCACTTCCGGCTTGATCGCAATGCCGCGGGCGATGCACAGACGTTGCTGCTGGCCGCCCGACAGGCCCGAGCCGCTCTGGTCGAGCTTGTCGCGCACTTCGTTCCACAAGGCCGCCTTTTTCAACGCCCATTCGACGCGCTCGTCCATCTCGACGCGCGGCAGGTTCTCGAAGAGGCGCACGCCGAAGGCGATGTTGTCGTAGATCGACATCGGGAACGGCGTGGGCTTCTGGAAGACCATGCCGATCTTGGCCCGGACCAGCGACACGTCGTGCTTGGAGGTGAGGATGTTCTCCCCGTCGATGATGATCTCGCCTTCTGCGCGCTGTTCGGGATAGAGCCGAACATGCGGTTGAACGTGCGCAGCAGGGTCGATTTCCCGCAGCCCGACGGGCCGATGAAGGCCGTGACCTTCTTTTCCGGGATGTCGAGGTTGATGCGCTTGAGCGCGTGGAACGCGCCGTAGTAGAAGTTGAGATCGCGAACCGAGAGCTTGGGTTTTTCGGTCACGAGGCCGTCGACTTTGGTGTCCATGGGGAGCCGCTTTCGGAATCAGTGTTTGTTGCGGAAGAAGACCCGCGCCACGATGTTCAGAGCCAGCACGCCGAGGGTGATCAGGAAGACGCCCGCCCACGCCAGCTTCTGCCAGTTCTCGTAGGGGCTCATCGCGAACTTGAAGATGGTCACCGGCAAGTTGGCCATCGGCGCCGACAGGTTGGTCGACCAGAACTGGTTCGACAACGCCGTGAAGAGCAGCGGAGCCGTCTCACCCGCGATGCGCGCAAAGGCCAGCAGCACCCCGGTCATGACGCCGGCGCGTGCCGCCTTCAGCGTGACGCTGGAGATGACTTTCCACTTGGGCGTGCCCAGCGCGTAGGCCGCCTCCCGCAGTGCATTCGGGATCAGCGCGAGCATGTTCTCGGTGGTGCGGATCACGACCGGGATCACGATCAGCGCCAGGGCCAGAACGCCTGCATAGCCCGAGTAGCTCTTCATGCGCGCCACGACCACGGCGTAGATGAAGAGGCCGATCACGATCGACGGTGCCGAGAGCAGGATGTCGTTGATGAAGCGGGTAACGCCACCGAGCCAGGTCTTCTGGCCGTATTCGGCAAGGTAAACGCCGGCCATCACGCCAATCGGCGTACCGACCAGCGTGGCGAGCATCACCATCATCAGCGAGCCCATCAGCGCGTTGGCCAGGCCGCCGGTGTCGGCCATCGGCGCCGGCGTCATCTCGGTGAACACCGACCACGCCAGGCCGCCAAAGCCCAGCCGCACCGTCTCGATCAGGATCCAGATCAGCCAGAAGAGGCCGAAGGCCATGGCCGCCAGCGAGAGGGTCAGCGCAATCGCGTTGATGCGCTTGCGGCCCTTGTGCTTGGCCAGGCGCGCGGCAGAGATCGTGGTGCTCATGTGCGCGTTCCTTCACTCTTCTTGAGCTGCGCCAGCAGCAGCTTCGACAGCGACAGCACGACGAAGGTGATGAAGAACAGCACCAGCGCCAGGTACAGCAGCGAGGCCTGGTGCAGCCCTTCGCCAGCTTCGGCGAACTCGTTGGCCAGCACCGAGGTGATGCTGTTGGCCGCTTCGAAGAGCGAAGGGCCGTTGAGCTGGTTGGCGTTGCCGATCACGAAGGTGACGGCCATCGTCTCACCCAACGCGCGGCCGAGGCCGAGCATGATGCCGCCGATGACGCCGGTCTTGGTGTACGGCAGCACCACCTTGAACACCACTTCCCAGGTGGTGGCGCCGAGCCCGTAGGCCGACTCCTTCAGCATCGCCGGCGTGACTTCGAACACGTCGCGCATCACCGAGGCGATGAAGGGAATGATCATGATCGCGAGGATGATCCCCGCCGACAGGATGCCGATGCCCACCGGCGCCCCCGACACCAGATCCTTCAGGAAGGGCGTGTTGCCAAAGAGCGACTGCAGCGGCTGCTGCACGTAGGTCGACAGCACCGGGCTGAACACCAGCAGGCCCCACATGCCGTAGACGATCGACGGCACAGCGGCGAGCAGCTCGATCGCCGTGCCCAGCGGGCGGCGCAACCACCCGGGTGAAAGCTCCGTGAGGAAGAGCGCGATACCAAAACTCACCGGCACGGCAATGACCAGTGCGATCAGCGAGGTCATCAGCGTGCCGTAGATCATCACGAGGCCGCCGTACTTGTTCTGCACCGGGTCCCAGTCGCTGCTCACCAGGAAACCGAGGCCATATTCCTGGATCGCGGGCATGGCCCCGATCAGCAGCGAGATGATGATGCCGACCAGCATCAGCAGGGTCAGGATCGCGGCGCCATGCGCAAGCACCGAGAACAGGGTGTCGGCCCAGGGCATGACACGCCGGCGGGACGGCGGTCGCCCCATCGGGTCGGAGCGGTCCATCTTGTCCTGATCGTAGTGAGATGCGGGGAGTGTAGCGGCCAAGGTCCCTCCGTCTTGAGAGCGGCGCAGCCCTTCCCAGGGCCTGCGCCGCGACTTCTATGAGCTTCGGACGATCAGAGGCCAGCGACTTGCTTGCCGCCCGCATCCTTGATCTGCGCCCACTGCTTGCGGACCAGGTTCTTCACCGAATCCGGCAGCGCCACGTATTCCAGTTCTGCGGCGGCCTTGTCGCCGTTGGCATAGGCCCAGTCGAAGAACTTGAGTGTGGCGGCGGCCTGGGCAGGTTTGTCCTGCTGCTTGTGCATCATGATGAAGGTCGCGCCCGTGAGCGGCCAGGCGTCCTTGCCAGGCTGCTCGGTCAGCACCTGGTAGAAGGTCTTGGCCCAGTCGGCGCCGGCAGCAGCGGCCTTGAAGTTGAGGTCGTCGGGGGCCACGAAGTTGCCGTCCTTGTTCTTCAACAGCGTGTACGTCATCTTGTTCTGCTTGACGTAGGCGTACTCGACGTAGCCGATGGAGTTCGGCAGGCGGTTGACAAACGCGGCCACGCCTTCGTTGCCCTTGCCGCCGGCGCCGGTCGGCCAGTTCACGGCCGTGCCCTCGCCCACCTTGGCTTGCCATTCGGCGTTCACCTTGGACAGGTAGTTCGTGAAGATGAAGCTCGTGCCCGAGCCGTCGGCGCGGCGCACCACCGAGATCGCGGCGTCAGGCAGCGGCACACCCTGGTTCAGTGCCACGAGGGCGGCATCGTTCCACTTGGTGATCTTGCCCAGATAGATGTCACCCAGCACCTGGCCGGTGAGCTTGATCTGCCCCGGCTTGATGCCGGCGATGTTGACGACCGGCACCACGCCGCCAATCACGGTCGGGAACTGGATCAGGCCGTCCTTTTGCAGGACGTCGTCTTTGAGCGGCATGTCCGATGCGCCGAAGTCCACCGTCTTGCTGCCGATCTGCTTCAGGCCGGCGCCAGAGCCGACCGACTGATAGTTGATGCGCACGCCGGTCGCCTTGTTGTAGGCATCGGCCCACTTGGCGTACAGCGGAGCGGGGAACGTAGCGCCGGCGCCGGTCACGTCCTGGGCAGAGGCCGCGGCGGCGAGCAGCGAGAGGGCGGCGGTGGTTGCGAGTCGAACGATGGGGTAGGTCATGGTTGCGCCTTTCCAGAGGGCTGACAGAGGGACTGCCGGCACTGTAGAAGTCGCAGATGACAGTCGTGTGACATTCGGGCGACGGCCCGAAGGCTGTCACAAACAGGTCTTGGAACTGTCAAAAAGCCGGAAATCAGCCGGCTTTGAGGAGATTGGCGAGACGCTCCGCACAAGATTTCGCCAATCCGGCGTCGCGGGCCTCGACCATCACGCGGACAAGTGGCTCGGTGCCGGACGGTCGGATCAGGAGGCGCCCGTCCTGCCCCAGCTCCCGCTGGACTTGGGCCTGAAGGTCCGCCAGGCCGGGGGTCGCCTTCCAATCCTGCCCCGGCTGGAGGCGGACGTTGATCAGCACCTGCGGGAACAGCGACACCGGCGCCAGCAACTCGGCCAGCGAGCGGCCGCCGCGCATCACCGCCTGCAGCACCTGCAAGGCGCTGACGATGCCGTCTCCGGTGGTGTGCTTGTCGAGCGCCAGCAGATGGCCGGAGCCTTCGCCGCCGAGCAGCCAGCCGCGAGCGGACAACTCTTCGAGCACGTAGCGGTCGCCGACCTTGGCGCGCACGAATTCGATGTCCTGGCCTTTCAGGGCCACCTCGACGGCCATGTTGGTCATCAGCGTGCCCACGGCCCCGTTGACACGCTGGCCCTGCGCCAGTCGATCGGCCACCATCACGTAGAGCAGCTCGTCACCGTTGTAGAGACGGCCACCGGCGTCGACCAGCTGCAGCCGGTCGGCGTCGCCATCGAGCGCCACGCCGTAGTCGGCGCCGTGCTCCTTCACGGCCTTCACCAGCGCATCGGGCGCGGTAGCGCCGAAACCGGCATTGATGTTGGTGCCGTCCGGGCTGCAGCCGATGCACACGACCTCGGCCCCGAGTTCATGGAACACCTCGGGTGCGATCTGGTACGCCGCGCCGTGCGCGGCGTCGACCACCACCTTCAGGCCCTTCAGCGACAGGTCGTTGCCGAAGGTGCTCTTGCAGAACTCGACGTAGCGGCCGCGGGCGTCGTCGATGCGGCGCGCCTTGCCGAGCTGAGACGAATCGACCCAGCGCGGGGCTTCGTCGAGCATCGCTTCCACCGCCCGTTCCCATTCGTCAGGCAGCTTCTGGCCGTGGGCGGAAAAAAACTTGATGCCGTTGTCGCCGTACGGGTTGTGCGAGGCGCTGATGACCACGCCCAAGTCGAGCCGCAGCGCGCGGGTCAGGTAAGCCACACCCGGCGTGGGCAGCGGGCCGGTCAGCAGCACGTCGACCCCGGCCGAGGCGAAGCCCGCCTCCAGCGCCGACTCGATCATGTAGCCCGAGATGCGCGTGTCCTTGCCGATCAGCACCGTGGGCCGACCGCTCTGCCCCTTCAGCACCCGGCCGACCGCATGGCCGAGGCGCAGCATGAAGTCAGGGGTGATGGGCGATTGCCCCACCGTGCCGCGGATGCCGTCGGTGCCGAAATAAGTTCTGCTCATGTTGTGATGTCGTGAGAGGCGTGCTGTCGTCCTGCCCCGGAATTGTGCAGCAGCGTTTCAGGGCCAGAGCCCCGCAGCTTCCCCCACCTTGAGGGCGTCGACGGTAGCGGCCACGTCGTGGACGCGCAGCACCTTGGCGCCGCGCACCGCGGCTGCGAGCGCGGCAGCAAGGCTTGCCGCCTGGCGCTGCTCGACCGGGCGCCCCGTCAAGACACCGAGGCTGCTTTTGCGTGACCAGCCGATGAGCAGTGGGTAGCCCAAGCCCAGCAGCTCACGTTGGCGCGCTAGCAGCGCCACGTTGTGCTCGACGGTCTTGCCGAAGCCGATGCCCGGGTCCAGCGTGATGCGCTCGCGCTGCACGCCGGCTTGTTCGAGAAGCGCTGCGCGGTCCCGCAGGAAGCGACCCACCTCATCCAGCACATCGCCGTAGATGGGCCGTTGCTGCATGGACATCGGCTCTCCCTGCATGTGCATCAGGCAAACGCCGCAGCCGGGGTGCGCCGCCACGGCCTCCACGGCGCCCGGCCAGCGCAGCGCGTAGATGTCGTTGACGATGTCGGCACCGAGTTCCAGGGCGGCGCGCATCGTCTCGGGCTTGTAGGTGTCGACCGAGACCGGCACGCCCAGCTTCAAGGCTTCCCGCAGCACGGGCAGCACGCGGGCCTGCTCCTCTTCGAGCGGCAGAGGCTCGGCACCAGGGCGACTCGATTCGCCTCCGAGGTCGAGCATGTCGGCCCCCTCCTTCAGCAGTTGCTCGCAATAGGCCACCGCGGCTTGCGTCGTGGCGTGGCGGCCACCGTCCGAGAACGAATCGGGTGTGATGTTTACGATGCCCATCACCCGCGGGCGGCTGAGGTCGATGCGGAAGCGGGTGGTCTGCCAGATCACGGTCATGCTGCGGTGAGACCCAAGAAAAACGGGGCCGAAGCCCCGTTGTGCGATGTGCCCTCGGCGCCGCTCAGGCGGCAGCCGGCGCGCTGTCCGGGTTGACCGGCGGCGTGTTGCCACCCGACTTGCCCGAGGCCGGGTTCCAGTCCTTGGGCGGGCGCGGCGGGCGCCCGTTCATGATGTCGTCGATCTGCTCCGTGTCGATGGTTTCCCATTCGAGCAGCGCCTTGGCCATGGCGTGCATCTTGTCCTGGTTGTTCTCGATCAGCTTGCGGGCCACCGAGTACTGCTCGTCGATGATGCGGCGCACTTCCAGGTCGACCTTCTGCATCGTCTCTTCCGAGACGTTGGTCGTCTTGGTGACCGAGCGGCCGAGGAAGACCTCGCCCTCGTTCTCGGCGTAGACCATCGGGCCCATTGCCTCGCTCATGCCGTAGCGGGTGACCATGTCGCGGGCGATCTGCGTCGCGCGTTCGAAGTCGTTGCTGGCGCCGGTGGTCATCTGGTTCATGAACACCTCTTCCGCAATGCGGCCACCGAAGAGCACGCTGATGGTCGAGAGCATGCGCTCCTTGTCCAGGCTGTAGCGGTCGCCTTCGGGCAACTGCATCGTGACGCCCAGCGCACGGCCGCGCGGGATCACCGTGACCTTGTGGACCGGGTCGGTCTTGGGCATCAGGCGCGCCACCAGGGCATGGCCGGCCTCGTGGTACGCCGTGTTCTTGCGCTCTTCCTCGGGCATGACCATGGACTTGCGCTCGGGGCCCATCATGATCTTGTCCTTGGCCTTCTCGAAGTCGACCATCTCGACCACGCGGCCGTTGCGGCGCGCAGCAAAGAGAGCCGCCTCGTTGACCAGGTTGGCCAGATCGGCACCGCTGAAGCCGGGCGTGCCGCGGGCGAGGATGTCGGCACGGATGTCCTGGCCGACGGGCACCTTGCGCATGTGCACGTTGAGGATCTGCTCGCGGCCACGCACGTCGGGCAGCGTCACGTAAACCTGGCGGTCGAAACGGCCCGGGCGCAGCAGCGCGGGGTCGAGGATGTCGGGCCGGTTGGTGGCCGCCATCACGATCACGCCGAGGTTGGTCTCGAAGCCGTCCATCTCGACCAGCATCTGGTTCAGCGTCTGCTCGCGCTCGTCGTTGCCGCCGCCCAGGCCGGCACCACGATGGCGGCCAACGGCGTCGATTTCGTCGACGAAGATGATGCAAGGCGCGCTCTTCTTGGCCTGCTCGAACATGTCGCGCACGCGGGCGGCGCCGACACCGACGAACATCTCAACGAAGTCGGAACCCGAGATGCTGAAGAACGGCACCTTGGCTTCGCCGGCGATGGCCTTGGCGAGCAACGTCTTGCCGGTACCCGGAGGGCCGACCAGCAGCACGCCGCGTGGAATCCGACCGCCGAGCTTCTGGAATTTCTGCGGGTCTTTCAGGAAGTCGACAAGCTCCTTTACCTCTTCCTTGGCTTCATCGCAACCGGCGACGTCGGCGAAGGTGGTGGAGTTGTTGGCCTCATCGAGCATGCGGGCCTTGGATTTGCCGAAGCTGAAGGCGCCGCCCTTGCCGCCGCCCTGCATCTGGCGCATGAAGTAGATCCACACGGCGATCAGCAGCAGCATCGGGCCCCAGGAGACCAGGATGCTCATCAGGATCGAAGGCTCTTCATCGGCCTTGCCCGACACCTGCACGCCGTACTTCATCAGGTCGCCAACCATCCAGATGTCGCCAGGCGATGCGATGGTGTAGGCGGAGCCGTCGTTCGGCGTGACCTTGAGATTGCGGCCCTGGACCTCGACCCGCTTGACCTTGCCGGCCTTCGCGTCGTCCATGAACTGGGTGTACGTCACGCTTTCGGCGACGCGGGGTTTGTCGAACTGCTTGAACACGGTGAACAGCACGAGGGCAATCACCAGCCAGACAGCAACCTTCGAAAACCATTGGTTGTTCACCGCGGCTCCTTTGCAATCAAAACTTCCGCTCAGGCCAAGCGACCTGCATCCACGGCATATGGGGAGGATTCTAGTTCAGTCAAGTATTTCAGCTGCCGAATCACGCCCTCGTCTCAGCGAGGTGTATCCGCCGGGTCGCCCGGCATTTCTTCACACCGGCCTATCGGCCGCCACACCGCCCGTCTTGAGACCGATTCCGATCAGGAAGGTTTCAGCCGATCGATCCCGCGAAGCCTTGGGTTTCAGGGCTTTGACCACACGGAATGTCGTTTTGAACAGGGCGACCAGCTCGTTGTAACCGCCGCCGTGAAAGACCTTGGCCACCAAGGCTCCCTGGGGCTTGAGGTGGTTTTGGGCGAAATCGACGGCCAATTCGACCAGATGCTGGATGCGGGCCGCATCGGTGCTGGCGATGCCCGAGAGGTTGGGCGCCATGTCCGACACCACCACGTCCACCGGGCGGCCAGCGACCAAGGCCTCGAGTTGCGCCAGGACGGACGCCTCCCGGAAATCACCCTGGATGAAATGCACGCCTTCGATCGGCTCGAACTCCAGGATATCGAGCGCAATGATCGTTCCGTGCAGCAAACCGGGCGCCGCCCCTCCCACCGCGAATTTGCGCCGGACGTATTGGCTCCACGCGCCGGGCGTCGAGCCCAGGTCCACCACCAACTGGCCGGGTTTGATCAGATGCAGGGTTTCGTCGATTTCCTTGAGCTTGTAGGCGGCCCGCGCCCGGTAGCCCTCTTTCTGGGCCAGGGTGACGTAGGGGTCGGTCACATGGTCGTGCAACCATGCCTTGTTGACCTTCTTGCTTTTGGTGTTCGTTTTCATTGGAAGGCCAGAGCATCGCACCTTGGCACGGATAATAGGCACATGTCCGCCATCGAACTCCGCCCCGCGCAGCGCAAAGAATTCCGCGCCCAAGCCCACCACCTGGAACCCGTCGTCCGCATCGGCGGCGAAGGCCTCACCAGCGCGGTCATCAAGGAAACCGATGCCGCGCTGAAGGCCCACGGGCTGATCAAGGTGCGCGTCTTCTCCGACGAGCGCGACACCCGAGAAGCGATGTTCGCCACGCTGTGCGATGAGTTGAACGCAGCGCCCATCCAGCACATCGGAAAGCTGCTGATCCTCTGGCGTCCCATGCCCCCGAAGGAAAAGGCCGAGCGCGAAGACCGCGGCGCCGGCCCCAAGGTGGTGAAGATCATCAAGTTCTCCAAGAGCGGCAACAACCGCCCGCAGATCAAAAAGGTGAAGGTACTGGGCAACGAGCGTGTCGCCGCTGGCGGGCAGATCAAGCGGGCCCGCAAGCGGCAGACCAGCATCAAGCGCACAGTGGCCGACTGAGCGGCTTCAGGCGGGCGGCCTCGTCAGCCGCCACGCCAGCACCACGAGCACCAGGCCCTTGAGGCCGAAAAGCGCGGCCGAGACCCCGTGCAGCGCCGCAAATGACCAGGCGCCCTCGCCCGCACGGGCCGTCGCCATCATGGGCTGCAAGCCGAAGTGGCCGAAGACCGTGCAAAACAAGGCGACCAGCACCAGAACCAGCGAAAGGCTGAGCTGGGAACCGCGGCCCGCTGCCGCGTCGCTGCGCGCCACTCGGCGCACCGCCCACAGCAGCAAGGCCGAAAACGCCAGGCCGACATAAGCCTCGTGGGTGAACATGCGCCCGGCCACCGCACCTGCCACGCTGCGCTGCAGAACAGCAAAAGCCGCCGGGGCCGCAATCAGGCCAATGCCCACGATCAGCCCCGCCCACAGGGCTGCTGCCACGGCCGCGAGTCGCCGCGGATCCATGCGCACGCTCAGATGTAGCGGACGTCGACGATCTCGTAGCTCTTGACGCCACCCGGCGCCTGCACGTCAGCTACAGCGCCGACATCCTTGCCGATGAGCGCACGCGCGATGGGCGAGCTTATGGAAATGCGCCCCTGCTTCAGGTCGGCCTCGTCGTCTCCCACGATCTGGTAGGTGACGGCGGCACCGGTCGACTCCTCTTCCAGGTCGACCGTTGCACCGAACACGACCTTGCCTCCGGCATTCAGCGAACTCGGGTCGATGATCTGCGCGGCGGCGAGCTTGCCTTCGATCTCCTGGATGCGGCCTTCGATGAAGCCCTGCTTGTCCTTCGCGGCTTCGTACTCGGCGTTCTCGGACAGGTCGCCCTGGGCGCGTGCCTCGGCAATCGCCTGCACCACGGCATGGCGCTCCACGGTCTTCAGGCGGTGCAGCTCTTCTTTCAGCAGTTGTGCGCCGCGGGTGGTGATGGGAATGGTGGCCATGGTGATGAAACCTTGAGACTCAAAAAAAGACGAACCAAAAGAGAGCCGCCGCCCGGTCCCTTGCGGGAGCTTCGGCGGCGGCCGATGGATACCAGTGATCAAGAAAGTCTAGTGCAGTTCCGCGTGCAGTTCCTGCAGGGATAGCACCACCAGATCGTCCTGATGCTTCATGCCCTCGACGGCGGCTTCGCAGCCGGCCATGCTCGTGTAGTACGTGACACGGTTGGCCAGCGCCGCCTGGCGGATGTGGCGTGAATCGGCAATTGCCGTGCGCGTCTCGTCCACGGTGGTGAAGACCAGCTGGATCTCGCCGCCCTTGACCATGTCGACGATGTGGGGGCGGCCGTCCTTGACCTTGTTGACGACCTTCACCGGCACGCCACCTTCGGCGATCGCCGCCGCCGTGCCCTTGGTCGCGATGACCTGGAAGCCAAGCTTCACGAGGTCACGCGCTACGGCCACCGCACGGGCCTTGTCGCTGTTCTTCACTGTGATGCAGACCGTGCCGCGGTCGGGCAGGCGCGAGCCGGCACCGAGCTGGCTCTTGAGCATGGCTTCGCCGAAGCTGCGGCCTGCGCCCATCACCTCGCCAGTCGAGCGCATTTCTGGCCCGAGGATCGGGTCGACACCCGGGAACTTGTTGAACGGAAAGACGGCTTCCTTGACCGAGAAGTACGGGGGGATCACTTCCGCCGGCACGCGGCCTTTGCTGTCCTTCTGGTCGGCAAGCTTCTGGCCCACCATGCAGCGCGCGGCGATCTTGGCCAGCGGCTGGCCGGTGGCCTTCGAGACGAAGGGCACCGTACGCGAGGCCCGTGGGTTAACTTCGAGCACGTAGACGATCGCATCGGCGCCTTCGCCCTGGATCGCGAACTGCACGTTCATCAGGCCCTTGACCTTCAGTGCCTTGGCCATCGCCACGGTCTGGCGGCGCAGTTCGTCTTGCAGCGTCTTCGGCAGCGAATACGGCGGCAACGAGCAGGCCGAGTCGCCCGAGTGGATGCCCGCCTGTTCGACGTGCTCCATGATGCCGCCGATCATGCAGTCGGTGCCGTCGCTGATGCAGTCGACGTCGACTTCGATCGCGTCGTCGAGGAAGCGATCGAGCAGAACCGGCGACTTCTCGCTCACCTTCACCGCTTCGCGCATGTAGCGCTCGAGGTCCTTGTCGCCGTGCACGATTTCCATCGCACGGCCGCCGAGCACGTAGCTCGGGCGCACCACCAGCGGGTAGCCGATCTCTTGCGCCAGTTGCAGCGCCTGCTCTTCGGTGCGGGCGGTGCGGTTGGGCGGCTGCTTGAGGCCGAGTCTCGTGCAAAAGCTTCTGGAAACGCTCGCGGTCTTCGGCGATGTCGATGCTATCGGGCGTGGTACCGACGATGGGCACACCGGCGCGCTCCAGGTCGAGTGCGAGCTTCAGCGGCGTCTGGCCGCCGTATTGCACGATCACGCCGAGCGGCTTTTCCTTGTCGACGATTTCGAGCACGTCTTCCAGCGTCACCGGCTCGAAGTACAGGCGATCAGAGGTGTCGTAGTCGGTCGACACGGTCTCCGGGTTGCAGTTGACCATGATGGTCTCGTAGCCGTCTTCGCGCATCGCGAGGGCCGCGTGCACGCAGCAGTAGTCGAACTCAATACCCTGGCCGATGCGGTTCGGGCCACCGCCGAGCACCATGATCTTCTTCTTGCTGGTGGGCTCGGCTTCGCACTCCTCGTCATACGTGGAGTACATGTAGGCCGTCTGCGTGGAGAACTCGGCCGCGCAGGTGTCGACGCGCTTGTAGACCGGGCGCACGTTCTGCGCCCAACGCGCTTCGCGCACCGCGTGCTGGTTCGTGCCAAGCAGCTTGGCCAGGCGCTTGTCGGAGAAGCCCTTCTGCTTGAGGTAGCGCAGCTCTTCGGTGCTCAGGCCGTCGAGTGCACGGCCCGCCAGCGACTTTTCGATCTGGATCAACTGTTCGATCTGCGCCAGGAACCACGGGTCGATGGCGGTTTCCTCGAAAACTTCCTTCAGGCTCATGCCGATGCGGAAGGCGTCACCGACGTAGAGGATGCGCTCCGGGCCCGGCTCGCCGATCTCTTCGATGATCTCATCCCGATCGGTGCTGCGCTCGGTCAGGCCGTCGATACCGGTCTCGAGGCCGCGCAGGGCCTTCTGGAAACTTTCCTGAAAGGTCCGGCCCATCGCCATGACCTCGCCCACCGATTTCATCTGCGTCGTGAGGTGCGAGTCGGCCGCCGGGAACTTCTCGAACGCAAAACGCGGGATCTTGGTGACGACGTAGTCGATGCTCGGCTCGAACGAAGCCGGCGTAGCACCACCGGTGATGTCGTTCTTCAGCTCGTCCAGCGTGTAGCCGACGGCCAGCTTGGCAGCGACCTTGGCGATCGGGAAGCCGGTCGCCTTGGAAGCCAACGCGGAGGAGCGCGACACACGCGGGTTCATCTCGATCACGACCATGCGGCCGTTCTGCGGGTTGATCGAGAACTGCACGTTGGAGCCGCCGGTGTCGACGCCGATCTCGCGCAGGATGGCGATCGAGGCGTTGCGCAACAACTGGTATTCCTTGTCGGTCAGCGTCTGCGCCGGAGCCACCGTGATGGAGTCACCGGTGTGGATGCCCATCGGGTCGAGGTTCTCGATGGAGCACACGATGATGCAGTTGTCGGCGCGGTCGCGCACGACTTCCATCTCGTATTCCTTCCAGCCGATGAGGCTCTCTTCGATCAGCAGTTCTTTCGTCGGCGAGAGGTCGAGGCCTCGCTTGCAGATCTCTTCGAACTCTTCTGGGTTGTAGGCAATGCCGCCGCCGGTGCCGCCGAGCGTAAAACTCGGGCGGATCACCATCGGGAAGCCGTTGCCACCGATCTCCTGCGTGATGCGCTTCTGCACCGCCAGCGCCTCTTCCATCGAGTGGGCGATGCCGCTCTTGGCCGAGTGCAGACCGATGCCGGTCATCGCGTCCTTGAACTTGAGGCGGTCTTCGGCCTTCTCGATCGCCTTCTCATTCGCGCCGATCATCTCGACGTTGTACTTGGCGAGCACGCCGTTCTTGTGCAGGTCTAGCGCGCAGTTGAGCGCGGTCTGGCCGCCCATGGTCGGGAGGATCGCGTCGGGGCGCTCCTTGGCGATGATCTTCTCGACCACCTGCCAGGTGATGGGCTCGATGTAGGTCACATCGGCCATCTCCGGGTCGGTCATGATCGTCGCTGGGTTGCTGTTGACGAGGATGACCTTGTAGCCCTCTTCGCGCAGTGCCTTGCAGGCCTGGGCGCCGGAATAGTCGAACTCGCAGGCCTGGCCGATGATGATCGGGCCGGCACCGATGATGAGGATGGATTTGAGGTCTTGGCGCTTAGGCATTCTTCTTCTCCATCAGCGCAGTGAAGCGGTCGAACAAATAGCCAATGTCATGCGGTCCTGGGGAGGCCTCGGGGTGGCCCTGGAAACAGAAAGCGGGTTTGTCGGTGCGGGCCAGACCTTGCAGCGTGCCGTCGAAGAGGCTCACGTGCGTGGCGCGCAGGTTGGCGGGCAGCGTCTTCTCGTCGACCGCGAAGCCGTGGTTCTGGCTCGTGATACTGACGCGGCCGTTGTCGAGGTCTTTCACCGGGTGATTCGCACCGTGGTGACCAAACTTCATCTTGAAGGTCTTGGCGCCCGAGGCAAGCGCCATGATCTGGTGGCCGAGGCAAATGCCGAAGGTCGGAATGCCGGCGTCGATCAGTTCGCGGGCCGCCCTGATGGCGTAGTCGCAGGGCTCAGGGTCACCGGGACCGTTGCTGAGGAAGATGCCATCGGGCTTGTACTTCAGCACTTCGGCGGCAGGCGTCTGCGCCGGCACCACCGTGACCTTGCAGCCGCGGCTGGCCAGCATGCGCAGGATGTTGCGCTTCACGCCGAAGTCATAGGCCACCACATGGAAACGGGTGGACTGCAGCTTGCCGTAGCCGCCATCGAGCGACCATTCGGTTTCAGTCCACTCGCTCACCTCGGTCTGGGTCACCACCTTGGCGAGGTCGAGCCCACTCATCGACGGGGCCGAGCGGGCGAGCGCGATCGCCTTGTCGGTATGGGCTGGTGTCAACGCCTCGCCGAGCGGCAGCGTGAAGATGCACCCGTTTTGCGCTCCGGTGGTACGCAACACGCGGGTCAGGCGACGGGTGTCGATGTTGGCAATGGCGACCGTGCCTTCAGCCTTGAGGTAGCCGGAGAGGTCGATCGTCTTGCGGAAATTGGAGTCGACGATCGGCAAATCCTTGATCACGAGACCGGCGGCATGCACCTTCGTGGCCTCGACGTCTTCTGGGTTGATGCCGTAGTTGCCGATGTGTGGATAGGTCAGCGTGACGATCTGGCGGCAGTAGCTCGGATCGGTCAGGATTTCCTGGTAGCCGGTGAGCGAGGTGTTGAACACCACTTCACCGACGGTGTGGCCGGCAGCGCCGATCGACACACCCTTGAAGACCGTTCCATCCGCGAGTGCGAGAAGAGCCTGAGCTTGGTTGGGCAGCAATGGCGGGGGCACACGATTCTCCGTTTTGTGCGCGCCCAGCTCTGCTCTACGAGCATGAAACCGGTGGGAAAACTGATGGAGTTTTCGCGGGAACAGCGAGAGGCTTCGCTGGGCGGTGGGGGTTTGCGGGTAAACCTTCGAATTGTACCCGAGCACACGGCCGCGACACCCCACCACCGCATCAATTGCGGACGAGAACGCGTATCGTTTTGAGAGCCTGATCGATGCGTAGTGAGATCCGGTGTGTGCGCACGAGGCTCTGATAATCGGGCCTTCTCCCCACCAACAAAAAGGACACGACCATGAAGGGCGATGCGAAGGTCATCGAGTTCCTCAACGCACAGCTGAAGAACGAACTGACGGCCATCAACCAGTACTTCCTGCACTACAGGATCTTCAAGCACTGGGGCCTGGACAAGCTGGCGGCCAAGGAATATGCCGAGTCCATCGGCGAAATGAAGCACGCCGACAAGCTCATGGATCGCATCCTTACGCTCGACGGCCTGCCCAATCTGCAGGACCTCGGCAAGCTTCTGATCGGCGAGGACACTGTGGAAGTCCTGCAGTGCGACCTGAAGCTGGAGCAAGCCGCCCAAGCCACCATCAAGGACGGCATCGCCCATTGCGAATCGGTGCGCGACTACGTGTCGCGCGAACTGTTGCAGACCATCCTCGACGACACCGAAGAGCACATCGACTTCCTGGAAACCCAGCTCGAACTGGTCAACAAGGTCGGGCTGCAGAACTACCAGCAGTCGCAGATGGGCGAAATCGCCTCCTGACGGCGCGCTGCAGAACCGACGGGCGCCCACCAGTCCCCAAAAGGGGTCTGGTCGCACTTGAACTGCGAATCATTCTTATTTATAGTGCGATCCACCAGCCCGAAGTTTGGGCGGCGAGGATCGACATGATTGTTTGCGTCTGCCGGCGAGTTTCCGACCGTGACATCGAGCGCCACGCCCACAACGGGTGTGCGAGTTTTGACGAACTCCAGATGGACAGCGGAGTGGCCTCCTGCTGCGGGCGCTGCACCGACTGCGCGCGCAGCGTCTTCGAAGCCGCCCGCTCGGCAGCGCCTCGCCAACACGGCATCACCTCTCTCCACATCCCGATCGCCGTCGCCGCCTGAGCACCGCCTCGGGCAGGCACGCTCCCTGCTGCACGTTTTCGTGGATGCTGCCTGCCCAGGGCGGAACTAGAATTTTGGCGTCCGGGTCTCAGAATCCGATCGTCCTCTTCAAGGAGGTTCCATGAACGACAACTTGCAGACCGCCTACGGTTTCGCCGGCGCGGTCCCGTCCGTTGAGCAGCGCAACCGCGTCCTGCGCAACACCTATTGGCTGCTCGCGCTGTCGCTGGTGCCCACGGTGGTGGGCTCCTGGGTCGGCCTTCAGTTCGGCTTCAGCTGGTTCGCCGCCAACCCCTTCATTGGCTTCATGGTGTTCATGGGAGTCGCATTCGGCTTCTTCTTCGCCATCGAAAAAACCAAGAACTCAGGCCTGGGCGTGATCCTGCTGCTGGCCTTCACCTTCTTCATGGGACTGATGCTGTCGCGCATGATCGGCGCGGTGCTCGGCAACTTCCGCAACGGCAGCCAGCTGATCACCACGGCCTTCGGCGGCACCGCCCTGGTGTTCTTCGGCATGGCGACGCTGGCCAGCACGATGAAGCGCGACATCTCGGGCCTGGGCAAGTGGCTGTTCGTCGGCGTCATCGGCCTGATCGTCGCAAGCGTCGCCAATATCTGGCTGCAGATGCCGGCGCTCATGATGACGGTGTCGGTACTGGCCGTGCTGATCTTCTCAGCCTACATGCTGTACGACCTGAAGCGCATCGTCGACGGTGGCGAAACCAACTACGTGACGGCCACGCTCGCAATCTACCTGGACGTGTACAACGTGTTCGTGCACCTGCTGAGCCTGCTCGGCATCTTCGGTGGCGAGCGCGACTGACGCCCATCGGCAAGACGGAAGGCGGGGCCCCTTTTGGGGCCCCTTCTCTTTGTGCTCAGCTCTTTTCGAAGACCGCCATGCTTTCTACATGCGCGGTGTGCGGGAACATGTTGACGGCTCCGGCGGCCACGCAACGGTAGCCGGCCTGGTGCACCAGCAGGCCGGCGTCGCGCGCCAAGGTGGCCGGGTTGCAGCTCACGTAGACGATGCGGGACGGCGCCGGGTAGCCCGGCGCCAGTGACGGGTCAGCCGTCAGCTCGGCCAGCGCCTTCACCAGCGCAAAAGCTCCTTCGCGCGGCGGGTCGACGAGCCATTTGTCCGCAGGGCGATGGTCCGCCAGCTCCTGCGGCGTGATCTCGAAGAGGTTGCGCGCCAAGAACTCCGTCCTGCCCGCCAGCCCGTTGAAGGCCGCGTTCTCGCGCGAGCGCGCGACGAGCGCCTCGCTGCCTTCGATGCCGAGCACCTGCTGCGCCTGCGTCGCAATCGGCAAGGTGAAGTTGCCGAGCCCGCAGAACCAGTCGATCACCCGCTCCTGCGGCTGCGCGCTCAGCAGCCTCAGCGCCTGGCCCACCAGCACCTGGTTGATCTGGTGGTTCACTTGGGTGAAGTCGGTCGGCTTGAACGGCATCGTGATGCCGAACTCGGGCAGGGTGTAGGCGAGGCGCGGGCCGCGTTCGTCCAGCCGATGCGCGGTGTCGGGGCCCTTGGGCTGCAGCCACCACTGAATGTCGTGCTGCGCGCCGAAGTCGCGCAAGCGTTGCAGGTCAGCCGCGCTCAGAGGCTCCAGGTGACGCAGCACCAAGGCCGTCACCTCGTCACCCACCGCCACCTCGATCTGCGGCAGACGGTCCCGCTGGTCCATCGCGGCGATCAGTCCGCGCAAAGGCAGCAGCAGCGCGCTCAGGTGCGGGGGCAGCACCTCGCAGCTGTCCATGTCGGCCACATAGCTCGATTTGCGTTCATGGAAGCCGACCAGCACCTTGCCCTTCTTCACCACGTGACGCACCGACAGGCGTGCACGGTAGCGATAGCCCCAGGCCGGCCCTTCGATAGGCCGCAGCACCCGCTCGGCCTTCACCTTGCCCAGGTGCCACAACGCGTCTTCGAGCGCGCGTTGCTTGGTCGCGACCTGCGCGCCCACGTGGAAATGCTGCATCTTGCAGCCCCCGCAGGTGCCAAAGTGCCGGCACCGCGGGGTCACGCGTTGCGAACTCTCGCGGCGCAAGTCGACGACGGTCGCCTGCTCCCAGTTGTTCTTGCGGCGCTGCACGCTCACCCGAACTTCTTCGCCGGGCAGTGCCCCGTCGATGAAGACGACCTTGCCTTCGGCGTTGTGCGCCACGCCCTGCGCTTCGAGGTCGAGCGATTCGACCTTGAGCCATTCATCTGCTGCTGTCATGGGCCGATTGTCTCAGCCCGGCACGGCCCTCAGAACAGCGAATCGCGGCTCACGCCGCTGCGCGTCATGCGGCGCTTCAACTTGACCAGCGCCTCCTGCTGGATCTGGCGGATGCGCTCACGCGTGAGGCCCAGCCGTTCGGCCAGCACTTCCAGCGTCTCGGGCTCGCGGTCGTGCAGGCCGTAGCGACCGGCCAGCACCTCGCGTTCACGGTCACTCAGCTCCTGCAGGCCATGCTGGAGCAACAACTCGACTTCGTTGTGCAGCGTGAGATTGACCGGGTCGCTCGACCCGTCGTCGGCCACGCTGTCGAGCATCGACTCGGTCCCGTCTCGGTCCAGCGGGACATCGAGCGAGGTCGGCGTTTCGGCGAACTTGAGCAGCTCTGCCACCTCCTGCACCGGGCGGCCGACGCGCAGTGCGATGTCTTCGACCCTCACCTGCTGTTCGCCATCGGGATGCGCCATCGCCGCTTCGAGCGCACGCCGCGCCTTGAGCACCTGGTTGAGTTCGCGCACCACGTGCACTGGCAGCCTCACGAGGCGGGCCTGGTGCATGATCGCGCGCTCGATGCTCTGGCGTATCCACCACGACGAATAGGTCGAAAAGCGAAAGCCGCGCTCGGGCTCGAACTTGCCGATCGCGTGCATCAGGCCGAGGTTGCCTTCTTCGATCAGGTCGGTCATCGGCAGGCCGCGGCCGAGATAGTTCTTCGCGATGCTGACGACCAGGCGCAGGTTGCGCTCGATCATCTGCTGACGCGCGGAGAAGTCGCCAGCACGGGCCCGCGTGGCGGTCTCGAACTCCTCTTGGGGCGTAAAGAGCGGCGCCCGGCGAATTTCGCGCAGGTAGGCCTGCAGGGTGTTGCCGACCTCACCCTCTCCGGCCGTGATCTCGGCAGCAGACGCCGGCGCCGGCTCGTCGCTCTCGATCTCGTCGACGGTCGTCTGCAGCACCGACTGCAGTGAAGGCGGCATGCCGCCCACTGGCGGATGCTCGATCGCAGACCCGTTCCCCGTGTGGCGCTTCTTGCTCATGGTGCGCGTGTGCAGGTCCGGGCGGTCGGTGGCGTGCGCTCAGCGCGGCGGCAAGAGCCTTGCCGGGTCGATCGGCTTGCCTTGTTTGCGGATTTCGAAGTGCAACTGCACGCGCTCCGCATCCGAAGAACCCATCTCGGCGATCTTCTGCCCACGCTTGACAGCTTGTTCTTCCTTGACCATCAGGGCCTGATTGTGAGCGTAGGCCGTGAGGTAGGTGTTGTTGTGCTTGATGATCACAAGGTTGCCATAGCCGCGCAGCCCCGAGCCGGCGTAGACCACCTTGCCATCGGCCGCCGCGACAACCGGGTCACCCGCCTTGCCGGCGATGGCGATGCCCTTGGTGCGCGACTCGTCGAACGTGCCCACGACCGAGCCGGTGGCTGGCCACAACCAGTTGACGTTGTCGTCACCCTCGCGGGCCACCGGAGGCGCCGGCATCACGGGTGGGGGAGCAGGAGGCGTCGACGCCGCATTGGGCGGCGGGGCCGGAGGGTTCTTCGCATCCAGCGGGCGGGACTCCAGCCGCGGCAGCGTGACCGGCCGCGTCGACACCGCGTTCGGGTCCACGCCCGGCGGCACGACGCGCAGCACCTGCCCGACCTCGATCACGTTGGGGTTCTCGAGGTTGTTCCACTTGAGGATGTCTTTCCAGCTCTGACCGGTTTCCAGGCCGATGCGGATCAGCGTGTCGCCCGGCTTCACGGAGTAATAGCCCGCCTTGCCGGCGTTCTCGCTACCGGGCAGTGGCTTGACTGCGGGCTCGGTCGTCGCGGGGGCCGAAGCGGCTGCAGCCACCGGCGCCGCCGCGGCGGGCTGCCGCGTGGCGAGCGAGCGGTCTTCCACCGGCGCGCGGTATTTGTTCGGCGAGGCGCAGCCCGCCATGACCAGCACGGCAGCAACACCGAGCATCAAACGCGCAATGCCCCCTCGCGGCGCCATCACGCAGTGGGGGTGTATCGATCCTGACAAGGTCGACGTCATCAATCCAATCCTGATTTCAGAGGAACAAAGTTCACAGCTTCGTGCACCGATCGCAGGTAGCCATTCTCGGTGCGGTCGACGACGACCAGCACCTGCTGGCGTCCGCCGGCATCGTGCACGGGCGCCACCAGCCGGCCGCCGACGGCGAGCTGATCGAGCCAAGCATCGGGCAGCGCCTCGCCGCCGGCGGCGGAGATGATGCTGTCGTACGGCGCGTTCGGTGCATGCCCGCGCATGCCGTCACCATACACCAGCCGGATGTGGGTCAGGCGCAAGGGAGCAAGCAGTTCGCGGGCCTTGTCGTGCAGCGGTTTCAAGCGCTCGACGCTCATCACCTGCCGCGACAGCTGCGCAAGCACTGCGGCCTGGTAACCGCAACCGGTGCCGATCTCCAGCGTCTGCCCGAGCGACTGACGCGCGCGCGCATTCGCACCCGCCATCAGCAGCTCGATCATGCGGGCGACCACCGAGGGCTTGGAGATGGTCTGCCCGTGCCCGATCGGCAGGCTGGTGTCTTCATAGGCCTGGGTCGCGAGCGCCGTGTCGACGAAGAGATGGCGCGGCACCTTGTTCAGCGCGCCGATCACCAGCTCATGGCGCAAGCCCGCGACTTGCAGGCGACTCACCATGCGCTGGCGCACGTCGACCGAATCGAGGCCCAGACCGGAAGGCCGTACCGCACGCGCCGAATCGGCCGCAGCCTGCTGCAGCGGCGCCTGTGGCCGCAGCAGCGGTGCCTTCTTGGCACTGCCGCCCGAGGCCAGGCCTTCGAGCTGCAGGGGAAACTTCGGGCGCGGGCGCTCGGGTGTCGTCATGCCGCCATCCACTCTCGCCATGCCGGCAAGCCGGCGTGATCGGTGAGGTCCACCTGCAGCGGCGTGATCGAGATGCGGCCGTTGGCGGTGGCGTGGAAGTCGGTGCCCGAAGCGGCATCGCGAGCGTCGCCCGCGGGGCCGATCCAGTAGATGGGCTCGCCGCGCGGGTTGGTCTCGCGAATCACCGGCTGGCTCGCATGGCGGCGGCCGAGGCGCGTGACTTCACGGGGCAGACTCAGCGCGTCGGCGCGGTTGGGGATGTTGACGTTCAGGAGCCAAGGTGCCGCAGAGGGCGGCGACGCCAGCACATGCTCGACGATCGAACGCGCCACCCGCGCGGCTTCGTCGACGTGCGCCCAGCCCTTTTCGACCTGCGAGAACGCGATCGCCGGAATGCCGAAGAGGAAGCCTTCCATCGCCGCAGCGACCGTGCCCGAATACAGCGTGTCGTCGCCCATGTTGGCGCCGTTGTTGATGCCCGAGAGCACCAGGTCGGGCCGGTGCGGCAAGAGACCGGTGAGCGCAACGTGCACGCAATCGGAAGGTGTGCCGTTGAAGTATCGGAAGCCATTGGCCGCCGTGTAGGCCGACAAGGGGCGGTTCAGCGTGAGTGAGTTGGACGTACCGCTCGCGTTCTGCTCGGGTGCCACCACGTCGATCTCGCCAAGGCCTTCACAGGCTCGCACCAGTGCGGCCAGCCCGGGGGCGAGGTACCCGTCGTCATTCGCAATGAGGATGCGCATGCGGCGATTGTAGGGACTCGTCACCTGCGTGACGGGGCCGGCAAAGGCGTGACGTCTATCATCATCGGCCCGCTCATATCAGCATGGAGACGACGATGAAAGCATGGCTCTGCGAGAACCCGATCGGCCCAGAGGCCCTCGAGTGGAAGGACCTCCCGACCCCCGAGCCCAAGGCCGGTGAAGTGCGCATCGCCATCAAGGCGGCGAGCCTCAATTTCCCCGATCTGCTCATCGTCCAGAACAAGTACCAGGCCAAGCCCACACCGCCCTTCGTGCCCGGTTCGGAGTACGCCGGCGTGATCGAAGCCGTGGGTGACGGCGTGACCAACTTCAAGGTGGGCGACGCGGTCGCCGCGTTCGGCGGCGGTGGCGGCTTCGGCACTCACGTCGTGGCGAAGACCTCGCTGCTGATGCCACTGCCCAAGGGCTTCGCCTTCGACGACGCCGCGGCATTCCTTTGCACCTACGGCACCACCTGGCACGCCCTGATGGACCGTGGCGCACTCAAGGCCGGCGAGACCGTGCTGGTGCTGGGCGCCGCCGGTGGCGTGGGCACCGCTGCCATCCAGATCGCGAAGGCCGCCGGCGCCAAGGTGATCGCCGCCGCCTCGAGCGATGAGAAATGCGCGCTCTGCAAGGAACTGGGCGCCGACGCGACCATCAACTACGCCAAGTCCAACATTCGCGACGAGATCAAGGCGCTCACCGACGGCAAGGGCCCCGACATCGTCTACGACCCGGTGGGCGGCGACCTGGCCGAGCCGGTGTTCCGCTCGATCGGTTGGCGCGGCCGTTATCTGGTGATCGGTTTCGCACAAGGCACCATCCCCGCCATCCCGCTGAACCTCACGCTGCTCAAGGGCGCGTCGATCGTCGGCGTGTTCTGGGGTGAGTTCGCGCGCCGCGAGCCGAAGAACCACGTTCAGGCCCTGGCCGACCTGGCCGCCTGGTATGCGCAAGGCAAGATCAAGCCGGTGATCGACACCCGACTGCCCATGACCGGGCTCAAAGACGCCTTCACCCGCATGGGCAGTCGCCAGGTGCGTGGCAAGCTCGTCCTCGTCAACGAGTAAAGCCCGTTCTCGCCGCAGCGCACCGGAGGCGTGCGCTGCCAACGTGGCCTCTCCTCGTGATTGATGAGTGTGGGATACGCACAGCCAGGTCAGTGCGCTACGATGCACCTCCCCTTCGTGAGCGCACCCCGCACGCATGGCCATCAAGGTACTGATCGTCGAGGACAACCCGGTCGCCCGCAGCTTCCTGTGCCGCGTGGTGCGCGAGAGCTTCAGCGACGACATCGCGATCACCGAAGCCGGCGACCTGGAGACAGCCCGTCGCCAGGTCGGCTTGCGCGACGCGAAGAGCGGCGAGCCACCGGCTGACCCGTTCAAGCTGGTCCTGGTCGACCTCGAGTTGCCCGATGGCAACGGCATGGAGCTGCTCGCCGAGTTGGCCCGCTACCCGGCCACCAAGATCGTCACCACGCTCTACTCCGATGATGACCACCTCTTCCCGGCCCTGCAGTGCGGCGCCGACGGCTACCTGCTGAAGGAAGACCGCTTCGAGGTGCTGGTCGAAGAGTTGCAGAAGATCGTGCGTGGGCAGCCGCCGCTGTCGCCGGCCATCGCTCGCCGGCTGCTCGGCCATTTCCGGCAAGGCCCGGGGGGCACCGGCGGCGTGGCAGAGCCTGCGCTTGGCAGTGGCTCTGGATTCCAGAGCAGCCGCCCGATGGCCCTGGGCCGTGGTGCGCCACTCGACCACGAGCGCCTCACGCCGCGCGAGAGCGAGGTCCTCACCTACCTCAGCAAGGGCTTCACCATCAAGGAAATCGCCAACCTGATGGGCATCAAGTGGTTCACCGTCAACGACCACATCAAGTCGATCTACAAGAAGCTCAACGTGTCGAGCCGCGCTGAAGCCGCCGTGCTCGCGAGCAAACAAGGGCTGGTCTGAGGCACACCACGCCTGGGCGGCGTCGAGCAGATGCGTACGTCCGGCATGTCCGCCTCCGCTGATTCCGCACTGCCCGGCGCCTCGACGCTGGGGGCCGACAACTCGACGCTCGACTCCGCGCTCGTCGATCACAGCTTCGATGCCGAGCCGCTCTCGCGCTGGATGGGCTGGCGCCTGCGACTGCTCGTCGTGGCCGCGCTGGTCGGCTGCCTCGCCACCATGTTCCTGGCACGCACACTGGGCGACACGGCCCAGCTGAACGCCAGCTGGCGAGCCTCCGACAGCGGGCGCATCGAACTCGCCTCAAGTCCATTGCCGGCGCTCAAATCCCACGAGGGCGAGGCCTTGCTGGCCCTGGTCGCGAGCGACGGGCAACGCACAGAACTCGATGATCTGGCGCTGAGGCGCACATCGCGATGGCTGACCGACGACGCACAGCGCAGCCGACACGTCGCCACGCAACAGGCCATCACCAGCGCCCTTCAGCGAGGCACGGTCAGCCTGGTCTTTGCCGAAGGGCCGCCGGTCGACGTCATCCCCGAGCCACGCGGCATCGGTGGGTTGGGCCCGATGTTTTGGCTGCTGTGCGGGCTCGCGCTGTTGATGTACCTCGTGGCGATGGTGGTGATGCTCGCCCGACCCACACTGCGCAACCTGCTCTACGCGCTCGCCACGCTGTGCCAGGCCGGCAATCTCGCATTGATCGCGATCGAGTCCAGCGTGTCGCTCGGCCTCCCGCTGCCGATGATGTCTCACTGGAACATGCCGGCACACGCCACGCTGGACCTGCTGGCCGCCGCCGCGCTGGTGCACGCGGCGGCGCTGCATCCACGGCGCCTGCCGGCCGCCGGCGCCGTCGGTTGGCTGGTGTGGGGGAGCACGGCAGCGATCGTCTGGGCACTTGGGCAGGGGCACCTGGGTGCGGCATGGTGGTGGGTTCAGGGCAGCGTCGCGATCCTGGGGGTGGCGGCAATCACCTTGCTCACCTGGTCACACACGATCGAGCCGCACCCGTTCGCCATCGTGACACGGCGGTTTGCCACGCTGGCCACCGTGGCATGGCTGGCGCTGACGCTCGCGATCGCATGGTCGGCCCACCATCCGCTGCTGCAACAGCAGATCGCCGTCGTCGGGCCGACCCTGTGGTCGGTGCTGCTCGGCTCGCTGCTGGTGCTGCTGCCGTTTCTGTCGAAGTCGCAACAGGTCATGCGCGAGTTCTCGCTGCTGGCGGCGATCAGCACCATCGCGACGGCACTGGACCTGCTTTTCGTCGCGGCGTTCTCGCTCGGCCAGTTCGCATCGTTGACGCTCGCCCTCTTCCTGTCGCTCGGCCTCTACTCGGGTGCGCGCCAGTGGCTGTTGAACCAGCTGCGCAACCAGAACGTGATCACCACCGAGCGCATGTTCGAGAAGCTCTACCGCATCGCCCGCGAAGTGGAGGCTCATCCGGAGCGAACATCGAGCCTGCTGACCCAGTTGCTGCGTGAGCTGTTCCAGCCCCTGGAAGCCGGCGTGGTCGACAAACGCTATGCCACGCCACGTGTCGCGAATGCCGGCTCGACACTTTTGATTCCGGTGCCAGAGCTTCCGCACGGCGACGCTAACGAGCACAACACCATCGTCATCCGCTTCGCCCACCACGGCCGCCGGCTCTTCACCACCGAAGACGCGCGCCTCGCCGAGCGGGTGGTCGAGCAACTGAGACGCGCCGTGGCTTTCGACCAGGCCGTCGAACAGGGCCGCAACGAAGAGCGGTTGCGCATTGCACAAGACCTGCACGACGACATCGGTGCTCGCCTGCTCACGCTCATGTACAAGGCCCAGTCACCCGAAATGGAAGACTACGTGCGGCACACGCTGCAGGACTTGAAGACGCTCACCCGTGGCCTGGCTGCTCCCAGCCATCCGCTGTCGCATGCCGCGGCGGAATGGAAAGCGGACCTCACCCAGCGCCTCACCGCCGCGCACATCGCGCTCGGATGGAGCTTCAGCGCCGACCGCGACATCTCGCTGTCGGTCGTGCAATGGTCGGCGCTGACGCGGGTGATGCGCGAACTGGTGAACAACGTCATCTCGCACTCCCAGGCACGCCGCGTCGACATCGACTTCGCACTCGAAGGCGACCGGGTGGACCTGAGCGTCTGCGACAACGGCATCGGCCGCAACCCGAAGGCTTGGTCGCATGGGCTTGGCCTCGGCGGCGTGCGCAAACGCGTCAAGCAGCTTGGCGGCGAGGTGGAATGGCGCGAGCTACCGGGCGGCGGCATCTGCTGCCGGGTGTGCGTCCGTCGGCTGTCGGAGAAGACCTGAGGGTCAGCAGGCACGGCCAACGAAAAGGCCTCCACGAGGGAGGCCTTGTTCTCTGGGGTCCGGGTGGGGTGGCTGATGGGACTCGAACCCACGACAACCAGAATCACAATCTGGGACTCTACCAACTGAGCTACAGCCACCGCAGAGCCCGCAAGTATAGCGGACCCGGCGGCGCCCAGCTCACTTCGTGGGCGCCGAGGCCGCCGGTGCGCTCACTTCGACCTTGAAGCGGCTCTTCAATGCCGCGTAGTAGGCCTGTGCCTCGGCGCTGGCCCAGCTCTGCGAATAGGACCCCGCGGCCCGGGCCGGATCGCCCACCGATGGGTCGCGGCCCAGCACCTTGGTGACCCTGACCACGACATAGCCCTCGTCGTCCAGCGACACGCCTTCCACGGCGGGGACGGTCGGAACCTTCAGGACCGCGTCAACGACGCTGCGCGGCACATCTTGCGATTGCTGCGCACGCGAGAGCGTCTTCAGCGGCGTGCCCAGGTCGGTACCCGGCGCCTTGCGCAGCTCCGCGAGGCGCGCCTCGCCTTCCTTGCGCGCCAGCGCCGCAGCCTGCTGCGCAACAACCTTGTCGCGCACGCGCGCCTTCACCTCGGCCAGCGGAGGTACCGCCGCGGGCTGATGGCTGACGATGCGTGCCGACACCATCGTGTTGGGTGCCGTTTCCACGGCTTCCGTGTTGCGCTTGTTGCGCAGCGTCTCGGTGTTGAAGATGGCGTCGAGCAGCTTCTTGGAGCCAAGCGGGCCGGCAGCATCGGGCGCCGGCGTGCGTGTCACGCCCTTGGCGGTACGCAACTCGAGCTTGAGCTTGTCGACCGCAGGCTTAAGGCTGTCCGACTGTTCGTAGACGATGTTGCTGAACTCCGCCGCCGCCTTGGCGTATTCGCTTTGGGCCAGCTGGTTCTTGCGCTGCTGCTCGATCTCGGCCCGCACGCTCTCGTAGGGGCGTTTCTCACCACCACGCGTGGCCTTGAGCTGCAGGATGAAGAAGCCGTCTTTCGTCTGCACGACGGGGCTCAGGTCGCCCGGCTTCTTCAGCGCAAACAAAGCTTCTTCGTAGGCCTTGTCAGTGTCGCCGCGTGCGATGAAGAGGTCGGCATCGCCGCCGTTGTCGGCAGTGGACGAGTCCTGGGAGTTCTTGCGCGCAACTTCGGCAAACGAAGCCGGTGCCTTGGTCAGCTCGACCAGCAGCGCATCGGCCTTGGCACGGTCCTTGACGAGAATATGGCTCGCACGGCGCTCTTCGGCCGTCGTGTAGTTCTTCTCGTTCTCGGTGTAGTACTTCTTCAACTCGTCTTCGGGCACGCTGATGCCCTTCTTGATGCTGTCGAGGTCGAGCACCGCGTACTCGATGTCCGCTTTCTCGGCCGTCTGAAATTCACCGCTGTGTGCCGGGTCCTTGTAGTAGGCCTCGAGATCGGCGTCGGTGGGGTTGACCTTGGCGAGGTAGTCCTTGGTGTCGAATCGCTGCAGCTGCACTTCACGTTGCTGGAACAGCGCATCCATCGCCGACGAGACGGCCGTCGTGGGCACGACCACAGTGCCCATCAGACCGGTCTGCACCTGCCGCATCATCAGCTCCTCGCGCTTGAGCTGGTCGTAGCCCTGCTTGGTGATGCCTTGTGCGCCGAGCGCCTGTTCGAGCGCCTGGATGTTGAGACTGCCGTCGGGACGACGGAAGGTGTCGAACTGGCGGTCGGTCATGTACTCGCGCAGCAGGCGCTCGTCGGTCGTCACGTAGCCGGCTTGTTCGGCGGCGGCGAGCATGACCTGTTCGCGCACCAGCGTGTCCAGCGTGTTGCGCTTCATCTCGGGTGTGTCGAAGAGCTTCACGTCGATGCCAGGCATCTGCTGACGCAGCATGTCGACCTGGCGGCGATGTGCTGTGTCGAGTTCTGCCTGTTTGATCTTTCGAGAGCCGACGGTCGCGACCGTGGCGTTGCCGCCTTCGGTCAGGCCGCTGTAGCCCTGGATGCCGAACAGCACGAACGACGGGAAGATCAGCAGCACCAGCACGAACTGCAGAATGCGAGTGTGCTTGCGGACGAATTCAAACATCGATGACCTCGATCAATGGATCGCAGAGCAGGAGCGCAATGGGCTCCAAACGCAACAAAGGCGAACCTGAGTTCGCCTTTGCCGGGTGGACGCCGTGAATCTTATCTGACGGTGGCTGGCCACCTTGGGGCCAGCTCTACGACGACTTGGTGGGTGCTGAGGGGCTCGAACCCCCGACCTACGCCTTGTAAGGGCGCCGCTCTACCAACTGAGCTAAGCACCCGCAGAACTCTCAATCAGTTGACCGCATCCTTCAGGGCCTTGCCCGGACGGAACTTCGGCACCTTGGCCGCCTTGATCTTGATGGTTGCGCCGGTGCGGGGGTTGCGGCCAGAGCGCGCAGCGCGCTTACTCACGCTGAAAGTGCCGAAGCCCACCAGCGAGACGCTGTTGTTCTTCTTGAGCGTTGATTTCACACCGCCGATCAGGGCCTCCAGCGCGCGAGTGGCAGCAGCTTTGGAGATGTCAGCCTGTTTGGCAATGTGTTCAATCAATTCGGATTTGTTCACGAAGGTACCCCCTCAAAAAAGGTGTCTCGAAAGAATCTGGGTGGATGGTTCGGGCCGCGTGGTTGGTGGCTCAACGGCTCAAACGATTACAGCCGCAGGCACCCCCAGTGTCAAGCGCGGAAGCGGATTCTATGCGTAATCAACTGCATCGCTGACGGGGCTCGCCGCGTGCTTCCACGCTTGACAAGCACAGGGGCGCCACCTACTTCGACGCCCTCATCCGCATCACGCTTCGGGCTTTCCCTCGGTGCGTGCAACCAGCCACACGCCAAGTGCGGTGAGCGCCATTCCGAAGAGCATGAGCAGCGTCAATGCTTCGTCGAAAAGCAACCACGCCATCACCGCCGTGGTGGGCGGCACAAGATAGAGAAGACTCGTCACCCGCGTCGCTGCGCCGCGTTGAATCAGCAGGTACAGCAGCGAACTACCGCCCAGGGTCAACCCGAGGACCGACCACGCAAGAGCACCAACGAAGTGCGGATGCAAGACGATGGGCTCGGTCTCGAGCAACGCGAGCGGGCAACTCACCGCCAGTGCAGCGAGCAGCTGCACGAGGTTCGCGGTGCGCACGTCGCAAGGCGAGACGAATCGTTTCTGGTACAGCGTGCCGGCGGTGATCGAGATCAAGGCCAGCACCGCGAGCGACAGGTTCAGCGTCGACAACTCGCCTGCCCCGAGCTTGCGCCACACCACGAGCACGAGGCCCGCCAGGCCGAGCAGCAAACCGGCCCACTGCTGCCACGAAACGCGCGTGCCGTTTTCGCCGTCTTGCGAACGACTCAGCCAGAGGGCCGTCAGCACCGGCTGCAGGCCAACCATCAGCGCGATGGTTCCGGCACCCATGCCAGCCTTGACCGCCGCCCAGACCCCGCCGAGATAACCCGCGTGCATCAGCACGCCGGTCACGCAGAGATGGCCCCACTGCCGGGCACCACGCGGCCAGGCCGCAGCCGACAACACGATCCAGACCCCGAAGCACAGCACCGAGAGCGCATAGCGCCAGCTGAGAAAGGTGAGCGGCGGCGCGTGCGGCATGCCATAGCGCGCGACGATGAACCCGGTGCTCCAGATCAGCACGAACACCGCAGGCATCGCGCGCAGCAGCGCGTCGCGTTGATGACTCTTCACAGGCAGAGAGGCTAGCGAACCTTGGCGCGGATTTCCGGCAGCGCCTTCTGCAGGTAGTACACCATCGACCAGATCGTGAGCACCGCAGCGGCGTAGATGAGCCAGGTGCCCCAAACCTGCGTGTCGATCACGCCGAACAAGGAGCCGTGGTACAGCAGGAACGGAATCGCGACCATCTGCACCGTCGTCTTGACCTTGCCGAGCATGTGCACCGCCACGCTGCGCGACGCGCCGATCTGCGCCATCCATTCGCGCAACGCAGAGATCGCGATCTCGCGGCCGATGATCACCAGCGCCACCAGGGACTCCAGGCGGCCCAGCTGCACCAGGATAAGCAAGGAGGCGCACACGAGGAACTTGTCGGCCACCGGGTCGAGAAAGGCCCCGAACGATGACGTCTGGTTGAGCTTGCGGGCAAGGTAGCCGTCGGCCCAGTCGGTGAGCGCGACCACCACGAAGAGGACGGTGGCCACCAGGTTCTTGGTGCCCGAGTTGAGATCGAGATAGAAGATCCCGACGATCAGCGGGATCGCGACGATGCGCGCCCAGGTCAGCAGGGTGGGCAGATTGAAGAACATGCGGGGATTGTGCCGAAGTTCTCGGCCTGCGCCCCGCCGTTCTTCAAATGCCGGAGCCGACGGCGCGCTCGTCTATTGCGCGTCGATCGTGCGCGGCTTGAAGCGCTTGTCGTCGTTGAAGAGGAAGGTCTCGGCAAACGACCAAGGCTTGGGCAGCTTGCTCACGTCGCCGAACGGTGCAGCGCGTCTCACGGCGTCGATCGCCAGCTGCACGGTCTCCTGAGCCTGGCTTGGGCGACGCAGGATGTCGATCTTGTTGATGGAGCCGTCGGCGTTGAGATCGATGCTCAGCACCGGCGCGGCCAGCAGCATCTGCTGCGGCTTGCCCGAGAAGGTGCCGCTGGGGTTGGCCGCCATCATGCGCTTGGCGGCCTGCAGCTTGTATTCGTTCCAGTTTCGCGACGGCGCAGGCGGCGGAAGTTTCACCCCGCCCGAGACAGCCGGAGCCGCTGGTGCAGCCGTCGGCGCGGGTGCTTTGCTGGGCGCCGCAGGCGCGGGTGCAGCAGGTGCCGGCGCAGGCGGGGCGCTCGGGCTGCTGCCGCATCCCGCGAGGCCAACGGCAATCATGAAGCTGCCGAGAGCGGCCCAGCCGCTGGCGGTTCGGGACGGCGTGAGATCAATGCAAGGCACGATAGATTTCCTCTGCGAGTTCTTTGGAGATCCCATCCACGCTCGCGAGGTCTTCGACGCTGGCGTGGCCCACGCCACGAGCCCCCCCGAAGCGCTGCAAAAGTTTCGCACGTTTCTTCGGGCCGACGCCGGGGATTTCCTCGAGCACACTGCCTCCGGTGCGCACACTTGCACGCTTCGCGCGCATGCCGGTGATGGCGAAGCGATGGGCCTCGTCGCGGATCTGCGCCACCAGCATCAACGCGGCCGAATCGGCGCCGAGGTAGACCTTGTCGCGGCCGTCGGCGAAGACCAGTTCTTCGAGCCCCACCTTGCGCCCTTCGCCCTTCTCGACGCCGACGATGAGCGACAAGTCCAAGCCCAGCTCCTCGAACACCTCGCGCGCCATGCTGACCTGCCCACGCCCGCCGTCGACCAGCACCAGGTCGGGCAGCCGCCCCTCCCCGGTTTGTGCCGCAGCGGACAGCTTGCTGTAGCGGCGCGTCAGCACCTGGCGCATCGCGGCGTAGTCATCGCCGCCGGTGATGCCCTCGATGTTGTAGCGGCGGTACTGCGAACTCTGCATCTTGTGTCCCTCGAACACCACGCACGAGGCTTGCGTCGACTCGCCCGCCGTGTGGCTGATGTCGAAACACTCGATGCGGAAGGTGTCGAGGTTGTCGGGCGCGAGATCGAGCGCCTCGACGAGCGCACGGGTGCGCGCCTGCTGGGAGCCCTCCTCCGACAACAGCCGAGCCAGCTTGATCTCGGCGCCCTGGATGCACATGTCCAGCCAGGCCCGGCGCTGCTCGCGCGGCTGGTGCTGCGCCGTGACCTTGATGCCGCTGTTCAGCGACAGCGCCTCGATCAGCGCCTTGTCGACCGCGTGGCTCAACACGAGCAGGGGCGGCACGGTGCTTTCAAGATAGTGCTGCGCGATGAAGGCTTCGAGCACCTGCACCTCGGGCGGGCTGCGAGTCTCGCCATCCTCGGCGTCCATCTCGGTCGCATCGTCGACGTGGGTCGGGAAGTACGGCCGGTCGCCGAGATGGCGGCCGCCTCGCACCATCGCGAGGTTCACGCAGGCCCGGCCACCCTGAACCTTCACCGCAAGGATGTCGGCGTCCTTGGTGGCGCCGCCGGTGTTGTCTTCCACCGACTGCTGGTGCAGCACCTTCGACAAGGCGCCGATCTGGTCGCGGATCTCGGCCGCCTTCTCGAACGCCAGCGCCTCCGAGTGGGCCATCATCTGCGCCTGCAATGCGTCCATCACTTCTTGCTGCTCGCCGAGCAGAAATCGCTCGGCGTTGGCCACGTCGCGGGCATAGTCCTCGCGGCCGATGTAGTTCACGCAGGGGCCGGAGCAGCGCTTGATCTGGTACAGCAGGCAGGGCCGCGTGCGGTTGTTGAAGACGGTGTCTTCGCAGGTGCGCAAGCGAAACACCTTTTGCAGGAGCTGGATCGATTCCTTCACCGCCCACGCGCTCGGGTATGGCCCGAAGTAGCGGTGCTTTCGGTCGACCGAGCCCCGGTAGTACGCCATGCGCGGAAACGCATGCGAGACGATCTTCAGGTACGGGTAGCTCTTGTCGTCGCGGAAGAGGATGTTGTAGCGCGGGTCGAGCGACTTGATGAGGTTGTTCTCGAGCAGCAGCGCCTCGGCCTCCGAGCGCACCACCGTCGTCTCCATGCGCACGATCTTGCTGACCATGTGGCCGATGCGCGTGCCGCCGTGGTTCTTGTGAAAGTAGCTCGACACGCGCTTCTTCAGGTCGCGCGCCTTGCCCACATAGAGCACCGCATCCTGTGCATCGTAGTAGCGGTAGACGCCCGGCAGGTTCGGCAGGGCCGCCACTTCAGCCAGCAGTCGCGCCCACACCGGATCGGGCGTGTCGTTGTCTGGGGTCGGTGCTGCGGGCTCGCTCATCAGGCGGCGATTGTGCCGCCTCGATAATCGGCCGATGCGATGGGATGTGTTCTGTCAGGTGGTCGACAACCACGGCGACATCGGTGTCTGCTGGCGCCTGTCGGCCGACCTCGCCGCACGAGGCCACACGGTGCGCCTGTGGGTCGACGATGCTTCGGCGCTGCGGTGGATGGCCCCGGACGGCGCCAAGGGAGTCACGGTGCATCCATGGGCCGGCAGCCTCGACGAGCCGACGCCGGGAGAGGTGGTCATCGAAGCCTTCGGCTGTCACCTGCCCGACCCCTTCGTCGCCCGCATGGCGCAAGCAGACCGTCCGCCTGTCTGGATCAACCTCGAGTACCTGAGCGCCGAGCCCTACGTCGAGCGGAGCCACCGGCTCCCGTCGCCCCAATGGCACGGGCCCGGCCAGGGGCTCACCAAGTGGTTCTTCTACCCTGGCTTCACCCCCGCCACCGGCGGCTGCTGCGCGAGCCCACGCTGATGGCCGAACAGGCGGGCTTCGACCGTGCGGGCTGGCTGCGCGCCAAGGGCATCGCACTGCGGAACGGAGAACGGCTCGTCAGTTTCTTCGCATACGAAAACCCGGCCTTCGATGCACTGCTGTCGTCGCTGAACGACGCCCCCACCCTGCTGCTGCTCACCGCGGGCAAGCCGGTGCCGGCTACGCTGCCGCCGCAGGTGCGCTGCCAGTCTTTGCCCTACCTGCGCCAGCCCGACTACGACCGCCTGCTGTGGAGCTGCGACCTCAACTTCGTGCGCGGTGAAGACTCGTTCGTGCGCGCCCAGTGGGCCGGCAGGCCCTTCGTGTGGCAGATCTATCCGCAGGACGATGGCGCCCACGCCGCCAAGCTCGACGCCTTCCTCGACAGGTTCCCGGCGGTGCCCGGGCTGCGTGCGCTCTGGCACGCCTGGAACGGCCTCGCCGCGTGGCCAAGGCACCGACCCGACCCCTTGTCCGCGAGCTGGAAGGCCCCATGTCTGCACTGGCGTGAAGAGTTGCTGGCCCAGCCCGACTTGACCACGCAGCTGGTGGGTTTCGCTCTGGAAGCAGGCTAAAATCCGCCGTTTTGCGCGTTCTGGTCGATCCGTCGTGGGGAGATGCATTCAGCGCGCGCACCCTCCGCTACGCACACGGAAATCGCTATGAAGATCGCTCAAGAAATTCGCGCCGGCAACGTCATCATGCACGGCAAGGACCCGATGGTCGTCCTCAAGACCGAATACAGCCGCGGGGGCCGCAACGCCGCCACCGTGCGCATGAAGTTGAAGAGCCTGCTCAACAACTCGGGCACCGAAGTCGTCTTCAAGGCCGACGACAAGATGGACCAGATCATTCTGGAAAAGAAGGAGTGCACGTACTCGTACTTCGCCGACCCGATGTACGCCTTCATGGACGCCGAGTACAACCAGTTCGAGGTCGAAGCCGAGAACATGGGCGACGCGATCCAGTACCTCGAAGACGCGATGCCCGTCGAAGTGGTGTTCTACGAAGGCAAGGCCATCTCGGTCGAACTGCCGACCAGCCTGGTGCGTGAAGTGACCTACACCGAGCCGGCCGTCAAGGGCGACACCTCGGGCAAGGTGATGAAGCCGGCCAAGCTGGCCACGGGCTTCGAAATCGCCGTGCCGCTCTTCGTGGAAACCGGCGACAAGATCGAAATCGACACCCGCACGCACGAGTACCGCAAGCGCGTCTGACGCCTGTCGGCAGGACGGAAGCTGGCCCCGCTTTGCGGGCCCTTCTCTTTGTGGGCATCATCGCCGCCATGCCTTTCGACTTCGCGAGTGTCAGCGCCCCGTTCCGCATGCAGCCCGGCCTGCGCCGACTGGCCGCCGGCGCGACGCAGCTGACGCCCAACGCGCCCGCCGACCGGGCGCTGCGCGAGAAGCTGGCGGTGCTCGGCACGTACGCCGACCAGGCCCTGCTCTGCGCACCAGGCTTCGACGCCACATCCTGCTTGCAAGCCCTCAGCCAACACGCCGCAGGCGAACATCCGCAGGCGTGGTCGTCCGACGGCGCGGGCCACGGCCACGCCATACGCTTGGGCTGGTCGGTGCGCGAGGGCGAGGTCCGACAGCACGGCACCGAGCAGCCCGACATCGGCCCCTGCCTCCACGCCCTGCCCTTGCCGTGGCGGCTGCCTGCGCTGATGAGCCTCGCCTTCGCCGAAGACTTCGCGGTGATCGACGGCCGCACGGCACACATCCCCTGGCTGGCGGTCTGCCTGCCCTCGGGTTGGGCGCCCGAAGAGAAGGTCGGGCGCCACTTTGCGCAGGTCCATGCGCCGGTGGCCGACAACCAGCTGCTGGTAACGGCGAGTGACCACCTGGCCCGCCTCGTCACCGGCACCGAGCGCTGGGCACGCGATGTGTGGAGCATCACCCGTCACCCACGCCTGCACGCCCACCCGGCACGGCTCGACCCCGCACCCTGGCCCGTGCTGGCCGATGCACACGCCCTGGCCGAGCGCGCCTTCTTCCGCACCGAGCACCAGACCTTCATTCCCGTGCCACAACTGCAGCAGGCGGTGTTCACCATCCACGTGACCCTCACCCCGCTCACACAGGCCGTGACACATGCCTACCAGGCGCGCCAGCTGCACGACGCGCTCGCCAGCATGAGCGATGCGGTGCTCGCCTACCGCGGCCTGACAGACGCACGCGACCGCCTGCTGAACTGGCTGCAGGCCCGCGCCAGCGCATGAACACCCAGCCCATCGTCGCGGCCACCCTCGCCCACACCGTCGACGGCGTGCCCTACTCGGCCCACTACCAGGACGTCTACCACCCGCGCGCCGGCGCCTTCGTGCAAGCGCGCCACGTCTTCCTCGGCGGCAACCAGCTTCCCGCACGCTGGCAGGGCCGCCAGCGCTTCGTCGTGCTCGAAACCGGCTTTGGCCTCGGCAACAACTTTCTCGCCACCTGGCAGGCCTGGCGCGAGGATGCGGCCCGCTGCGAGCGACTCGTCTTCATCTCGGTGGAACAGCATCCCTTCACCGCTGACGACCTGAGGCATGCCCTTGCCGAGTCACCCGTGCCTGCCTTGGCGCGCGCACTGGTCAACGCCTGGCCGGCCCACACCCACAACCTGCACACGCTCGACTTCGAGGGCGGCGGCGTGCGCCTGCTGCTGGCCCTCGGCGATGTGCGCCGCTGGTTGCCCGAACTGGTGGCCGATGTCGACGCGTTCTACCTCGACGGCTTCGCCCCTGCCCGCAACCCGCAGATGTGGGAGCCGCACATCTTCAAGGCCCTCGCCCGCCTCGCGATGCCCGGCGCGACCCTGGCCACCTGGACCTCGGCCACCGCGGTGCGTGCCGGACTGCGCGCCGCAGGCTTCGAGGTGGAGGAAGCGCGCGGCACCGGCGGCAAGCGCGACATCACCCTCGCCCGCTACAACCCGCACTTCGTGCCACGCCGAGCGCCGTCGCGCACCACGCGGCCGGCCACGCCACGGCACGCGCTCATCGTCGGCGCGGGCCTGGCCGGCAGCGCCACGGCCCTCGCCCTTGCCACCGAAGGCTGGAGCAGCACCGTCTACGACCGCGGCGACACACCCGCGAGCGAAACCTCCGGCAACCCTGCAGGCCTCTTCCACGGCATCGTCAACGCGCAAGACGGCGTCCATGCGCGCTTCAACCGCGCCGCCGCGCTGCTGACGCGACGGGCCATCACGCGGGCGCTGGAAGACCCGACGGTCGTCGGTGCCGTCAGCGGACTGCTGCGCCTGGACGACGCCGATGCCGACACGCTGCACGAGGTGATCGCCCAGCTCGGCTTGCCGCCGGACTACGCGCAAGCGGTAGACCCTTCAAGGGCCAGCGCCTTGAGCGGCCTTGCGCTGCGGCAGGCGGCGTGGTTCTACCCCGGTGGCGGCTGGGTCGACCCGGCCGCGCTGTGCCGCACATGGCTCGCGCAGGCCGCGCCGGTGGCCCGCTTCCGGGGCGCTGTCACGGTGACAACGCTGCAGCGCGTTGGTGACACCTGGCAATTGCTCGATGACCACGGCCGGGTGCTCGACGAAGCCGAGACGGTGGTGCTGGCAAACGCCAGCGACACGATGCGCCTGCTCGACTCACCCGCCTGGCCCATCGACACCGTGCGCGGCCAGATCACGTGTTTCCAACGCGCACTTGCCCCGCACCTCGTGCTGCCCCACCTGCCCGTGGCCGGTGCCGGCTATGTGCTGCCGGATGTCCACGGCCTCGCGGTCTTCGGCGCCACCAGCCACCCGGGCGACCGCGAGCCCCAGGTGCGCGCAGCCGACAACGCCGCGAACCTGTCGCTGCTGCAGACGATGACCGGCAGCGCGCCGACCTCGGTGCCGCTCGACAGCCTGCATGGCCGCGTCGGCTGGCGAACGATGGCGCGCGACCGACTGCCAGTGGTGGGTGCAGTGCCCGCACCCGTCGATCAGCAGGGGCGCCTCGACCAGCCACGCTTCGTGCAGCGCCTGCCCGGCCTCTTCGTGTTCACCGCTCTGGGTTCGCGCGGCATCACCTGGTCCACGCTCGGTGCACGCGCCCTGGCGTCGTGGATCACCGGCGCACCGGCGCCGATCGAAGCCAGCCTGCTCGATGCGATAGACCCCGCACGGTTCGTCAGCCGGAGCGCGCGTCGCCCAGCCACTGGCGCAACAGCGCATACACCCGAGGGTGATTGAGCAGCGCCATGTGGCCGAGGCCGGGCACTTCGGCCCGCTCGACGTCGCCTGCCTCGCGCGCATCGAGCGCACTGCGCGTGGTGACGAGACCGTCGCCCAGCACGCGGCGCACGGCCTGGCCGGCCACATTCGTCTGACGCGTGAGGCTGCCGGCCACCAGCCTCAGCGGTGGCCCGGGCCGGGCGCGCTCTGCAAGCCCGCGCCGCAGGTCCTTGACCCCTTGGCTGCGGCTGTCGGCAATTGTTTGCAGCGGGCGCGTCACGTCCGACACCCCGAGCGCCGCCGACACGAAATGACCCAGCTTTTCCAGCGGCGCACCACGCAGCGGGGACCCCAGGCACACCAGGCACCGCACACGCTCGAGCCAAGCTGCCTGCGGCGCCTGGTCGAAGGCCAGGCGCGCCACCAGGCCACCCATGCTGTGGCCGACGAGCACGATCTCGCGGACCTGCGGCGCGCGCAGCACCAGCCGGTCGAGGTGTGCTGCGAGGAAGGTCGCGTTGTCGGCGATGGCGAGGCCGGTGTTGTAGCGAAGGTAGAGCGGCGCGATCGAGAACTCGCGTTCGAGCAGCAGGCCGTAGTGCGGCGTCGACTCCTGCTCGCCCGCGTCAGGCCACGCCTCTGCGAAGAGCTGCCAGCTGCGCTCGTCGCACGCCAGCCCATGAATGAAAAGTGCGATGCGCGAGCCCACGGCAGCCCAAGCCTCGGGCGGTGCCGCGTCGTCCAGCACCTGGCCTTGCGCATACAGCGCCATCTCCACCGCGAGCGGGCTGGCGGCGTGGGCAAACGCGTCGCCGGCCGCCGCGTTGAGGGCACTGCGCAGCGTGAGTTCGTGTCCTTCGGGAGCACGGCCTGCGTCGTGGAGCAATCGCTCGGCTTCGGCCGCGAGCCGCATCACCGCCGTCGCGCCGCCGCGCACCGCCGAGTACACACCGCCGGCGATGGCGTCATGGGCACGCTGCACCAAGCCTGCCGGCACCGAAAGCCCGGGCACGGCTTGCACCGCGTGAAATGTCTTGTCGGAGATCGCGGTGTGCATTTCCTGCACCCGCGTGGTCACCGCCCGCGCCGCGGCCTGGACGGTCGGCGCGTAGGCCGGTTTGTTGCCGCTGGGAGGCGGCGGCTTCGGCGGGCTGTTGCGGCGCTTGACCATCTTGACGCCGCCTGTCACCGAGCCCTCTGCGCTCAACCCTGGCTGGGCGGCGCGGCAGCGACGTCTTGCGCCGGCGGCGCGTCGTCGGGCTCGGCCGGTGCAGGCTCTGCTCCCGACTTGCGCTCTGCCTTTTCCTTGAGCTTCTCTTCCTTCTTCTTTTTCTTGGCCAGCTCGCGCTGGCGTTTTTCAAACGAGTAATTGGGTTTTGCCATGCGCCATCCTTCCTGTGGGGTGGGAGCACCCAGTGCGATACGCGCGAGGGTACGCGCTTTTCAGCGCTTGCTGAACGAGGGTGTTCAGAAAGTGAGCGTCTTCACGCCCTGAGGCGTGCCGAGCAGGCAGACGCTGGCCTTGTGCCGCGCGAAGATGCCCACCGTCACCACGCCCGGCCACTGGCTGACCTCGGCCTCCATGCCGGCCGGGTCGGTGATGGAGAGGCCCCGCACGTCGAGGATGTGGCAGCCGTTGTCGGTCACCACGCCGGCACGCAGCACCGCCTGGCCTCCCAGGCGACCGAAGCGCCTTGCGATCTGCGTGGCCGCCATCGGGATCACCTCCACCGGCAATGGGAATTTGCCGAGCGTATCAACCAGCTTCGACTCATCGGCAATGCAAATGAAGCGTTCGGCCAAGTCGGCCACGATCTTCTCGCGCGTCAGGGCCGCACCGCCGCCTTTCACCATGTTTCCGCGGTGGTCGATCTCGTCGGCGCCATCGATGTAGACCGGCAGGCGCTCGACGCTGTTGCTGTCGAGCACCTTGATGCCGTGGGCGCGCAGCCGCTCGCTGCTCTTTTCGCTGCTGGAGACGGCGCCCGCGATGCGGTCTTTCATGCCGGCGAGTGCGTCGATGAAGCAGTTGACCGTCGAGCCCGTGCCCACGCCGACGATGCTGTCGGGCACCACGTATTCGAGAGCAGCCTGGCCCACGAGGGCCTTGAGTTCGTCTTGGGTCATGGTGGTGATTGCAGGGGTTTGAAAGACAATCGGGCGATTATCCAAGACACCCCTTCATGCCTCTCGTCCCTTACGCGCTGACGCGCCCTTTTCTCTTCGGCCTCGACCCCGAGCAGGCCCACGACCTGACGCTCGGTGCGCTTGCGCGCATCCAGCACACACCCTTGATCTGCGCGGTGTCGCAGACGCGTGTGGACGACCCGGTGACGATCGCCGGCATCCGCTTCCCCAACCGCGTGGGCCTGGCCGCGGGGCTCGACAAGAACGGCCGCTGCATCGACGCATTCGGCGCGATGGGCTTCGGCTTCGTGGAAGTGGGCACGGTCACGCCGAAAGCGCAGCCGGGCAACCCGAAGCCGCGCATGTTCCGGCTGCCCGAAGCCAACGCGCTCATCAACCGCCTGGGCTTCAACAATGAAGGCTTGGCGGTTTTCATCGCCAACGTGAAGCGCAGCCGCTTCCGCCAGCAGGGCGGGGTGCTGGGCCTGAACATCGGCAAGAACGCGGCCACGCCGATCGAGCGCGCGGTCGACGATTACCTGATCGGCCTGGATGGCGTGTACCCGCACGCCGACTACGTGACGGTCAACATCTCATCACCCAACACCAAAAACCTGCGCGAGCTGCAAAGCGACGAAGCGCTCGACGCGCTGCTTGCGGCGCTGCAGGACCGGCGCCTGACCCTTGCCTCACAGCACGGCCGCAAGGTCCCGATGTTCGTGAAGATCGCGCCCGACCTGGAAGACACCCAGGTGCAGGTCATCGCCGCCACCATCCGCAAGAACGGCATCGACGGCGTGATCGCGACCAACACCACCATCGCACGCGACAAGGTGAAGCACCTGCCGCATGGCGAAGAAACCGGCGGCCTCTCGGGCGCACCGGTGTTAGAAGCCAGCAACCGTGTGATCACGCTGCTGCGCGCAGCCCTCGGGCGCGAGGTGCCGATCATCGGCGTGGGCGGCGTGATGAGCGGCGCCGACGCACGCGCGAAGATTGCCGCCGGCGCCGACCTCGTGCAGCTCTACACCGGCTTCATCTACAAGGGCCCCGCGCTCGTCCCCGAGGCGGCGAGCGCCATCAAAAAAGGCCGCTGAGCGCGGCCTTTTTCTTTCGAATCGAACAGCCGCTCAGTGCAGTGGCACGCCGGTCTTGCTTTGCAGTTCCTCGCGCGTCACGCCAGGCGCCATCTCGACGACCTTCAGGCCTTGAGGCGTGACGTCCATCACCGCGAGGTCGGTGATGATGCGGTTGACCACGCCCACGCCCGTCAGCGGCAGGGTGCACTTGGGCAATATCTTGAGGTCGGTGGTGCCGTCCTTCTTCTTGGCCACGTGCTCCATCACGACCAGCACGCGCGGCACGCCGCCCACGAGGTCCATTGCGCCACCCATGCCCTTGACCATCTTGCCGGGGATCATCCAGTTGGCGAGGTCGCCCTTTTCGCTGACCTGCATGGCGCCGAGGATGGCGAGGTTGATCTTGCCGCCGCGGATCATCGCGAAGCTGTCGTGCGAGCCGAAGATGCTGGTGCCGGGGATGGTGGTCACGGTCTGCTTGCCGGCGTTGATGAGGTCGGCGTCGACCTCGTCTTCGGTCGGGAAGGGGCCGATCCCGAGCATGCCGTTTTCGCTTTGCAGCCACACCTCGATGTCGGCCGGCACGTGGTTGGCCACGAGGGTGGGGATGCCGATGCCGAGATTGACGTAGAAGCCATCCTTCAGCTCGGAAGCGGCCTTCGCGGCCATTTCGTCTTGGGTCCAGGGCATGTCGTTCTCCTTAGGCTGCCGGGCGGGTGAGGCGCTTCTCGATGCGCTTCTCGGGCGTGGCGTTCAGCACGATGCGGTGCACGTAGATGCCGGGCAGGTGGATGGCGTCCGGGTCCAGCGCGCCGGTCTCGACGATCTGCTCGACCTCGACGATCGTGATCTTGCCGGCCATGGCGCACGCCGGGTTGAAGTTGCGCGCGGTGCGGCGGAAGACGAGGTTGCCGCTCTTGTCGGCGATGTGCGCCTTGACGAGCGCCACGTCGGGCACGAGCGCCCTTTCCATCACGTAGAGCTGGCCGTCGAACTCGCGTGTTTCCTTGCCTTCGGCGACGATGGTGCCCACGCCGGTGCGGGTGAAGAAGGCCGGGATGCCGGCGCCGCCGGCGCGCAGCTTCTCGGCGAGCGTGCCCTGCGGCGTGAATTCCAGCTCCAGCTCGCCCGCGAGGTACTGGCGCTCGAACTCCTTGTTCTCGCCGACGTAGCTCGAGATCATCTTCTTGATCTGGCGCGTCTCGAGCAGCATGCCGAGACCGAAGCCGTCGACGCCCGCGTTGTTGGAAATGGCGGTGAGGTCCTTCGCGCCGCTGTCGCGCAGCGCCGCGATCAGCGCCTCGGGAATGCCGCACAGGCCGAAGCCCCCCACGGCCAGCAGTTGGCCGTCTTTGACGACGCCTTTCAGCGCCTCGGCGGCACTCGCATAAATCTTGTTCATCACGCCTCCAGCAAGAGTTCAGCAAGAGAATTTGCAGCGCGCAAGCGTACTACGTAACGCATTACGTAGTCGTTACGTAGAATTCACTAACCAGATACCCGGCCACCCGCTTCTACGCTGCTCATCCAAGACTTTCGACATGGCTCTGACTCCCGACGACTACCGCACCGCCTTCGAGCTCGCGCCTGTGGGCCTCGTGCTGTCGCGCAACCGTTTGATGCTCGACTGCAACCAGCAGATGCTGGAGATGTTCGGCGCCAGCAAGGAGCAGGTGGTCGGTCAGTCATTCGAGATGCTCTACCCGACGCACGACGAGTTCGAGCGCACCGGCCAGCGCATCGTGGCCAGCCTCGACAGCACCGGCTGGTATGCCGACGAGCGGGTGATGAAGCGGGTCGACGGCCCGCACCGCGGCCAGCTTTTCTGGTGCCATGTATCGGGCCGTGCGCTCGACCCGAAGCAGCCGCACGCCGCAGGTGTGTGGTCGTTCGAAGACCTGTCGTCGAGGCGGCAGCTCAAGGCCGAACTCACCGCACGCGAACGCGAAATCGCCGCGCTCCTGATCGACGGCCTGACGAGCAAGCTGATCGGCAAGCGCCTGGGCATCAGCCCCCGCACGGTTGACGTCTACCGCGCCCGGCTGATGCGCAAGTACGCCGCCAGCACCACGCCCGACCTGGTGCACAAGTTGCTGAGCGCCTGAGCCCCGCGCCGCTCAGGCCGCCGCCGGCGGCAAGGCCACTTGCAGCACGAAGGTGGAGCCCTGACCCGCCTGGCTGTGGGCCTGCAGCGTGCCGCCCATCGCCGCCACGATCTGCCGGCTGATCGCCAGCCCCAGGCCCACCCCCTGGCCCAGCCGCACCCCGGCGCGGCCCTGCGCATACGGCTCGAACACCTGCGCCAGCTCTTCGGCCGTCATGCCCGGGCCACTGTCGGTCACGGCCACTTCGAAGAGCGGCGGGTGCTCCTCGTCGGCCCCGCCGGCCCAGCGGCCCACCACCGACACGGTGCCGCGGTCGGTGAACTTGACGGCGTTCTGCAGCAGATTGGTCACGACCTGCTGCAGGCGTGCCGCATCGACCATCACCCGCTGGTCGCCGGCTTCGCATCGCGATTCGAAGGTGAGCCCCTTCTGCCGCGCAGCCAGCTCGCCAGGTGCCGTCATGCGCGTCCACAGCACCGACAGGTTCACCGGCTCCGGCTGCAGCTGTACCGGCTTGGCCAGGGTCTGCTCGTAGGCGAGCGTCGTCTCCAGCACCTGGCTCAAGCCGCGCATCGATTCGGCCATCGCGTCGAGCAGCCGCTCCTGGAAGACCGGGTCGCGCTGCGTCTTGGCCAGCTCGGCACCGCTTGCCACGGCGCCCAGCGTGCCGCGCAGTTCGTGCGAGAGATATGCGAGGAAGCGCCCGCGTGCGGCCACCGCGTCTTCGGCCAAACGCCGTCCGCGTGCCTCGATCGCACGCGCTTCGGCCATGCTGCGCCGGCTGCGCCACAAGAGCCCCATCCCGATCAGCAAGGCCAGCAACACCGGCCCGCCCAAAGCGAGCAGCTTGCCCCAGGGCACGCCGGGCTGCACCGTCACCACCAGCCAGCGCTGCGCGATGGTCGAAGCCTCGGTTTCGCTCACCGCATCGAGCCCCTTGCGCAGGATCTGCGTCAGCTCGGGCTGGTCGCGCCGCACGCCGAAATACAACTCGCTGTCGCCGCCACTCACCGTGCCGGTGATGCGCAGCTTGCCACCGAAGCGACGCTCCAGCAGTTCGTTGACGACCTTCACGTTGCCGAGCGCCACGTCGGCCGCTCCTTCGGCCACGGCCGAGAGCACCTGGTCCTGCCGGTCCAATTCGACGAATTGGATGCCGGGGTGCCGCGCCCGCAGTTCGGGGATGAGGAAGTGCGCCTTGAGCAAGGCCACCTTGCGCACGCCGATCTCGCGCGTGTCGGTGATGAGCGTGCTGTCGTCGTCGCGCATCACGATCGCCGTCGGCACACGCGAGAACGGACCTACGAAGTCGTAGTCGGCACGGCGCACCGGCGTGCGCACCAGGCCGACGATCACGTCAAGCTCGCCGGCCACGCCGCGCTGGTACACATCGGCAAACGACGAGCCCACCTCGCGCTGGATGGCCAGGCCCGTCTTGCGCGCCACCAGCCGCAGGTAGTCGATGCCCATGCCTTGCGGGTCACCGAGGTCGCCGTGGCTGGTGATGGGCGAGAACGTGGCGTCGAAGCCGACACGGATGTTGCCGTGGCGGCTCACCCACTCCTGCTCGGCCAGTGTGAGCTTCGCCACCTGGCCGGTGATGCCATTGAGCGCACCGGCCGGCAGCCAGCGTGCGGCCAATTGCGAGCGGTCGGCCGCCGTCACCGAATCGATCGCATGCGCCAGCACGGCACGCAGCTCCTTGGCATCGCGCCGCACCGTGGGGCCGATCGGCACCGGGCCGGGCCCCAGGTTGCGGCGCACGGCCAGGTTGGCCAGCAGGAGCTTTTCGACGTGATAGACGACAACCTGCTGGTAGCCCACGAAAAGATCGGCCGAGCCCGAGGCCACTGCCCGCAGCGCCTGCTCGGGCGACGCAAACGGCACCACCTGCGCCAACGGAAAGCGCGTGGCCATCAGCGCCGCCGCCGGGGTCTCCTCGACGACCGCGACGCGGTAGTGGCCGAAGTTGTCGGTGGCCGAGATGTCGGGCAGGTCGCGCCGTGCCACGAGCACCTGGTTGCCGGCAAACACCGGCAGCGTGAAGAGCGCAGGGCCGTCGATGGCGCGTGGCGGCGCATAGGGCAGCATGTCGACTTGGCCCTCCTGCAGGGCGCGCACCGCGGCCTCGTTGCTGTCGAAGCGGCGGAACTCCAGCCGCAGGCCCACGCGGTCGGCCCACAGGGCGATGGTCTCGATGATGAAGCCGTGCGGCTGACTGGGCTCTGGCGGCGCAAAGTAGTACGGCGGGTACTCGCGCGCGACGCCCAGCCTCAGCACCGGGTGGTTGCGCACCCACGCCTGCTCGGCCGTAGACAGCTCGACCCCCGGCGCCTGCGCGGCTGCACCCACGCACAGCAGCAGCATCGCGATGCCGACCCACATGCCGCGCCGGATGCGCTCCATGGCGTCAGGCAATCAGCTCGCGCAGGCGATCCGGAAACGGCATCGACTTCTGCTGCGGGAAGTTCACCCACACCACGGTCGCACCCCCTGCCGCGCAGACGACACCGGGCCGGTCGGTGCGCTCCATCGTGGTGAAGCTGTCGAAGCTGCTGCGGCCCAGGTTGGCCGCGTAGGTCTTGAGAAGGATCGTGCCCGGGTATTCGAGCTGGATCAGGAAGTTGCAGAAGGCATTGATGATCACGAAGCCTTCGCCATTCGGTTCGGGGGCGAAGCCGGCGCCGTTGAGCCACTCGATGCGAGCGGTTTCCAGGTAGCGGAAGTACGCCACGTTGTTGACGTGGCCCATGGCGTCCATGTCGCCCCAGCGGATGGGCATGTGCATCTCGTGCACCAGGCGCTTCTGCTCGGGAATCTCGATGCGCATCGCGCCCTCCCAGGCTGCTGTGACTGCGATTTACTGCGTTTTGCTCACGCCCAATTCTGAATACAAACGGTCGACCAGCGCACGCAGTTCGGCCAGCTCGTTCTGCATGGCGGCCTGTTGTGACTTCAGCGCCGCAAGTTCGCTGGTCGCCACGAAGTCTTCGGACTGCGGCGCCACCGGCAGCGCCGAGACGTCGACCGCGCCGCACAGCAGGTGCGTCCAGCGCGCCTCGCGTGCACCGGGCGCACGCGGAAGCTTGAGGGCAAGCGGGCCGCCCTTCTCTTCGCTGCGCGAGGCCAGCTCGTCGAGAAATGCCTCGACCGACGACACATCCGCAAAGCGGTGCAGGCGGTCGCAGTTGGCACGCAGCTCGGAACTCGTCTGTGGCCCGCGCAGCGCGAGCACCGCCAGGAGCGCCACGCTCTGCGACGGCAGGCCCATCGCACGGCCCATGTTGTGCTCGTAGCGCGCAACCCGCGAGCCGCTCGACTCGAACACCAGGTGCAGCACCTTCAGCGAATCAATGGCGCCCTGCACTTCCGACTCGGTCGCGTTCATCACCGGGTCGCGCGCGGTCTTCTGGTTGCAGCCGAGCGTGAGGGAATTCAGCGACAGCGGGTAGCTGTCGGGCACGGTGTGCGCCTTCTCGATCAGCACGCCGAGAACGCGTGCTTCGAGCAGCGAAAGGTCCCGCATGCTCAGACGGCAAAGCCGTCGTCGGCCTGGATGACGGCGCCGTTCACGAAGTGGCTCTCGTTGGAGCACAGCATCATCAGCACCACGTCGAGGTCTTGCGGGTTGCCCACGCGCTTGCGCGGCAGCATGCTGATGAGCTTCTGCCCCTGCTCGGTGTTCCAGTGGTGGTGGTTGATCTCGGTGTCGATGTAGCCGGGGCAGATCGCATTCACATTGATGCCGTAGCGACCCCACTCCAGCGCCATCGCACGTGTCATGTGGATCACGGCGGCCTTGCTCATGCAGTAGACGCCGATCTGGCCGAGGACCTTCAGCCCCGCCATCGAGGCGATGTTGACGATGCGCCCACCGGTGTAGGTGCCGGGCGCCGAGCCCTTGGCACGCGCCAGCATGCGCTTGCCCACCTCCTGCGCGACGAAGAAGGCACCCTTGGTGTTGGTGTCCATCACGTAGTCGTAGTCCTCGGGCGTCACGTCGGTGAGCTTCTGCGTGGTGCTCACGCCGGAGTTGTTGACCAGGATGTCGATTGCGCCGGTCTCGGTCTCGGCGTGGGCCACGGCAGCCTTGATGCTGTCGGGGTCGGTCACGTCCAGGCGCACCACGTGGGCGTCGCCACCTGCAGCTTCGATCTCGGCCCGCAAGGTCTTCAGGCGCTCGGTGCGGCGGCCGGCCAGCACCACGGCGGCGCCAGACTTGGCGAGCGTCTTGGCGAACTGAGTCCCGAGCCCGCTGGACGCGCCGGTGACCAGCGCCACGCGGCCGGACAGGTCGATCGTGTAGGCCATGAACTTCTCCTCGTTGATGTCGGTGCTGCGATGAATGGCGATGAAGATAGCACGCGGCCTGCAGTGCAGGACTCATCGCCAAAGGGCTTGAACTTAGAAGCGAACGATCGTTCTTTTCGGCCGATCGGCCAATTAGAATGCGCGGCGATTGTTCATCCAAGGAGACTGCATGACCCCCGCCGAAATTCTTGCCCAGTACGGTCCCCGCGAGGCCATGGAATATGACGTGGTCATCGTCGGCGGTGGCCCGGCGGGCTTGTCGGCCGCGATCCGCCTGAAGCAGCTGGCCGAAAAGGCCGGCAAGGAAATCTCGGTGGTCGTGCTCGAAAAGGGCTCGGAGCCTGGCGCACACATCCTGAGCGGCGCCGTGATGGACCCGATCGCGATGAACGAGCTGTTCCCGAACTGGAAGGAGCTGGGCGCTCCGCTCAACCAGCCGGTCACCAAGGACGAGGCGCTGTTCCTGTCGGATACAGGCGTGATGAGCACGCCGTCGTTCCTGATGCCCGACAACTTCCACAACCACGGCAACTACGTCATCAGCCTCGGCAACGTGGTGCGCTGGCTGGCGCAGCAGGCCGAAGCGCTGGGCGTGGAAATCTTCCCCGGCTTCGCCGCCGCTGAGGTGCTCTACAACGACGACGGCTCGGTCAAGGGCATCGCGACCGGCAACATGGGCGTCAACAAGCAGGGCGAGCCGAGCGACAGCTTCCAGCTCGGCATGGAACTGCACGGCAAGTACACCCTCTTCGCCGAAGGCTCGCGCGGCCACCTGGGCAAGCAGCTGATCGCCAAGTTCAAGCTCGATGCCGGGAAAGACCCGCAGGGCTATGCCATCGGCGTGAAGGAAATGTGGGAAGTCGACCCCAAGCAGCACCAGCCGGGTCTCGTGATCCACGCGGCGGGCTGGCCGCTCAAGAGCGACACCTATGGCGGCGGTTTCCTGTACCACATGGAAGACAACAAGGTGGTGCTCGGCTTCATCACCGGCCTCAACTACGAGAACCCGTGGCTGAGCCCGTTCGAGGAAATGCAGCGCTGGAAGACGCACCCTGCCATCCGCAAGCACATCGAAGGCGGCAAGCGCCTGAGCTACGGCGCCCGTGCCATCACCGCCGGTGGCCTGTTGAGCCTGCCCAAGACCGTGTTCCCGGGCGGCGCGCTGATCGGCTGCGACGCCGGCTTCCTGAACGGCCCGCGCATCAAGGGCAGCCACGCCGCCATGAAGACCGGCATGCTGGCCGCCGAGGCGGCCTTCGAAGCCGTGACCGCCGACCGCAAGGGCGACGAGCTGAGCGCCTACCCCAAGGCCTTCGAAGCCAGCTGGCTCTACAAGGAACTGCACCAGGCCCGCAACTGGAAGGCGTGGTTCAAGTGGGGCCTGTGGGGCGGCACCATCGGCACCGGCATCGAGTACTGGCTGCTGCCCAAGCTCGGCATCAAGTCGCCACCGTGGACGATGCACCGCGACAAGCCGGACCACGCCTACCTCAAGCCGGCCGACCAGTGCCCGAAGATCGAGTACCCGAAGCCGGACGGCAAGCTCACGTTCGACCGCCTGGAGCCGGTGTTCATCTCCAACACCAACCACGAAGAGCACCAGCCGGCGCACCTGACGCTGAAGGACAAGTCGGTGCCGGTGAACATCAACCTTGCCAAGTACGCAGGCCCCGAAAGCCGCTACTGCCCGGCCGGCGTGTACGAGTTCGTGCCTGACGAGGCCAACGCCGGCAAGGAGCGCCTGCAGATCAACGCGCAGAACTGCGTGCACTGCAAGACCTGCGACATCAAGGACCCGACGCAGAACATCGTCTGGGTCACGCCCGAGGGCGGCGGCGGGCCGAACTACAGCGGCATGTGAGGCACACGCTCCTGGCACCCCGCAGGGTGCTCAGGGGGCATAGCGACAGCGGTCTCCGCTGCTCGCACGCCAGACCGTCACCGCGTGGAGACCCGGCAGGTGCGCCAGGGCGCGGTGGATGTAGAGACACAGGTTCTCCAGGGTCGGCACGCCCAGGCCCGGGACCTCGTCGAGGTGATGATGGTCCAGGCCTTCGCGGACCACGGCGATCTCTGCCCGCAACACGGCCAGGTCGAGCAGCATGCCGGTCTCGGGCGACGGCTCGCCCCGCAGGCTCACCTCGGCGGTGTAGGAGTGCCCGTGGATGCGGCGGCTGGCTCGCAGCTCGGGTTTCGACGCGTCCTTGCGCCGCAGGGTGTGCGCGGCGTCGAAATGGAAAGTCTGGCTGAGTTCAAACATGGCGGGTCTGCAGGGCTATCGGATGCCCAGCACCTTGTGGGTCTGCACGCTGAGCTTCCAGCGCGGGTGATCCAAACACCACTGCACCGCCCAGGCGGTGTTGTGCGCGAGTTCCGGACCATCCATCGGCTGCACGCGCAAGTGCACGAACGGCAGCTGCCCGAGCGCCAGCAGATCGAGCCCGGGCTGCGGCACCACCACCTTGAGTTCGTGCCCCTCGCGCTGCACCAGCACCGCCCCGGCCTTGGGGCTGACGCAAAGCCAGTCGATGCCGGCGGGCGCGGCGAGCGTGCCGTTGGTCTCGACGGCAATCTCGAAGTCGTTTGCGTGCAAGGCGTCGAGCAATGCTGCGTCGACCTGCAGCAGCGGCTCACCACCCGTGATCACCACGAAACGCCGACCTTCACCCGCGGGCCAGCATGCGGCCACACGCTCGGCGAGGGTGCGTGCATCGGGATAACGGCCACCCAGCGTGCCATCGGTGCCGACGAACTCGGTATCGCAAAAGCGGCACACGGCCTGGGCGCGATCGGCCTCGCGGCCACTCCACAGGTTGCACCCCGCCATGCGCACAAACACGGCAGGACGGCCAGCGTGGCTGCCTTCGCCCTGCAGCGTGTAGAAGATTTCCTTGACGGCGTAGCTCACGGTTTCACAGGGCACTCAAACAAAGGGACGGCGGTTGGCGAAGCGGCATATTGTCCCGCAGCAGTCCCCTCCCCGCGATCGCCGCTGCTACACTGCCCGTCGTCAGGAGAGAGCTTCCTCATGAAGCCGCCGAAGGCGCAGGAGCCTGCCGAAATGCAGGCCCGAACGCTCAGGCAAAAGGACTGACAAGCGCCACAGAAATGTGGCGTTCCTCGCTGGAGAGAGGCCCACCCCGAGTGGGTCCACCGAAGGGGCAAGCGCCAGGCACGCGAAGCGGCCGAACGCCAATCTCTCAGGTAAAGCGGACAGTGAGGGCATTGCAAGCGTTTTTCACTGCGGTGGAGAACACTTGGTCATCAAGAATGCCCTCGGAGACTGCCATGTCCGCACTGCCTGCCACTGCACCCGCCGCCCTGCTCCACACCCCGCTGCACGCCCTGCACCTGGGCTCGGTGCCAAGATGGTGCCCTTCGCCGGCTACGAAATGCCGGTCAACTACCCCGGCGGCATCATTGCCGAGCACAAGCACTGCCGCGACTCGGCGGCGCTCTTCGACGTCTCGCACATGGGCCAGCTGCGCCTCGTCGGCGACGACGCGGCCCGCGCGCTCGAATCGCTGGTGCCGGTCGACGTGGTCGACCTGCCGGTGGGCAAGCAGCGCTACGCGCTCTTCACCAACGCCAACGGCGGCATCCTCGACGACCTGATGATCACGCGGCGCGAAGACGACCTCTTCGTCGTCGTCAACGCCGCCTGCAAGGCCGCCGACACCCGGCACCTCGTCACCCACATCGGCCACCGCTGCCACGTGCAGCCCCTGCCCGACCGCGCGCTGCTCGCGCTGCAAGGCCCCAAGGCGGTCGCTGCGCTGCGCAAGCTCAACCCCGAAGTCGCCAAGCTCACCTTCATGACCGGCATGTCCGCCCACATCGCCGGGGCCGACTGCTTCGTCACCCGCTCGGGCTACACCGGCGAAGACGGCTTCGAGATCTCGGTGCCCGCCGACCATGCCGTGGCCCTGGCCCGTGCCCTGCTCGCTTTGCCGGAAGTGAAACCGGCCGGCCTTGGCGCGCGCGACACGCTGCGCCTCGAAGCCGGTCTGTGCCTCTACGGCCACGACATCAACGAGACCACCACGCCCGTCGAAGCCGGCCTCACCTGGGCGATCCAGAAGGTGCGCCGCCCCGGCGGTGCTCGTGCGGGCGGCTACCCGGGCGCGAGCGTCATCGAGTCGCAGCTCGCCACCGGCGCCTCGATCAAGCGCGCAGGCCTCCTGGGCCTGGAGCGTGTGCCGGTGCGCGAAGGCGCCGTCATCGTCGACGCCAAGGGCCACAAGCTCGGCCACGTGACCAGCGGCACGCTCTCGCCGACCGTCAACCAGCCGATCGCCATGGCCTACCTCGCCGCCAACCACGCGTTGGCGCACCACGAGGTGTATGCCGAAGTGCGCGGCAAGCGCCAGCCGATGCGCGTGAGCCCCATGCCCTTCACGCCGCACCGCTACCACCGCGGCTGATCGTGGATCCCCGCTAGCGCGGGGATGACGACACCGCTCCGTTTCTCGAACACATCCAACCCAGGAGCCCTTTCATGACGACCATGTACACCCCCGACCACGAGTGGATCAACATCGAAGACCACGAGGCCGCCACCGTCGGCATCACGCTGCACGCGCAAGATGCGCTGGGCGACGTGGTCTTCGTCGATCTGCCCGAGGTGGGCCGCAGCTTCAAGAAGGGCGAGGTGTCGGGCGTCGTCGAGTCGGTGAAGGCCGCCGCCGACATCTACATGCCGGTCAGCGGCGAGATCGTGGAAGTGAACGAGGCTCTGCGCGCCGACCCCTCGCTCGCCAACAGCGACCCGCTGGGCAACGGCTGGTTCTTCAAGGTGAAGGTCAGCGACATGGCCGAGTTCGAAGGCCTGCTCGACGCGCCGGCCTACGACGCGCTCGTCAAGAACGCCTGATCCCCACTCGCCTGCCCCGCCCCGCCCTCGCTGGAAAAGAAATGCTGATGTCTGCCCTGAAGCCTCTCGGTGAACTCGAGAACCCGTCTGAATTCATCGCCCGCCACATCGGCATCGAACCCGAAGACGAGCGGCGCATGCTCTCGGCCATCGGCGCCGCCTCGCGCCGCGCGCTGATCGACAGCATCGTGCCGCGCGCCATCGTGCGCCCGACGCCAATGCAGCTGCCCGATCCGGTCACCGAGGCCGATGCACTGGCCGAACTGAAGGCCATCGCGTCGAAGAACCAGGTGCTCAAGAGCTTCATCGGCCAGGGCTACCACGGCACGCACACGCCCGGCGTCATCCTGCGCAACATCCTCGAGAACCCCGCCTGGTACACCGCCTACACGCCCTACCAGGCCGAGATCTCGCAGGGCCGCATGGAGGCGCTGGTCAACTTCCAGACCATGGTGTGCGACCTCACCGGCCTGGCCATCGCCAACGCGTCGATGCTCGACGAAGCCACCGCCGCCGCCGAAGCGATGACGCTCGCCAAGCGCAGCGTCAAGGCCACGGGCAACGTGTTCGTCGTCTCAGGCGACGTGCATCCGCAGACGCTCGAAGTGCTGCACACCCGCGCCAAGCCGCTCGGCCTGGTCGTGCGGTGCGCCAACTCGCACGACGAGTGGAAAGCCGCGCTCGCCGCCGACGACTACTTCGCCGCGATGGTGCAGTACCCGGCCAGCAGCGGCTGGCTGTACGACTGGACGGCCGACGCCGCCACCGTGCATGCCAGGAAGGCCGCCTTCATCATGGCCGCCGACCTGCTGGCGCTCACGCTGCTGAAGACGCCGGGCGAGATGGGCGCCGACATCGCGGTCGGCACGACCCAGCGCTTCGGCATGCCGATGGGCTGCGGCGGCCCGCACGCCGCCTACCTCGCGGTACGCGACGACTTCAAGCGCTCCATGCCTGGCCGCCTGGTCGGCGTGAGCGTCGACGCGCACGGCGCACCGGCCTACCGCCTCGCGCTGCAGACACGCGAGCAGCACATCCGCCGCGAGAAGGCCACCTCCAACATCTGCACGGCGCAGGTGCTGCCGGCCGTCGTGGCGAGCATGTACGCGGTCTACCACGGCCCGCAGGGCCTGACCCGCATCGCACAGCGCGTGGCGCGCTACACCGCCATCCTCGTCGCCGGCCTCAAGCAACTCGGCCTCGACCTCTCGGCCACGCACCACGTGGAATGGGGCGTGTTCGACACCATCGGCCTCAAGACCGGCGCCGACACCGAGCGGCTCATGCAACGCGCCGTCTCGCTCGGCGCCAACCTGCGCCGCGCCTGGGGCGACTATCTCTGCATCACGCTCGACGAGACCACCACGCGCGACGACCTCGCGCTGCTGTGGAAAGTCTTCGCCAAGGACGGCGAGACGCTGCCCAGCGTCGACGCCCTCGCCGGCACCGCCGATCTGATTCCCGCCGCGCTGCGCCGCAGCTCGCCCTTCCTGACCCACCCGGTCTTCAACACCCACCACAGCGAGACCGAGATGCTGCGCTACATCCGCAGCCTGTCGGACAAGGACATCGCGCTCGACCGCAGCATGATTCCGCTCGGCTCGTGCACGATGAAGCTCAACGCGACCAGCGAGATGATCCCCATCACCTGGCCCGAGTTCGCGCAAGTGCACCCGTTCGCGCCGCAGGAGCAGCTGAAGGGCTACGCCGAACTCGACCAGTTGCTGCGCGACTGGCTGTGCCAGGCCACCGGCTACGCCGGCATCAGCCTGCAGCCCAACGCCGGCTCGCAGGGCGAATACGCCGGCCTGCTCGTCATCAAGGCCTATCACGAGGGCCGCGGCGAAGGGCATCGCAACATCTGCCTGATCCCCGAGTCGGCGCATGGCACCAACCCGGCCAGCGCGCAGATGGTGGGCATGCAGGTCGTGGTCACCAAGTGCGATGCCGACGGCAACGTCGACCTGGCCGACCTGAAGGCCAAGTGCGAGCAGCACAGCGCCAACCTCGCCTGCGTGATGATCACCTATCCCTCCACCTACGGCGTGTTCGAAACGCGGGTGAAGGAGCTGTGCGCGCTGGTGCACCAGCACGGTGGTCGCGTCTACGTGGACGGCGCCAACATGAACGCGCTGGTGGGCGTGGCCGCACCGGGCGAATTCGGAGGCGACGTGAGCCACCTCAACCTGCACAAGACCTTCTGCATCCCGCACGGCGGCGGCGGCCCCGGCGTCGGTCCGGTGTGCGTCGTCGAAGACCTCGTGCCGTATCTCCCTGCGCACCGCTCGGCTGGGCTCGGCAACGAGAAGCAGGTCGGCGCCGTCAGCGCCGCGCCGCTCGGCAACGCAGCGGTGCTGCCCATCTCATGGATGTACGTCCGAATGATGGGCGCCGAAGGCCTCAAGCAGGCCACCGAGACCGCCATCCTCAGCGCCAACTACATCGCCGCGCGCCTGGCCGACCACTACGACATCCACTACAGCGGCAACATCGCCGGCGTGAAGGGTGGCGGCGTGGCGCACGAGTGCATCCTCGACCTGCGCCCGCTGAAAGACAGCTCGGGCGTGAGCGCCGAAGACGTGGCCAAGCGCCTCATCGACTACGGCTTCCACGCCCCGACGCTGAGCTTCCCGGTCGCCGGCACGCTGATGGTCGAGCCGACCGAGAGCGAGCCGCTGGTCGAGCTGGATCGCTTCTGCGACGCGATGATCGCCATCCGCCAGGAGATCGCGCGTGTCGAACAAGGCCAGTGGCCGAAGGACGACAACCCGCTCAAGGCCGCGCCGCACACCGCCGCCGCGCTGCTCAAGAACGAATGGCCGCATCCCTACTCGCGCGAGGAAGCGGCCTACCCGGTCAAGAGCCTGCGCCAGCAGAAGTACTGGTCGCCGGTCGGTCGTGTCGACAACGTCTACGGCGACCGCAACCTCTTCTGCGCCTGCGTGCCCATGTCGGCCTACGGCGGAGAGGCAGACGAGACCTGAGCCCGGCGGTCAGGCGTGTGCATACGCGCCTGACGCACGTGCGCGCTGCAGGGCCACGTACTGCAGCTCGGCGAAGACCAGCACCGTCACGATGTGCACGCCGAGGAAGGCCTGACCCCAGGCGCTCGGCTGCAGCCAGCTCGCAAAGGCCAGCAGTGCGCAGTCGAATGCCCAGCCGACGTTGATGGCCACGAGCGTCCAGACCAGGGCGCGCGGCACGCTGTCGCGCCGCGACATCCACGCGACGAAGACGACGTAGGCCACCAGGGCCGCGCCGCCGCCGAGCATCAGCCAGGCCGGCAATTGCAGCAGCGTCTGCAAGGCGCTGCCACCCAGCAGCATCACGAGGGCCGCGCCGGCGCTCACCGCAGCATCGGCTCGCAGCACGTTGCGAAGGAAGGGAGTGACGTGAAGGTTTGACATGAGCATCTCCTTGGGTTGAACACCGCCCATCGCGGCATGGCCCGAATGCTCGGCGCGTGGCTGCAGCCGGTCCATGACCTGAGAGGTCATGGGTCTGGCAGTTGGCCTGTTGTAAGGTGCCGCCATGACTGCCACCGCCACCTCAGCCCCCGCGTCATCGCCACCCGGCTTCGGCCCCCTGCTGCGCGAATGGCGCCAGCGCCGCCGCCTGAGCCAGCTCGACCTGGCGATGGACGCCGACATCTCCACCCGCCACCTGAGCTACGTCGAGACCGGCCGCGCCACGCCCAGCCGCGCGATGGTGCTGCACCTGGCCGAGCAGCTCGAGGTGCCGCTGCGAGAGCGCAATGCGCTGCTCACCGCGGCGGGCTACGCCCCGCTCTACCCCGAGCGCACGCTCGACGACCCGGCCCTGCAGGTCGCCAAGCAGATGGTCGAGCGCCTGCTCAAGGCCCACGAGCCGCACCCGGCGCTGGCGGTCGACCGCCACTGGAACATGCTGGCGCACAACCAGCAGGTGCTGCTGCTGATGCAGGGCATCGCACCCGAGCTGACGCAGCCGCCGGTCAACGTGATGCGCGTGAGCCTGCACCCGCAAGGCGTGGCACCGCGCATCGTCAACCTGCTCGGCTGGCGCGAACATCTTTTCGAGCGCCTGCGACGCCAAATCGCGATCAGCGCCGACCCGGTGCTGGTGGCGCTGCTGCAGGAGCTGCAGGCCTACCCGGTGCCAGACGGCGCTGATGCGCACGAGCACATCCCGGCCAACGCGGTCGCCGTCCCGTTGCAGTTGCGCACCCCCGCCGGTGTGCTCTCGTTCCTGAGCACCACCACGGTCTTCGGCACGCCGGTCGACGTCACGCTCTCCGAAGTCTCACGCTCGAAACCTTCTTCCCCTCCGACGACTTCACCACCCAGGCGATGCGTCACATGAGCGACGGACTGACGGCGGCCTCGCAGGCATAACCCCGTCTCACCCTTGGGAGACACACCATGACCCTCGCGCACCACATCTGCCCCGTCTGCGAAGCCACCTGCGGCCTCGACATCCACATCGAGCAGGGCAAGGTCATCGCCATCCGTGGGCAGGAGAGCGACAGCTTCAGCCAGGGCTACATCTGCCCCAAGGGCGTGGCGCTGAAAGACCTGCAGGACGACCCCGACCGCCTGCGCACGCCGCTCATCAAGCGCGACGGCGCCTTCCACGAAGCGAGCTGGGACGAAGCCTTCGCCGAGATCGAGCAGCGGCTCATCGCCATCCGCACCGCCCACGGACACGACAGCGTCGCGGTGAGCGTCGGCAACCCGGCCGGCCACAAGTTCGGCGTGATGCTCTACGTGGGCCGGCTGATGAAGGCGCTGGGCTCGCGCAACATCTACTCGGCCTCCACGCTCGACCAGATGCCCAAGCAGCTCTCGAGCGGTCTGATGTTCGGAAGCTGGCTCACCATCCCCATCCCCGACATCGAGCGCTGCGACTTCCTGCTGATGCTCGGCGCCAACCCGATGGCGAGCAACGGCAGCCTGTGGACGGTGCCCGATTTCCGCGGCAAGGCCAAAGCCCTGCGCGAGCGCGGCGGCCAGCTCGTCGTGGTGGACCCGCGCCGCACCGAGACGGCCGAGATCGCCAGCCGCCACCTGCCCATTCGCCCCGGCGGCGATGCCTTCCTGATGCTGGGCATGGTGCACACGCTCTTTGCCGAAGGGCTGGTGCGCCTGGGCCGCATCGAGTCGCACGTGGCGGGCGTGGACGAACTGCACCAGGCCATCACGCCCTTCTCACCGGAGGCCGTGTCGGCCCGCTGCGGCATTGCCGCCGACGACATCCGCGAGCTTGCACGCGCGCTCGCCAAGGCGGAGCGCGCCGCGGTCTACGGCCGCCTGGGCACTTGCACCCAGGCCCACGGCACGCTCGCCAGCTGGCTGATCGACGTGCTCAACGTGCTGACCGGCCACCTCGACGAGCCGGGTTGCGCGATGTTTGCGAAATCGGCTGCGTTCTCGTCCAACACCGAAGGCAAGCCGGGCAGCGGCAAGGGCGTCGTCACCGGCCGCCACCACTCACGCGTGAGCGGTGCGCCCGAAGTGTTCGGCGAGCTGCCGATGGGCTGCCTGGCCGAAGAGATCGAGACCGAAGGCGCGGGCCAGGTCAAGGCGCTGATCACCCTCGCGAGCAACCCGGTGCTTTCGGCGCCCAACGGCACGCGGCTCGCCAAGGCGTTCGACCAGCTCGATTTCATGCTGAGCTACGACATCTACCTCAACGAAACGACGCGCCATGCCGATGTGATCCTGCCCGGCCTCGCGCCGCTGGAAGATGCGCACTTCGACGTGGCGCTGCCGCAGTTCGCGTACCGCAACCATGTGCGCTACAGCGCGGCGGTGCTGCCCGCGCCCGCGGGCCACCTGCGTGACTGGCAGATCCTCGTCAAGCTGATCGGCATCGTCAACGGTAAGGGCGCCGCGGCAGACGTGCAGCAGCTCGACGACGAGATGCTGCTGGCCGAGCTGCAGCGCAGTTTCGGCGACAACGCTCCATCGGTGATGCGCGAGATCTCGGCCCATACCGGGCCGGAGCGCCGGCTCGATCTCTCGCTGCGCAGCGGCCCCTATGGCGATGGCTTCGGCCAGAAGCCGGAGGGCCTGACGCTTGCCAAGGTGGCAGCCGCCGAGGGCGGCATCGACCTCGGACCGCTGCAGCCGCGCATCCCCGAAGTGCTGCGCACGCCCAGCGGCAAGGTCGAACTGGCCCCTTCGCTGCTCCTGGCCGACCTGCAACGCGCCGCCGGCGACATGGCACGCCCGCTGCCCGAGATGGTCATCATCGGCCGCCGCCACGTGCGCTCGAACAACAGCTGGATGCACAACCTGCCGCTGCTGGCCAAGGGCCCGTTCCGCTGCACGGCGATCGTGAACCCGGCCGATGCAGCGCGGCTGAAGCTCGCCGATGGCGCGCTCGCGCGTATCGCCGGTCGCGACGGGCAGGCGATCGAAGCGCAGGTGGAGGTGAGCGACAGCGTGATGCCGGGGGTGCTCAGCCTGCCGCATGGCTGGGGCCATCACCTGCCCGGCGCTCAGCTCAGCGTGGCGGCCGAGCGGCCTGGGGCGAACCTCAATACGGTGCTCGACGAACGCCTGCGCGACCCGCTCTCGGGCAACGCAGTGCTGGGCGGGGTGGCCGTCGAGGTGACCGCGGCCTGAAGAGCCGCTACTTGCCGACGACGGAGAACTGCCCGGCGTTCGCCTGCAACCAGTCGCGCGAGAGAGCGTCGTCCTGCTGTCGCGGATGGAAGTCCTCGCGCAGATAGGCCTTCCACGGGCCGTAGGTCTGGCGCACCAGGCCGCGCTTGCCGAAGAGGTAGGTCCAGGCGCTGCGCCAGGTCTTGACGCTGAAGAGCGCGCGGTCGTCCCACAGGTTGCGCAGCGTCTGCCGCGTCACGTCGGTGAGGAAGAGGATCGTGACGTTCTTGAACCACTTGACGCGCCACTCGTGGTTGCCGCCCAGCGCCACGTAGACGTCGAAGGCGGTGCTGCGGTGTTCGCTCTCCTCCGAGGCGTGCCACATCCACATCGTGCGCAGGCGCGGCTCGGCATCGTCGAGCGCCCAGGTGTTCTGCAGCATCCACTCGGCGAGGATGGCGGTGAAATGCTCGGTGGCGGCGGTCGCGGCGACGAGATGGCGCGCATCGACCTCGTCGAAGATCGGCGTGCGCTTCTCGATGCGCTTCTCCCAGGTGTTGGTGAAGCCCTGCTTGTCGAGGTGGCCGTTGAAGAGCCCGTGGATGCGGCGATGCGTCGCCTCCTGGCCGATGAATCCTTGTACTTCTTTGGCGAAGCGCTCGCGTTCCGCTTCAGGCAGCTGCTTCATGCCGGCCCGCAGCGAGTCGATGAAGAACTGCTCACCCAGCGGGAAACTCATCGACAGCGCGTTGAACAGCGCCGTGCGGAAGGCGTCGCCACCGCACCAGCGGCGCGGAATGTCGCTTTCCAGGTCGATCAGCAGGCGGCGGACCACGAGGTCGGTCATGGGAAGACTCCACGAGATTGGTACGAATCAGTACCAGTGGGGCGAATTTGCAGGCCGATCGTGGTACTGTCAAGTACCGATTTCGAGTTCCTGCCCACGACATGCCCGTTTCTGCCGACCCGGACACCAGCCACCGCCGCCGCCTGCTCGATGCCATGGGTGAGGCGGTCGCCCGCAAAGGCTACGCCGATACGACGATCACCGATCTGGCCGCCATCGCCCGGGTGTCACGCCGCACCTTCTACGAGCACTTCGCCACCAAGGAAGACTGCCTGGTGGCGCTTTACGAGGCAGCCAGCAAACAGTCGCTGGGCGTGCTGCGCGACGCCATCGACCCGACCCACGATCCGCTGACCCAGGCCGAGCAGGCGCTGGAGGCCTACCTCACGACGATGGCCAGCAACCCGGCCCTGCTCAAGACGCTCTTCATCGCCATCCTGAGCCTCGGCTCGGCGGGACTGCAGGCGCGGCGGCGGGTGAACCAGCAGCTGGCCGACTTCATCGTCGAGGTGGTGAACCGGCCGCATGAAGGTCGCCAGCATCCGCCGCTGCCCCCAGCGCTGGCACTCAGCATCGTCGGTGGCATCCACGAGCTGGTGCTGCAGAAGGTGGAGCAGGACCGCATCGCCGAGCTGCCGCAGCTCACCGCGACGACGGCCCAGTTCGTGCGCGCGGTGGTCTACGGCCAGCGCTGAGCCGGAAAGCTCAGGGCTTCCTGACCTGGTCCTTCGTGAAGCCCGCCACCTGCTTGTAGCGGGCGGCAATGCCTTCCAGCTCCTCGCGCGGCATCACGTCGTGGATGTGCGCGAAGCCCTGCGGCGCCCGCTGCTCGGCGATCGCCATCACCTGCTCGGGCCCGTTCTGGCGGTTGAGGAGCACGATGTTGGCCGTCTTCGGCAGGCGCTCGGCCTCGTAGGCATCGAGCGCCGCATCGAGGTGGCCCTTGCCGGCCAGCGCATCGGCCAGCGCCCGCACGTCGAGGATGGCCTGCGACGCGCCATTGGAGCCGATGGGGTACATCGGGTGGGCCGCATCGCCGAGGAGCGTGACGCGCCCTTGGCGCCAGTGCGGCAGCGGGTCGCGGTCGACGAGCGGGAATTCATAGACCGCCGATGCGCCCCGGATCAACGCCGGGATGTCGATCCAGTCCCACTTCCAGCTTTGGAAAGGGCCGGCAAAGACGCTCGGGTCGACCTCGCGGTTCCAGTCGGTGCGCGAGGGTGTCTCGCCCGGCACCGACAGTTCGGCGATCCAGTTGATGCGCGAGCGGCCTTGTTCGGCCAGCTTGCGCGAGATCGGGTAGGCGACGAATTTCACGTCGGGGTGCCCGGCCATGAACATCGAGCGGCCATCACCGAAGGGCTCACCCTCGGTGATCGCGCGCCACAGCACACGCTGGCCGTAGCGTGGCGCGCCTTCGTCGGGCCACATCTGCTTGCGCGCCGCGGAGTGGATGCCGTCGGCAGCCACCAGCGCATCGGCCTCGATGGTGACGGCGCTGCTGTCGAGCAGGCGCGTGAACTTCGCCTGCACCTTCTGGCCGCCGTTGACGAAGCCGGTGAGCTGATGGCCCAGCACCACACGCTCAGGCCCGAGGCGGCGCAGCACCGCATCGAGCAGGATCATGTGCAGCTCGCCACGGTGGATGGAGTACTGCGGCACCGGGTAGCCGGCGGCGACGCCACGCGGCTCGCTCCAGATCGTCTGGCCGAACTTGTTGTAGTAGGTGAGCGACGCGGTTTCGATGGCGGTGGCCGCCAGTGCCTCCTGCAAGCCCAGCTCGGTCAGCTCCTTCACCGAATGCGGCAGCAGGTTCACGCCCACGCCCAGCGGGCGCAGTTGCGATGCCGCTTCATAGACCGTGCAGGAGATGCCGCGCTGGTGCAGCGCCAGGGCCAGGGTCAGGCCGCCGATGCCGCCACCGGCAATTGCGATGTTCATCTTGGTTCCGGAGTCAAAGGTCGAGGGTGTAGACCTCGGCGGCGCGGCGCTCGGTCTCGCCGTGGCCTGCCAGCACCTTGGACCAGGTGGCGTCGTTGCCGGTCTTCTCGGCCTTGAGGCCACGCGTCATCACCGCCACCTCTTCCGAGCCGGCATCGATGTCGTTCTCGTGCCTGAACTGCGCGTCGTAGAGCTTGGCGACCATCGCACCGTCGGATTCGATGATGACGAGGTACTTGACGGGAGGCTTGTGCATCTCAGGTCCTCAGATTCTTGACATCACTTCGCCCAGCGGCGTGCGTTGTGGAACATCTGCATCCACGGGCTGTGCGCGCTCTTGTCGCCGCTCGTCCAGCTCTTCTGGATGTTGCGGGAGACACGTTCGGGGTGCGGCATCAGCACGGTGAAGCGGCCGTCGGCGGTGGTCACCGAGGTCAGGCCATCGGGGCTGCCGTTGGGGTTGGCCGGGTAGGCCTCGGTGGCCGCACCGGTGTTGTCGACGAAGCGCATCGCACGGTGCACCTTGCCTGCGTCACCACGCTGCGAGAAGTCGGCGTAACCCTCGCCGTGGGCGACGGCGATGGGAATGCGACTGCCTTCCATGCCGGAGAAGAAGATCGACGGGCTTGGCAGCACTTCGACCAGCGACAGGCGGGCCTCGAACTGCTCGCTCTTGTTGCGGGTGAACTTGGGCCAGGCCTGCGCGCCGGGGATGATGGGTGCGAGCGCCGCCATCATCTGGCAGCCGTTGCACACGCCGAGCGCAAACGTTTCCTGCCGCTGGAAGAAGGCCGCAAACTGCTCGGCCAGCACGCCGTTGAACATGATCGAGCGGGCCCAGCCTTCGCCGGCGCCGAGCGTATCGCCGTACGAGAAGCCACCGCAGGCGACGAAACCCTGGAACATGTCGAGCCGCGCACGACCGGTCTGCAGGTCGGTCATGTGCACGTCGAAGGTGTCGAAGCCCGCCTGGTGCATGGCGTAGCTCATCTCGACGTGGCTGTTGACACCCTGCTCGCGCAGGATGGCGACCTTCGGACGCTTGCTCTGGATCGCAGGCGTTTGCGGCTCGAACGTCAGGTGCACGTGCAGGCCGGGGTCGTCGGCACGGCCCACAGCGTCGTGCTCCTGGTCGGCGCAAACCGGGTTGTCGCGCAGCTGGGCGATGCGCCAGCTCACCTCGTCCCAGGCCTGGTGCAGGTCGCGCAGCGGCGCGCTGAACACCGCCTTGGCGTCGCGCCACACCTCGACCACACCCTTGTCGTTGGGCTTGCCGATGAAGTGGCTGTGCTTGCTGAGGCCGTGCTCGCGCAGGGTCTGCATCACCTCGTTGCGCACGGCGGTCGGCACCTGGATCACGACGCCCAGCTCTTCGTTGAAGAGCGCACGCAACGTCAGCTCGGCACGGCGGGTGCTGACCTGCGTGGCCCAGTTCTTCGAGTCGCCGTACTCGGCGCGGCTGTCGCTGATGCCGTCGCCTTCGGTGACGAGCATGTCGACGTTGAGGCTCACGCCCAGGTGGCCTGCAAACGCCATTTCGCACACTGCGGCCCAGAGGCCACCGTCGCTGCGGTCGTGGTAGGCGAGCAGCTTGCCTTCGCTGCGGAGCTGGTTGATGGCGAGGACCAGCGATTTGAGCTGCTGCGGGTCGTCGACGTCGGGCACTTCGTGGCCGAACTGGTTCAGCACCTGCGCCAGCATCGAGCCGCCCATGCGGTTCTTGCCCTGGCCGAGGTCGATGAGGATCAGCGTGGTGTCACCGGCCTGCAGCTGCGGCGTGAGCGTGGGGCGCACGTCGTCGAGCGAGGCGAAGGCGCTCACGATCAAGCTCACCGGGGCGGTGACCTGCTTGGCCTGGCCGTTCTCGCTCCAGCGGGTGCGCATCGAGAGGCTGTCCTTGCCGACCGGCACGCTGATGCCGAGTGCGGGGCAGAGCCCATGCCGACCGCCTTCACGGTGTCGTACAGCGCAGCGTCTTCACCGGCCTCGCCGCAGGCGGCCATCCAGTTGCAGCTGAGCTTTACGCGCGGCAGGTCGAAGGGTGCTGCGAGCAGGTTGGTCAGGGCCTCGCCCACCGCCATTCGGCCGGAAGCCGGCGCGTTAAGCGATGCGAGCGGCGTGCGCTCGCCCATGCTCATCGCCTCGCCCTTGAAGCCGGCGTAGTCGGCGAGCGTCACCGCGCAGTCGGCCACGGGGACCTGCCACGGGCCGACCATCTGGTCGCGGTGGTCGAGCCCGCCCACGGTACGGTCGCCGATGGTGATGAGGAAACGCTTGCTGGCGACGGTGGGGTGGCGCAGCACGTCGAAGGCCAGCTTGTCGAGTGAGGCGTCGGTGAGGTCAAGCGCCGGCAACTCGCGGTGCACGCGCTTCACGTCGCGGTGCATGCGCGGGGGCTTGCCGAGGAGGACTTCCATCGGCATGTCGATGGGCTTGTCGTCGGAGCCGGGGTTGTCGAGCACCAGTTGCTTCTCGTCGGTCGCGGTGCCGACGATCGCGAACGGGCAACGCTCGCGTTCGCACATCGCCTGGAAAAGCGGCAGCGCCTCGGCCTTCAGCGCGATCACGTAGCGCTCCTGGCTTTCGTTGCACCAGATTTCCTTCGGGGCGAGGCCGCTTTCTTCGAGCGGCACCTTCGACAGGTCAAAGCGAGCGCCCTTGGCGGCGCCATCGACCAGCTCGGGGAAGGCATTCGAGATGCCGCCCGCGCCGACGTCGTGGATGGCGAGGATGGGGTTGACCTCACCCAGCGCCCAGCAGTGGTTGATGACCTCCTGCGCACGGCGCTGGATCTCGGGATTGCCGCGCTGCACCGAGTCGAAATCAAGTTCAGCCGCGTTGGCGCCGGCGGCCATCGAGCTGGCGGCGCCGCCGCCCATGCCGATGCGCATGCCGGGGCCGCCGAGCTGGATCAAGAGCGTGCCGGCGGGGAACTCGATCTTTTTCGTCTGCGAGGCCGAGATCGTGCCGAGGCCGCCCGCGATCATGATGGGCTTGTGATAGCCGCGGCGCTGGTCGCCAACGGTCTGCTCATAGACACGGAAGTAACCCAGCAGATTGGGCCGGCCGAATTCGTTGTTGAACGCCGCACCGCCGAGCGGGCCGTCGACCATGATCTGCAACGGGCTCGCGATGTGCTCGGGCTTGCCGTAGGGCTGCTGCTCCCACGGCTCGTTCGTGCCGGGCAGGTGCAGGTTCGACACCGAGAACCCGGTGAGGCCCGCCTTGGGCTTGGAGCCACGACCGGTCGCCCCTTCATCGCGGATCTCGCCGCCGGCCCCGGTCGAGGCGCCGGGGAACGGCGAGATGGCGGTCGGGTGGTTGTGCGTCTCCACCTTCATCAGCACGTGGGCCGTGTCGGCACGCGGGCCGTATTGCGGCGCGTTGGTGTAGCCCTGCGGCAGCCAGCGTTCGACCGCATGGCCTTCCATCACCGAGGCGTTGTCGCTGTAGGCGATGACGGTGTGCTGCGGCGCGAGCTGGTGGGTGTTGCGGATCATCCCGAACATCGACTTCTCTTGCGGCACGCCGTCGATGGTGAACTGCGCGTTGAAGATCTTGTGCCGGCAGTGCTCGCTGTTGGCCTGCGCGAACATCATCAGCTCGACGTCGGTCGGGTTGCGCTTGAGGCCGGTGAACGCATTGACCAGGTACTCGATCTCGTCGTCGCTGAGCGCGAGGCCGAAATCGGTGTTGGCCTTCTCCAGCGCCACGCGCCCCTGGCCCAGGACGTCGACGTGCTCCATCGGCTTGCCCGGTTGTTCGTCGAACAGGTGGCGGGCATCGTCGCGCGCCAGCAGCACGCTTTCGGTCATGCGATCGTGCAGCAGCGCGGCGGTGGCTTGCAGTTCGTCGGCCGTCAGCGACTTGGTGCCGCCCAACAGGCCGCTTTTCAGCGTCAAGCGGTATTCCGTCACACGTTCCACGCGGTGGATCGCGAGCCCGCAGTTGTGAGCGATGTCGGTGGCCTTCGACGCCCAGGGCGAGACCGTGCCCAGGCGTGGCGCCACCACCACGACCGTGCCGTCGGCCGGCCCGGTATAGGGGTCGCCATAGACCAGCAGCGCCTTGAGCTTCTCGTGGCTCGCGGCATCGAGAGCCTGGTCGCACCAGACCCAGTGCACATGCCGTGCATGGACACCGGTGATGCGGGCGGTGACCGCCTGCAGACGGGGCAACAGCGCCTGGGCGCGGAAGGCGGACAGGGCGTTGCCGCCCTCGAAGTGCAACAGATGCTGGGGTGTGGAGGTCACTGCTTGCGGCTCTGGTACGGCAGTCGCCCGTTCCGGGAGTGGGGGCGCCGGTGGAAACCCGGCATTTTACGGGGCCGGGTGGCACAATCTCGGCCCTATGACGATCACCATCAAGACCGCCGACGATGCCGCCAAGATGCGCATCGCTGGCCGCCTCGCGTCCGAGGTGCTGGACATGCTCACGCCGCACGTCAAACCCGGCGTCACCACCGAACACCTCGACAAGCTGGCGCACGACCACATCGTCAACGTGCAAGGTGCGATTCCGGCTCCGCTGCACTATCAGCCTCCCGGCTACACGCCCTACCCCAAGTCGATCTGCACCTCGGTGAACCACCAGGTCTGCCACGGCATCCCGAACGACCGGCCGCTCAAGAACGGCGACATCGTCAACATCGACGTCACCGTCATCAAGGACGGCTGGCACGGCGACACAAGCCGCATGTTTGTGGTGGGCGAAGGATCGATCGCCGCCAAGCGCCTGTGCAGCTTCACCTATGACGCCATGTGGAAAGGCATCGTGAAGGTCAAGCCTGGCGCGCGCCTGGGCGACATCGGCCACGCCATCCAGACCTTCGCCGAAAACGCCGGCTTCTCGATCGTGCGCGAGTTCTGCGGCCACGGCATCGGCCAGAAGTTCCACGAGGAGCCACAGGTCCTGCATTACGGCCGCCCCGGCACGCTCGAAGAGCTGGTGCCCGGCATGGTGTTCACCATCGAGCCGATGATCAACGCCGGCAAGCGCGAGATCCGCGAAACGGGCGACGGCTGGACCATCGTGACGCGCGACCGCTCGCTCTCCGCGCAGTGGGAGCACACGGTGCTGGTCACCGAGACGGGCTACGAAGTGTTGACGCTCTCGGCCGGCAGCCCGCCGCCGCCGGCGTTCGTCGCGCCGCCCGTCTCCGTCAACGCCAGCGCCAGCGTCTGAGCGAGCGACCGGTGGCGGTCGTGGCCGAAACCCAAGGCGCCCCCGTTGGGCGCAGCATCAGCGAGCAGCGTGCGCGCTTCCGTGAAGGCAAGACGGCGCTGCTGAACCACTTCCGCGAGTCGCGCCCCTCCGCCACGGCCGCCAGCCGCCTGGTGCGCGCCCTGGCCCGCCACGTCGACCAGACGCTGGCCGAACTGTGGGAGCACGCACTGATGCCGCCCGGCGCCACGCTGGTGGCCGTGGGCGGCTATGGCCGCGGCGAGCTGTACCCGCACTCCGACGTGGACGTGCTGGTGCTGCTGCCCCCCGAGCACTCGACCCTCGGCGCCAACGACGCGCTCAAGTCCTCCATCGAAGGTTTCATCACCGCCTGCTGGGACATCGGCCTGGAGATCGGCTCCAGCGTGCGCACCATCGACGAGTGCATCGCCGAGAGCGAGAACGACGTCACCGTGCAGACCGCGCTGCTGGAATCACGCCCGCTGTGCGGCGCGAAGAAGCTCTACAACCAGTTCCGCCGTGTGTACGACGCGGCGATGGACCCGAAGGCCTTCTTCCGCGCCAAGACGCTCGAGATGCGCCAGCGCCACCAGAAGTACGAAGACACGCCCTACTCGCTGGAGCCCAACTGCAAGGAAAGCCCCGGCGGCCTGCGCGACCTGCAGGTGCTGATCTGGGTGGCCCGCGCCGCGGGCCTTGGCCGCAGCTGGACCGAACTCGCCGGCAAGGGCCTCATCACGCCCTTCGAGGTGAAGCAGTTGCAGCGCAACGAAGGTGTGCTGCGGCTCATCCGCGCGCGCCTGCACATGGTGGCCGGCCGGCGTGAAGATCGCCTCGTTTTCGACCTGCAGACCGCCGTGGCCGAAAGCTTCGGCTACACCGCGCCCAAGGGCCAGCGTGTGAGCGAAGTGCTGATGCGCCGCTATTACTGGGCGGCCAAGGCGGTGGCGCAGCTCAACCAGATCCTCATTCTCAACATCGAAGAGCGCATCCACGGCGTGGCCGATGCGCCAATGCAGCCGATCAACGAGCGATTCCTCGACCGCGGCGGCCTGCTCGAAGTCGCGAGCGACGACCTCTACGAGCGCAACCCGCACGCCATCCTCGAGACCTTCCTGGTCTTCCAGCAGACGCACGGCATTGAAGGCCTGTCGGCCCGCACGCTGCGAGCGCTCTACAACGCCCGCGAGGTGATGGACGGCGACTTCCGCCGCGACCCGGTGAACCGGCACACCTTCATGGAGATCCTGCAGCAGCCCGAAGGCCAGACGCATGCCTTCCGGCTAATGAACCAGACCTCGGTGCTCGGCCGCTACCTCTGGGTGTTCCGCCGCATCGTCGGGCAGATGCAGCACGACCTCTTCCACGTCTACACCGTGGACCAGCACATCCTGATGGTGCTGCGCAACGTGCGCCGCTTCTTCATCGCCGACCATGCGCACGAGTACCCGTTCTGTTCGCAGCTTGCGTCGACCTTCGACCGGCCCTGGGTGCTCTACATCGCCGCCCTCTTCCACGACGTGGCCAAGGGCCGCGGCGGCGACCACTCCGACCTCGGTGCGACCGAGGTGCGTCGCTTTTGCCGCGACCACGGGCTGACGCGCGACGACACACAGCTGTGCGAGTTCCTGGTCAAGGGTCACCTGACGATGTCGCGCATCGCACAGAAGGAAGACCTGAGCGACCCGGAAGTCATCGAAGGTTTCGCCAAGCTCGTGGGCACCGAGCGCCGCCTCACCGCGCTCTACCTGCTGACGGTCGCCGACATCCGCGGCACCAGCCCCAAGGTGTGGAACGCCTGGAAGGGCAAGCTGCTGGAAGACCTGTACCGCCTCACGCTGCGCGCGCTGGGCGGCGCGCGGCCGAACGTCGACGCGGAGATCGAGTCGCGCAAGCAGGAGGCGCGGCACACGCTCAACCTCTACTCGCTGCTGCCCGGCACCGAGGGCCCGCTGTGGCAGACGCTGGAGCTCAGCTACTTCGTGCGCCACGATGCCGGCGACATCGCCTGGCATGCCCGCTCGCTGTTCCGCCACGTCGACTCGAAAGAGCCGGTCGTGCGGGCCCGCCTGTCATCACTCGGCGAAGGCCTGCAGGTGCTGGTCTACGCACCCGACCGGCCCGATCTCTTTGCCCGCATCTGCGGCTACTTCGACAGCGCCGGCTTCAACATCCTGGACGCGAAGATCCACACCACCAAGGCCGGCTATGCGCTCGACACCTTCCAGGTGATCAGCCCGACGCTCGACCACCACTACCGTGACCTGATCTCGCTGGTGGAGACGCAGGCGACGCAGGCGCTGAAGGCCGAGGGCCCACTGCCCGAGCCCTCGCGCGGGCGTCTGTCGCGGCGCGTGAAGTCCTTCCCCATCACGCCGCGTGTCACGCTGCGGCCCGATGAACGCGGCCAGCGCTGGCTGCTGGGCGTGTCGACCAGCGACCGCTCGGGCCTGCTCTATTCCATCGCCCGCGTGCTGGCGCAGCACCACATCAACCTGCAGCTCGCCAAGATCACGACGCTCGGCGAGCGGGTGGAAGACACCTTCCTGATCGACGGTTCGGCGTTGCAGCAGAACAAGCTGCAGATCCAGGTGGAAACCGAGCTGCTCGACGCCATAACACCCTAGGACTGACCCACCCCCTACGGCCTTCGGCCGCCCCCTCAAAGGGGGCACACCCGCAGGCCCGGCAAAGCCGGTTCCTGGGGTGCCGCTTGATCCTCTAGCTGCGCATCAGGTGATCGAACGCGCCGAGCGCCGCCTTCGCGCCATCCCCGGCCGCGATGATGATCTGCTTGAACGGAACCGTCGTCACGTCGCCAGCGGCGAACACGCCCGGCACCGAGGTCGCGCCCTTCGCATCGACCACGATCTCACCGAAGCGGCTCAGCTCCAACGTGCCCTTCAGCCATTCGGTGTTGGGCACCAGGCCGATCTGCACGAACACGCCTTCAAGCTCGACATGCTTCGACTCACCGCTCGCGCGGTCGGTGTAGGTGAGGCCGTTGACCTTCTGGCCGTCGCCGGTGATCTCGGTCGTCTGCGCGTTGGTGTGGATCACCACGTTGGGCAGGCTCTGAAGCTTCTTCACCAGCACCGCGTCGGCGCGCAGCTTGTCGGCGAACTCGAACAGCGTCACATGCGACACCACCCCGGCGAGGTCGATCGCCGCCTCGACGCCTGAGTTGCCGCCGCCGATCACCGCCACGCGCTTGCCCTTGAAGAGCGGGCCGTCGCAGTGTGGGCAGTAGGCCACGCCCTTGTTCTTGTATTCCTGCTCGCCGGGCACGTTGACGTTGCGCCAGCGGGCGCCGGTCGAGATGATCACTGTCTTGCTCTTGAGCGACCCGCCGCTTGCGAACTGCACCTCGATCAGTCCACCCGGCTGTGACGCCGGAATCAGCTTCTCGGCGCGCTGCAGGTTGATCACGTCGACGTCGTACGCCTTCACGTGCTGCTCCAGCGACATGGCGAACTTCGGCCCGTCCGTTTCGAGCACCGAGATGTAGTTCTCGATCGCCAGCGTGTCGTTCACCTGGCCGCCGAAGCGCTCGGCCGCCACACCGGTGCGGATGCCCTTGCGCGCGGCGTACACCGCCGCTGCGGCGCCGGCCGGGCCACCGCCGACCACGAGCACGTCGTAGGGCTCGCGTGCGTCGAGCTTGGCCGCTTCGCGCTCGCCCGACTTCGTGTCGAGCTTGGCCACGATCTCCTCGACCGTCATGCGGCCCGAGGCGAACATCTCGCCGTTCAAGAACACCGCCGGCACGGCCATGATCTGGCGCTCGTCCACTTCCTGCTGGAAGAGACCGCCGTCGACGATGGTGACCTTCACCTTCGGGTTGAGCACCGCCATCAGGCTCAGCGCCTGCACGACGTCGGGGCAGTTGTGGCAGGTCAGCGACATGTAGACCTCGAAGGTGTAATCACCGTCGAGTGCCTTGATCTGCTCGATTACCTCGGGCTCGGCCTTGGGCGGATGGCCGCCGACCCACAGCAGGGCCAGCACGAGCGAGGTGAACTCGTGGCCGAGCGGGATGGCGGCGAATCGCAGGCTCATGTTGGCGCCGACGCGGTTCAGTGCGAACAAGGGGCGACGAGCGTCCTGCCCGTCGGTGCGCAGCGTGATCTGCGGCGAGAGCTGCGTGATCTCTTCGAGCAGCTCGCGCATGTCACGCGCGTTCTGCGAATCGTCCAGCGAGGCCACCATCTCGAACGGCTCGCGGACCCGCTCGAGGTAGGCCTTCAACTGGGCTGTGAGGTTGGCGTCCAACATGGGGTACTCCTGAACTTCTGAATTCGGGGTGAGCCCACCCGCGAAGGTGGGCTCGGTACTGCAGGTCCTACGGAAAGTGCGCTTAGATCTTGCCGACGAGGTCGAGCGACGGGGTGATCGTCTTGGCGCCGTCGTTCCATTTGGCCGGGCAGACCTGGCCGGGGTTCTTGGCGGTGTACTGGGCAGCCTTCAGCTTGCGCAGCGTTTCCTTGACGTCACGGGCGATTTCGTTCGAGTGGATCTCGGCGGTCTTGATGACGCCTTCGGGGTTGATCACGAAGGTGCCGCGCAGGGCCAGGCCCTCTTCGGGGATGTGCACGCCGAAAGCGTTGGTCAGCGTATGGGTGGGGTCGCCCACCAGCGGGAACTTGGCCTTGCCGACGGCCGGCGAGGTCTCGTGCCACACCTTGTGCGAGAAGTGGGTGTCGGTGGTGACGATGTAGACCTCGGCGCCGAGCTTCTGGAATTCGGCGTAGTTGTCGGCAGCATCTTCCACTTCGGTCGGGCAGTTGAAGGTGAAGGCGGCCGGCATGAAGATCAGCACGGACCACTTGCCCTTCAGCGTCTCATCGCTGACGTCGATGAACTTGCCGCCATGGAAGGCTTGGGTTTTGAAAGCGGGGACTTGCGTGTTGATGATGGACATTGATGGCCTCCTGACGATAGATGGGTGATAAAAGGTGCAATCGAGCCCGAGGCAAGAAGCTTTCGGGTGACGAACCGAGGTGGATGTTACGGTGCACCGCATCATTGTTGCGATTGATTAATTAAAGCCATTCGATCGCAATCAACTATGAGAGAAGCGCACTGCACCCCGTTCGCGGCAAGCCGAAGACCGGGGCACGCCCGCTGCCTGCCTAGAATCCGCGCCTCTTCGCCCACCGCCGAGGATTCGACGTGTCTGACCGATTCGCTGTTCTGCCCCAGTACTTGCTCCCCAAGGGCCCCTTGACCGCCCTCGCCGGCCGCGGCGCCTCGGCGCGGGCGGGCAAGCTGACGACCGACTTCGTGCGCTGGTTCGTGCGCCGCTACAAGGTGGACATGAGCGAGGCGGCCAACCCCGACATCGCCAGCTACCCGAGCTTCAACGAGTTCTTCACCCGCGCGCTCAAGCCGGGCGCCCGGCCCATCGCCCAGGCCGACCTGGTCTGCCCGGTCGATGGGGCGATCAGCCAGTTCGGCGCCATCGAGCGCGACCTGATCTTCCAGGCCAAGGGGCACCGCTACACGACGACGGCGCTGGTGGGCGGCGACGCCGGCCTGGCCACCCAGTTCGATCACGGCCATTTCGCGACGCTCTACCTGAGCCCGCGCGACTACCACCGCATCCACATGCCCTGCGACGGCACGCTCACGCGCATGATCCACGTGCCGGGCGACCTCTTCTCGGTCAACCCGACCACGGCGCGCGGCGTGCCGGGGCTTTTCGCGCGCAACGAGCGTGTGGTGTGCGTGTTCGAAGGCCCGCGCGGCCCCTTCGTGCTGGTGCTGGTGGGCGCGACCATCGTCGGCAGCATGGCGACCGTCTGGCACGGCGTGGTGAACCCGCCCCGGGTGACCAAGGTGCGCGAGTGGCGCTATCCCGCCAGCCCCGGCGACCAGCCGGTGCACCTGAAACAGGGCGAGGAGATGGGCCGCTTCCTGTTGGGCTCTACCGTCGTGATGCTGTTTCCCAAAAGCGAGCTCGCGTTCAACCCGGCCTGGCAGCCGGGCGGCGCCATCCGGCTCGGCGAGGTCATGGCGAACTACAGAACCAACCGGTAGGCGCTCTCGAAGGCGCGTGGCGCGCCGCTCACCGGGTCGGTGAACGCGAGTTCGCGCGCCACGAGCTGCAGGGGCCGGGTGAAATCGGGCACGTCGCACTCGGGCTGCAGCACCGGGTAAATGCCGTCGTTCAGCAGGGGCAGGCCGAGCCCGGCCATGTGGACCCGCAACTGGTGGCGCTTGCCACTCAGCGGCTGCAGGCGGTAGCGGCCCAGATCGCCTTTGGACTCGAGCAGCTCGATCAGCGTCTCGCTGTTCGGCTCACCGGGCACTTCGCGCATGGTCATGAAGTTGTCGCCGTCGACCAAACGATTGCGCAGCGTCAGCGGCCATTCGAGATCGGCCCGCCACGGTGCGATGGCCTCGTAGACCTTGCGTGCGCTGCGTTCGCGAAACACCGACTGGTAGGCACCGCGCGTGTGGGGCTGCACGCTGAAGAGCACGAGGCCTGCGGTGTCGCGGTCGATGCGGTGCGCTGGCGCGAGGGTGTCAATGCCGAGCCTGCGCTTGAGCCGCACGAGCAGCGTTTCGTGCAGGTGCCGGCCTGATGGTGTGACGGGCATGAAGTGCGGCTTGTCGGCGACGACGATCCAATCGTCCTGGTAGACCACGACCTCCTGCTGCGGAAACGGCCGTTCGGCCGCAGGCTGGCGGTAGTAGTAGACCTTGAGCTGCGCCTCAAAAGGCGTGTCGTGCCGCACCACGCGCCCTCGCGAGTCGACCACTTCGCCAGCGTCGATGCGTGTGCGCCACGTGGCCTCGTCGATGCGTGCAAAGCGCTCGATCAGGAATACCGCGATCGTCGGCCACGCGCCCTCGGGCAGGGCCACGCAGCTCGGCCCCACCCCATCGCGCACAGGCAGAGGCAGATCAGATGGCTTCATGCAGCCGCTTCGCCCGCGCAAGCCGCCATTCACCATCGGGCTCGCCGGCATAGACCTCTTCGGCCGTGGTGTCGGTCTGCTGCAGGCGGGTATCGAGCGCGATGCGGTTGTCGAACACGAAACACTCGCCCTGCCAGTCGCGCTCGGCGTCGGGCATGGCCTGGAAGTATTGGAGGATGCCGCCTTCGAAGCTCGTGCACGGTGAGGCCGAGGCCCTGCATCCACGCTGCCGTCTTCTCGCAGCGGATGCCGCCGGTGCAGTACATCGCCACCTCTTTGCCGGCAGCCTTCCACTCCGCCGCATGCTCGGCCACGTAGCGGGGGAAGTCCCGGAAATTGGCAACGCCCGGGTCCACCGCACCCGCGAAATGGCCGAGGCGGTATTCGAAGCTGTTGCGGTTGTCGAGCACCACCACGTCATCGCGTGCGATCAGCTCGCGCCATTCTTGCGGTGTGCGCTGCGTGCCCACGGCTGGCGCATAGGGCACGCCCACCGCCACCACCTCGGGCTTCACATGGATGGCGAGACGCGCAAACGGCGGCGTGCGGCAGGCGCTCCGCTTGAAGGCCATGCCGGCAAACCGGGGGTCCAGCGTCAGTTCGCGCTCGAACGCGTCGAGCGCCTCGTCAGGCCCCGCGAGCACGCCATTGAGGCCTTCGTGCGCGACGAGCACGCTGCCCAGCAAGCCATTGCCAAGCGCACGCAGCCCGGCTGCGACTGCAGCCGGGTCGTCAAGCGCGACGAACTTGTAGAACGAAGAATGGACCGTGGGCATCCGCCCATTGTCCTCAACCCATGTGCAGGCCGCCGTTGACCGAGAAGTCAGCACCCGTCGCAAAGCCCGACTCATCCGACGCCACCCACGACACGATGGACGCGATGTCTTCCGGCGTGCCCAGGCGCTTGACGGGGATGCCGGCGACGATCTTGTCGAGCACGTCTTGCCGGATCGCCTTGACCATGTCGGTCGCGATGTAGCCCGGGCTCACGGTGTTGACCGTCACGCCCTTGTTGGCCACTTCCTGCGCCAGCGCCATCGTGAACCCGTGCATGCCGGCCTTGGCCGCCGAGTAGTTGGTCTGGCCGAACTGGCCCTTCTCGCCGTTGACCGAGCTGATGTTGATGATGCGGCCCCAGCCCTTTTCGAGCATGTCGTCGATGACCTGCTTGGTCACGTTGAAGAGGCTCGTGAGGTTGGTCTCGATCACCGCGTCCCAATCGGCGCGGCTCATCTTCTTGAACATGCCGTCGCGGGTGATGCCGGCGTTGTTGACCAGCACGTCGATCGGGCCCACTTCGGCCTTGGTCTTCTGGAACGCGGCGACGGTCGAATCCCAGTCGCCCACGTTGCCCACCGAGGCGTAGAACTCGAAGCCGAGGGCTTTCTGTTCATCGAGCCATTTCTTGAAGTCGCGGCTCGGGCCGCAGCCGGCCACCACGGTGAAACCGTCCTTGTACAGCCGTTGGCACATGGTGGTTCCGATGCCACCCATGCCCCCGGTGACGTATGCAACTTTCTTCGACATTTGTTCTTCTCCTGCTGTGTGTATGAATCTCTAGAGTGCGCGCCGCACGGGAGGTGGGTCAACCGGGTTCCCACCAATCCAGTGCAACGCACTGCGTCATGAACCGGGTCAGCGTTCCACCGTCAGTGCAACGCCCATGCCACCGCCGATGCACAGGCTTGCGATGCCCTTCTTGGCATTGCGGCGCTGCATTTCATGCAGCAGCGTCACCAGAATGCGGCAACCGGACGCACCGATGGGGTGCCCGATCGCAATCGCACCACCGTTCACGTTCACCTTGCTGGTGTCCCAGCCCATCTCGTTGTTGACGGCGCACGCTTGTGCGGCGAAGGCTTCGTTGATTTCGAGCAGGTCGAGGTCGGCCGCCTTCCAACCGGCGCGCTGCAGGGCCTTTTGCGAGGCCGGCACCGGGCCCATGCCCATGTAGGCCGGGTCGAGCGCGGTGGTCGCGTAGCTCTTGATGCGGGCGAGCGGCGTCAAGCCGAGCTGGTCGGCACGCTTGGCGCTCATCACCACCACGCCGGCGGCACCGTCGTTGATGCCCGAGGCATTGCCGGCGGTCACGCCACCCGCCTTGTCGAAGGCGGGGCGCAGGCCGGCCAGCGCTTCGGCGTTGGTCTTGCGGTTCACGAACTCGTCGGTGGCGAAGACGACCGGGTCGCCCTTCTTCTGCGGAATGCTGAAGGGCACGATCTCGTCCTTGAACCGTCCGGCATCCTGCGCGGCAGCGGCCTTCTGCTGCGAGGCCAGGGCCAGCGCGTCTTGCGCTTCACGGCTGATGCCGTACTTCTTGGCGACGTTTTCGGCGGTGATGCCCATGTGGTACTGGTTGTACACGTCGAAGAGGCCGTCAACGATCATCGAATCGACGAGCTTCCAGTCGCCCATGCGCTGGCCGTCGCGCGAGTTGGGCAGCACGTGGGGCGCGAGGCTCATGTTCTCCTGGCCGCCGGCGATCACGATGTCGGTGTCGCCGTCGCGGATGGATTGCGCCGCCAGCATCACGGCCTTGAGGCCCGAGCCGCAGACGGCGTTGATGGTCAGCGCCGGCACAGCCTGCGGCAGGCCGCTCTTGATGACGGCCTGGCGGGCGGCGTTCTGGCCCGAGCCGGCGGTCAGCACCTGGCCGAGCACGACCTCGCTGATCTGGTCGCCGGTGAGCTTGGCGCGCTTGAGCAGGTCGGCGATCACGGCGGCGCCGAGTTCGGGCGCCGGCACCTTGGCCAGGCTCCCACCGAATTTGCCCACGGCGGTACGGGCGGCTGCGACGATGACGATGTCAGACATGGTGTGCTCCTGGTTGGCGGCGTTGCATTGATATCACGGTGGGCTGGCTCGCGCTTGATGCGGCTCAAGCCTTCTGCTTGACGTATCGGCCGGGGGCCGGCTCGATGGGTTTGTACTTGCGGTTGCCGGGCGACTTGGGCGCTGCGACTTGCTTGCCGGCGTGGCTCTTGAGCCAGGCGTCCCAGTCGGGCCACCAGCTGCCGGGGTGCTCCTTGGCCTTTTCCAGCCAGGCCTGCTCCGATGGGGGCAGCGCGGCCGTCGCACCGACCCAGTAGCTGCGCTTCTTCTTCTCGGGCGGGTTGATCACGCCGGCGATGTGGCCGGAGGCACCGAGCACAAAGCGGCACTTTGCGTTCTTGAGCACCTGGGTGTTGCGGTAGGCACCGTCCCACGGGACGATGTGGTCTTCCTTCGAGCCGTAGACGTAGACCGGCGCGTCGATCTTTCCGAGGTCGACCGGCGTGCCGCAGGTCGTCACCTTGCCGGGCTTGACGAGGTTGTTCTCGAGGTAGGTGTTGCGCAGGTACCAGCAGTACATGGGCCCCGGCAGGTTGGTGCTGTCGCTGTTCCAGTACAGCAGGTCGAAGGGCGGTGGCGTTTCGCCCTTGAGGTAGTTGCCGACGACGTAGTTCCACACCAGGTCGTTGGGGCGCAGCGCGCTGAAGGTCGAGGCCAGCTCCTGGCCCTTGAGCAGCGTGCCGCCGCCCGGGCTGTCGGGGCCGAGCGTCATCTCGCGCACCTGCACCATCGCCTCGTCGACGAAGAGATCCAGCACGCCGGTGTCCGAAAAGTCGAGGAAGGTGGTCAGCAGCGTGACACTCGCCGCCGGCTTCTCGCCGCGTGCCGCGAGCACCGCAAGCGACGTGCCGAGCAGCGTGCCGCCCACGCAGAAGCCCAGGGTGTTGATGGTCTTGGCGCCCGAGATCTCCTGCACGACCTTGATGGCGGTAAGCGGGCCTTCCTCGATGTAGTCGTCCCAGGTCTTCCTGGCGATGCTGTCGTCAGGGTTGCGCCAGCTCATCACGAACACGCGGTGACCCTGCGCCACGGTATGGCGGATCAGCGAGTTCTCGGGCTGCAGGTCGAGGATGTAGTACTTGTTGATGCACGGCGGCACCATCAGCAGCGGCCGCTCGTAGACGGTCTTGGTGGTGGGCTTGTATTCGATGAGCTGGAAGAGATCGTTCTCGAAGACGATGTCGCCCGGCGTCACGGCCACGTTGCGGCCCACCTCGAACACCTTCTCGTCGGTCTGCGAGAGGTGCCCCTGCTGCACGTCGCCCCAGAGCTGCTGCATGCCCTGGGCGATGCTCTCGCCCTTGGTCTGCAAGGCACGCGACACCGCTTCCGGGTTCAGCGCGAGGTAGTTGCTCGGCGACGAGGCGGCGATCCACTGCTGCACAGCGAAGCGCAGGCGCTGGCGGGTCTTGCTGTCGCCTTGCACGTTGTCGGCCAGCTTGGCCAGCGTGCGGGCATTCAGCAGGTACATCTGCGCGGTAAAGGCCGCCATCGGGTTCTCGGCCCACGAAGGATCGGCAAAACGCTTGTCGCCCTGCGGGGCGAGCGTGGCGCCGGTGGGCGCGGCGACCCACTTGTTCCACAGGTCGGTGGCCGATTGCACGTAGTCGCTCTGCAATTCGCTGAGCACCGGGATCGGCACGCTCAAGGACGACATCGACTTGACCATCTCCCCCACGGTGGCTCCGAAGGCCTGGGCAGCTTCGGTCGTCGTGGTCTCGGCAGCTGCCCGTTTTGCGGCGGCGCGGGTCGTGGTCTTCATGTCTCTCCTGTCGGCTCGTGGTACGGACGTAAAGTGTGCGCCGGTCATGGTGTCTTTGTCATGACCTGACAAATGAGTTGACTCGAAAGCGGGAGCGAAATGTATCTCGTCGCCATCGGCTGGATGTTCGTGGTGCTGTGCATGGCAGCGGCGGAAGCCATGAGCCCGGTGGGCAGCGTGCTGGGCGCGTTTTTCACGCTGCTGCTGTACGGTGTTCTGCCACTGTCCATCGTGCTGTACGTGATGGGGGCACCGGCACGCATGCGGGCTCGCAAGGCGGCTGAGGCGCAGGCCATGTCAGCGGCGCCAGATGGCAGCGGCCATGCGACCGGTGAGGCCATCGCGGCGGAACGAAAAGAACCGTGAATGGCCGTCCACCTGGTCTTGCACGGTGCACCACTCGCCGCCCGAGACCTGCGTGACCCCGGCCGCGGCGAGCCGGTCGCGCGCCAGCTGGGGCAGGTTGGCGAGCCACTTGCCGGGCCGCAAGGGCTTGAAACGTGTCGGGTCTGCGCCCGCGGGGTGAACTCCAAAACCTTCGAGAACATCGGCTCCAACTTCGAATACGGACGGACCTATGCAAGGCCCGAGCCAGCATACGACCTGCGAAGGCTCGCAACCGGTGGCCTTGCACAAATCACACAGCGCCGCTTCGACCACGCCGCCGGCCAAGCCGCGCCAGCCCGCATGTGCTGCCGCCACGCCACCCGGCGCGGCCATCAGCACCGGCATGCAATCGGCCACCTGCACCACGCAGGCCAGGCCGCGCTCGGTGGTGACGCAGGCATCGGCCTCTTCCACCGGCGCGCCGAGATGGCCGCGGGTCAGCCGCAGGACACGCGTCCCGTGGACCTGCTTCAGGAACACCAGGTCGGCCCCTGTCGCCTCCTTCAGCAGCGCCCGGTTGCGCGCGACCTGCGCCGGGTCGTCGCCGACGGCTGTGCCAAGGTTCATGCTGTCCCACGGCGCCACGCTGCCGCCACCGGCGCGCGTGGTCATGACGGACTGCACAGCGCCGTCGCCCCAGGCCGCCTGCAGCCAGTCAGGGTGCATCGGCATCAGGACACGCCGACGGCTGCGCCGCCACGAAGGCCGGGTGTTGCATGCAGGCGTCGAACACCTTCATGACCGTCGGCACATGGTCGAGCCGGCATTCGAAGCGCCGGGCGTTGAAGATCTGCGGCACCAGCAGCGCATCGGCCATCGTGGGCGTGTCGCCATGGCAGTAGCGGCCGGTGGCGGGGTGCCCGGCCAGCTGGCGCTCCACCGTTTCGAGCCCGGTTTCCACCCAGTGCCGGTACCAGCGGTTCTTGTCGTCTTCGCTGACCTTGAGGTCATGGACCAGATGACGCAGCACCCGCAGGTTGTTGAGCGGGTGGATCTCGCAGGCGATGTCGAGCGACAGGGCCCGCACCCTGGCCCGGCCCAGCGCATCGGCCGGCATCAGCGGCGGCTCGGGGTGGGTCTCGTCGAGGTATTCGATGATGGCGATGGACTGCGTGACCAGGCCCTCGCCGTCTTTCAGGATGGGCACCAGCCGCGACGGTGAGACGCCGGTGAAGGGCGCCTTCAGCTGCTCGTTCTTGACCAGGTGCACCGGCACGTAGTCGTAGCGCAGGCCTTTCAGCTCCAGGGCGATCCGCACCCGAAACGAGGCGGAGCTCCTGAAGTAGCTGAAAAGCTCCATGTCAGCCGCTCACGATCTTGACGTTGAGCGAGCCCACGCCGTCGATCTGCGCCTGCAGCGTGTCGCCTTCCAGCACCGCCGCCACGCCTTCGGGCGTGCCGGTGTAGATGAGGTCGCCGGGCGCCAGCTCCCAGGCGGTGGAGAGCTGCTCGATGATCTCGGGCACGCTCCAGATCAGCTTGCCGATCACGCTCTGCTGGCGTGTGGTGCCGTTGACGTTGAGCGCGATGCGCGTGGCGGCATTGAGGTAGCACTGCGCGGCCGGGCGGATGTGCCCGATCGGCGCCGACTGGTCGAAGCCCTTGCCGATGCACCAGGGGCGCCCGAGCTTCTTGGCCTCGCCCTGAAGGTCGCGGCGGGTCATGTCCAGGCCCACGGCATAGCCGTACACATGATCGAGCGCGTGAGTGGCGGAGATGTCGCGCCCGCCCTTGCCGATGGCCACCACCAACTCCACCTCATGGTGCAGGTCGCGGGTCAGGCTCGGGTAGGCCATTTCGCCGGTCTGGCCTTCGGCCACCGGCATCACCGCGTCGGCGGGCTTCATGAAGAAGAACGGCGGCTCCCGCCCGCTGTGGCCCATCTCGATGGCGTGGTCGACATAGTTGCGCCCGACGCAGTAGATGCGGTGAACCGGGAACTCAGCCCCCGGGCCGGCCCCCACCACGGGCACGGTCGGCAACTTCGGGGCGGTGACGACAAAGCTCATTGCGCGCGAACTCCAACAGCTGGGGATGCGAACCATGATGCCACGCGCCACGGCCGCGACACATGCGTCTTTCCCACATGCACTGCGGCCGCCGCTGCGTGGCGCAGACCGGCCTGCACGAGAGACGTGCGGGGTTGCACGGGCGTCCGCTGCGCGAACAGGCTCTAAACTGGCCCGCATGTTTCAACCCCGCAGCTACAAGCACTGCAAGGCCTGCGGGTCGAAGGTCGAGTACAGGGTGCCGGCCGACGACAACCGCGAACGTGCGACCTGCACCGCCTGCGGCACCGTCCACTACGAAAACCCGCTCAACGTCGTGGGCACCCTGCCCGTGTGGGGCGACCAGGTGCTGCTGTGCCGCCGCAACATCGAGCCCCGCCACGGCTACTGGACGCTGCCCGCCGGCTTCATGGAGCTCGGCGAAACCACCGAGCAGGGCGCCCTGCGCGAGACCGACGAAGAGGCCGGCGCACGGGTCGAGCTGCAGGGCCTCTTCACGCTGCTCAACGTGGCGCGTGTGGGCCAGGTGCATCTCTTCTATCGCGCCCGGCTGCTCGACACCGACTTCGCACCCGGCCCCGAGACCATCGAAGCGCGGCTCTTCAGCGAGGCCGAAATCCCCTGGGAAGAACTGGCCTTTCGCACCGTCAAGGAGACCCTGCGCCACTACTTCGACGACCGCCGCACGGGTCAATTCGGTCTACATTGCGCCGATATCGGCTGATCCATGACGCAAACATCCGGTCACGCCCCCACTCCCCCTCCCGCCGGGCCTACCGCCGTGCCTCCCACCGCGGCCCACGGCGCGACCACGCATCTGCGTGAAGACCTGATCAACCCCGACCCGCTGCTCGACTGCCTGGTCGAGCTGTGCCGCCTGCATGGCCAGGCCGCCTCGCGGGCCTCGCTCTCGGCCGGCCTGCCGCTCGGGCCCAACGGCAAAGGCGCACTGACCCTCGAACTCGCCGAACGCGCCGCCTCGCGCGCCGGCATGTCGGCCAAGCTGCAGCGCCTGGCGCTCGACCGCATCGACTCGGCCGCCCTGCCCGTCATCCTCGTGCTGAAGGACAACCAGGCCTGCGTGCTCATGGGCTGGGACGCCGACGGCGCGACCGCCCGCGTGCTGCTGCCCGAGACCGGCCAGGGCTCGATCACCCTCACCCGCACCGAGCTGCAGGCACGCTACAGCGGCGTCGTGCTCTTCGTGCGCCCGCATTTCCGTTTCGACGCGCGCACGCCCGAGATGCGCCGCGTCAAGGTCAAGCACTGGTTCTGGTCGGCCCTGCTGGAGCAGCGCTTCGTCTACCGCGACGTGCTCTGGGCGGCACTCCTGGTCAACCTCTTCGCGCTCGCCTTCCCGATGTTCAGCATGAACGTCTACGACCGCGTGGTGCCCAACAACGCCACCGAGACGCTGTGGGCGCTGTCGATCGGCGTGGTGCTCATCATGTGCGGCGACGTCTTCATGCGCCTCTTGCGCAGCCACTTCGTCGACGAAGCCAGCGCCCGGGTCGACGTGAAGATCTCCGCCACGCTGATGGAGAAGGTACTGGGCATGCGGCTGGAGAACCGGCCCGAGTCGGTGGGCTCGTTCGCCTCCAACCTGCGTGGCTTCGAGCAGGTGCGCGACTTCATCGCCTCCAGCACCGTCACGACGCTGATCGACCTGCCCTTCGCGCTCATCTTCATCGTCGTCATCGCGTGGATCTCGCCGTGGCTCGCGGTGCCGGTGGTGGTGGCCTTCGCGATCATCCTGATCCTCGGCTACGTGCTGCAGTTCCGGCTGCACGAGCTCTCGCAGACCACCTACCAAGCCTCGGCCCAGCGCAATGCCACGCTGATCGAGAGCCTGACCGGCATCGAGACCATCAAGTCGCTGGGTGCCGAGGGCGTGATCCAGGCGCGCTGGGAGCGGGCGAATGTCTTCCTCTCGCGCATCAACGTGCGCATGCGGGCGCTGTCGTCCTCGGCGCAGTACCTCGTGGGCTGGCTGTCGCAGGCCGTCACGGTGGCCATCGTGATCGTCGGTGTCTATCTCATCAGCCAGCGCGAGCTGACGATGGGCGCCTTGATTGCCGCGAGCATGCTCGCCGGCCGCGCGCTCGGGCCGGCCGGGCAGATCGTGGGCCTCTTGATGCAATACCAGGGCGCACGCACCGCGATGGAGTCGCTCGACAAGATCATGGAAAAGCCGGTCGAGCGGCCGGTTGGCGGCAATTTCATCCAGCGCCCGCAGCTGCGTGGTGACATCGAGTTCCGCAACGTCAAGTTCGCCTACCCGAACCGGCAGGACTCCGCCCTCGAAGGCATGAGCTTCAAGATCACCGCCGGCGAGCGGGTGGCGCTGATCGGCAAGGTGGGCTCGGGCAAGTCGACCATCCAGCGGCTCATCATGGGCCTGTACCAGCCGACCGAAGGCGCGGTGCTGCTCGACGGCATCGACCTGCGCCAGCTCGACCCGGCCGACGTGCGCCGCAACCTCGGCTACGTCTCGCAGGACGTCACGCTCTTCTACGGCACGCTGCGCGACAACATCACCTTCGGCCTGCCCTACGCCGACGACTCCGCGGTGGTGGCCGCGGCCGAGCTGGCCGGCATGGCCAACTTCGTCAACCGCCACCCGCGCGGCTTCGACATGCCGGTGGGCGAGCGCGGCGAGTCGCTGTCGGGCGGCCAGCGTCAGAGCGTGGGCCTGGCCCGCGCGGTGCTGCACAACGCGCCGCTGCTGCTGCTCGACGAGCCGACGAGTGCGATGGACTTCACCACCGAAGCCCAGATCACCCAGAACATCACCCACTTCGCCCACAACAAGACCGTGGTGCTGGTGACGCACCGCACCTCGCTGCTGGCCCTGGTCACGCGCGTGATCGTGGTCGACGCCGGCAAGATCGTGGCCGACGGGCCGCGCGACCGGATCATGGAAGCGCTGCAAAGCGGCCGCATTGCGAGGGCTGCATGAGCACCCAACCAGAAGGCCGCGTGAACAGCCTGCTGATGTCGGTAGGCCGCAAGGTGCTCGCCGTGCTGGAGCGCATCCGTGTCGTCATCGCCCCCGTCACCGACCGCATCTTCGGCTCGGCCCCCACCGATGCGCAGACGGCGCAGGCGGGCTTCCGCAGCTTCGAGCAGGAGGCGGTGGAGGTGATGTCGCGCCGCGAGACGCAGCGTGCTCAGAAGATCGTGCGTGCCTCGGTGGTGGTGATGTTCCTGCTGCTGCTGTGGGCCGGTCTGGCGCCGGTCGACGAGGTGACGCGTGGCGAAGGCCGGGTGATCCCCTCGCGCCAGCTGCAGGTGCTGCAGTCGCTCGACGGCGGCGTGGTGTCGGAGATCCTCGTCAAGGAAGGCCAAGTGGTCGAGGCCGGCCAGCTGCTGTTGAAGGTGGATGAGACCCGGGCCACCTCGGGCGTGCGCGAAAGCGCGGCCACCGGCTTTGCGCTGCGGGCACGGCAGGCACGGCTGTCGGCGCTGGCCGATGGCGCCGACTTCAAGCCGCCCAAGAGCACCGACCCGGAAGAGCTGCGCATCCTCGAAGGCGAACAGGCGCTCTATGAAGCCAAACGCACCGAGCTGTCGACGCTGCTGTCGATCAACAGCCAGCAGCTGCAGCAGCGCCAGCAGGAACTCGCCGAGATGCGCTCGCGCAAGGCCACCGCCGAGCGCGCGCTGGAGCTGGGCGTGCAGGAACTCGCCAAGACCCGCCCGCTGCTGGCGAGCGGGGCCGTCTCGGAAGTCGACATCCTCCGCCTGGAGCGCGACGTGGCCAAGAGCCGCGGCGATGCCGACGCCGCCACCGCGCAGATCGCGCGTGTGCAGGCCGCCATCGGCGAGGCGCAACGCAAGATCCAGGAGACCGAGATCTCCTTCCGCAACGAGGCCCGCAAGGAACTGGCCGAGGTGGTGGGCAAGCTCAACGCGCTCAACGAAGGCCAGGTCGCCTTGAGCGACAAGGTCGCCAAGTCGCAGGTCAAGTCGCCGGTGCGCGGCCGGGTGCAGCGTCTGCTGGCCAACACGGTGGGCGGCGTGGTGCAGCCCGGCAAGGACATCGTCGAGATCGTGCCGCTCGACGACCAGCTGGTCCTCGAAGCGCGCGTCGCCCCGAAGGACATCGCCTTCATCCGCCCCGACCAGAGCGCCACGGTCAAGTTCACCGCCTACGACTTCTCGATCTACGGGGGGCTGGAAGCCAAGGTCGAGAACATCAGCCCCGATACCGTGGTCGACGAACGCGGCAACGCCTACTACCTGGTGCGCGTTCGCACCGCGCGCGCCAACTTCAGCGAGAAGCTGCCCATCATCCCGGGCATGACGGCCGAGGTCGACATCCTCACCGGGCAGAAGACGGTGCTGGCCTATTTATTGAAGCCAGTCTTGAAGGTCAAGGCCTACGCACTGCGGGAACGCTAATACCGCCGGCGAAGCCAGGCGCCCATCAAGCAACGCCCCAAGGAACCGGCTTCGCCGGGCCTTCGGGGTGGGCCTTGCCGGCCGCGCCGGTCCAGGAGGCCCGGCTCTTCGCCAGGCATATCTTGTCCACCGGACAAGATATGTCCGGGCTCAGCCCCTCGGGGCAGGAGCGAAGCGACTGGGAGGCCGTCTCAGGCGGCTTCGGCAAGCATCGCCCGGTTGCGGCCTGCGCCCTTGGCGCCATACAACGCCTGGTCGGCTTCGCGGATGAACTCGGCCAGCGGCCGCGTCGCATCCGCCACCCGGGCCGCCACGCCCAGGCTCACGCTGACGGGCACCCGCCGGCCGCGGTAGATGAACTGGATGTCTTCCACCGCCTTGCGGATGCGCTCGGCCACTTCCATCGCGTGCGGCGCGTCAACCCCCGGCAGCACCACCGCAAACTCCTCGCCGCCATAACGGGCCACGAGGTCGGTCGAGCGGCCCACGCACATGGTGAGCGCCGCGGCCACGAGCTTCAGGCATTCGTCGCCGCCGAGGTGGCCCACGGTGTCGTTGATCTTCTTGAAGTAGTCGATGTCGACCAGAAGCAGCGCCAGCGGGCTGCCGCTGCGCGAGGAGCGGTCGTACTCCTTCTTCATCGTCTCGTCGAAGTAGCGGCGGTTGTGCACCTTGGTGAGCGAATCCGTCACGCTCAGCTTGGCCAGCTCTCGGTTGGCGAGTTCGATGTTTTCCATCGCGCGCTTGAAGCTCGGCGGTGCGGTCGATCACGCGCAGCTCCAGCTCTTCGTTGGCCTTGAGCTGCACGTTGAGCGCGTGTTCCTGGGCGCGGATCTTTTCTTCGCGCTCCACCTGCACCTTGTGCATCAGCTCGCGCGACTCACGCTCGGCGGCCAGCTTCAACTCGCGGTCGCGCTTGATGCGCGCGGCAAGCGCGATCGACAGCAGCACCGTCTCGACGATGAAGCCGATCGGCTGCGCCGCGTTCACCCAGTCGTTGCTCGGGATGAGCCCCATCATCCCGAAGGTGGTGATGTAGGTGCCGACGATGATGGCACTCCAGGCCACGAGGATGTAGCGCGCGAGCACGTTGCCGCGCCACATCAGGTAGGCCGCGGTGTAGATGCCGGCAATGCCCGACAGGAACATGCCGAGCGCAAGCAGCGCGCCGGTGAGGATGGGCACGTTGATGAAGGCGGTGACGAGCACCACGCCCCACAGCACGATGAACGCCTGGTTCATGCGGTTCAGATGCCGTGCCTCGTGGGCCAGATCGAGGAAGCGCCGGAAGAACACCGTGGCGGCGAAGAAGCTCGCCGTCGCAAACAAGGGATAACCGTACCGGTTGAGCCAGTTGTCGTGCCCCCAGATGTAGAGCGCGCCATAGCCGGTGACGCACAGCTGGTAGCCGATCACCGAGAACAGGTAGCCGCAATACGTGCGGAAGCTCGGCTCGCGGGTGAAGATGTACAGGCTCAGGTTGTAGAAGAACATCACCCCGAGGATGCCCAGCAGCAGCCCGTAGCCCATCGCGAAGTCATAGCGGCGCGCCTGCCAGTGCTGCGCATCCCACACACGCATCGGCAGGATGAGCTGGCCGCGCGCCTGCACCCGCACCAGCAGCGTGAGCTTGTGGGCGCGGTCGAAGGCGATGGGCATGCCGGTGGCCGGGTCCTTGATCGCGCGCAGCTTGTGCGGCCGGGTGATGCCGGCTTCCTGAAGGTTGACCCACTGCCGCGTGGCGGGGTCGTACTGGTGCAGGTCGATGGTCTCGATCTGCACCCATTCGATGGCGAGCAGCCAGTCTCGGTCAAGCGGACCGTCGAGGCGTACGTCGAAGCGAGCCCAGACTGGATGGCCCAACGAGGGCATGTTGATGCGCGAACGCTCATGCGGCTTCCAGCGAGGCGCCATCTCCGGTGCCATCACCTGGTCGGGTGTGAGCTTCTCGCCGGCCTCCTCGAAGAGCAGCTCCACGCCCTGCTGCGCCAGCACCGAGACCGTGCCCGGCTTGACCACGACTTCAAGCGCCAGCGCCATCGCCGGCACGAGCAACGCCCACGCGGCCCCGAGCAGGAGCAGCGGCAGGCGGTAACGAAGAAGACTCATGGCTGGTTGGGGGGTGGCGTCGGACGCATCTGTTGGCGAGACACGATAGTGGCTTTTCGGCCTGTCCTCTTTGCTTTGGAGCACGCCAGTTCACATTGCAGGCACAAGTCGCTCCTAGTTCACGACTCGCCGACGCGTGCGCGACACCGGCCTTGGTTGCAGACGGTTTCCATCTCCTCGCGAAAACCCTGAACTCAAGTTTCAGAAAACCCCGCCGATAACAGTTGACGGAGGGTTCCGTGCATAGATCACGACCTCCAAAACTGCCCGCTTATTCGCGCCGAATAAGGCCAAGGCTGCGATTCAGTTCACACAATCGGCCGGCGGGAAACGACATAAGCATTGGGCCGCGGGCTATCCTCGTCGACATCCTGAGTGGTATTGCGTCCGAGGTTTATTCATGCCCACCATCGTTCAAACCATCAACGGCAAAGTGACCGGCCTGTGGGGCTCGGCATTGCGCCGCACGGCCACGGGGAAACTCGTCCCCTTGAAGATGGGCGACGAGGTCCACAAGGGTGACGTGATCCTCACGACGCAAGACGGCCTGGTGCAACTCACCCCGCTCGACGCGCCGGGTGCCGCCTTCGCCGCCGCGCCGGCCACGCCGCCCGCCGACGACCTCGACCGCGTGATCGCCGAGCTGAACGAACCCGATTCGCAGACCGCACCGGCGGCCGGCCTGAACCTGGGCGACGGTGGCGGCCTGCAGCCTGGCCTGCGCGTGGGCCGCATCGCCGAAGACGTGACCCCGGTCTCGCTCGCCCAGACCACCGGCGTGGAGCCGGCCGGCACGGTGCCGACCTTCACCACCGCCACCGCGCCCGAAAACCAGGGCGCGACCGCTCCCGCCCCCGCGACCCCGAACGACCGCCCGACCGCCACCCCGGCCACCGTGTCGGGCAACGAAGACGCCACCCTGCCCATCTCGCTCGGCGGCACCGACACCGACGGCACCATCGCCGGCGTCACCATCGTCAACCTCCCCGGCAACGGCACCCTGCTGCTGGCCGACGGCGTGACCGTCGTCAGCGCCGGCCAGACCTTGACGCCGGCGCAGGCCGCAGGCCTGCAGTTCCGCCCGTCGCCCGATTTCAACGGCGGCGTGGTGGTCGAGTTCACCGTCACCGACAACCGGGGGTCGGTCTCCGCACTCGACCAGGTGCAGATCACGGTGCTGCCGGTCAACGACACGCCGCTCGCCAACGCCGGCATCGCCAGTGCCGGCCCCGAATACAGCAACATCCCGGTCAATCTGGGCGGCACTGATATTGATGGCACGGTCACGTCCATCACCATCACCAGCCCGCCCGCCGGCGGCAACCTCTTCCTTGCAGACGGCGTGACGCCGGTCGTGCCCGGCACCGCGCTCACCCCGGCGCAGGCCTCGACCCTGGTGTTCGTGCCCAACCCCGGCTTCACCGGCAGCACGCCGATCGGCTACACCGTCACCGACAACGAAGGCGCCAGCTCCTCGGCCGGCGTCGCACAGGTCAATGTGACGCCGGTGCCGACCACCGTCACGCTCTCAAGCTCGGCCCCGGCCGTGGCCGAAGGCGGCAGCGTCGTCTACACCGCGAGCGTCGACCACCCGGTCGCCGGTTCCGCGCTCGTGATCACGCTGTCGAACGGCAGCACGATCACGATCCCGGTCGGCCAGACCAGCGGCAGCAGCGCCCCCGTCGTGCCGCGCGCCGACGACGCCTACGCCCAGGGCACGCAGACGCAGACCATCAGCGTCAGCTCGACCACCGGCGGCAACTTCTCCTCGCTCGTCACCACCGGCACCGTCGCCACGGCCGTGGGCGACGACACCGACAGCACCACCGCCACGCTGACCGCCTCCACCGCCGCGGTGACCGAAGGCGGCAGCATCGTCTACACCGCCACGTTGACGAACCCGGTGACGGGCTCGCCACTGGTCATCACCCTCTCCAACGGCCAGACCATCACCATCCCGGTCGGCCAGAGCAGCGGTTCGAGCGCACCGTTCGCCGTGCGCGCCGACGACGTGCAGGCCCAGGGCACCGACACCCTCAGCGTCAACATCACCGGCACGACCGGCGGCAACTTCGAAGCGGTGACGCCAAGCGGCACCACGACGACCACCGTCGCCGACGACGCCGACGTCTCCACCGTCACCCTCACCGCTTCGGCCGCGAGCGTCGTGGAAGGCGGCAGCATCACCTACACCGCCACCACCAGCAGCCCGGTCGCGGGCAGCCCGCTCGTCGTGACGCTCTCCAACGGCGCCAGCATCACGATCCCCGTCGGCGCGAGCAGCGCCAGCTCGGCCCCGATCGCCGTGCGCCCGGACGACGCGCAGGTGCAAGGCACCGACACCGTCACCACCAACATCACCGGCACCAGCGGTGGCAACTTCGAGTCGCTCACGCCCACCGGCAGCGCGACCACCACCGTCACCGACGACGCCGACGGCAGCACGCTCACCCTCGGTGCGTCCGCCGCCAGCGTGGCCGAAGGCGGCAGCGTCACCTACACCGCGAGTGTCAACGCGCCCGTCACCGGCTCGCCGCTGGTCGTGACGCTTTCCAACGGCCAGACGATCACCATCCCGGTCGGCGCCAGCAGCACCAGCAGCGCGCCTTTCGCCGTGCGTGCCGACGATGCCTACCTGCAAGGCACCGACACGCTCAGCGTGACCGTCACCGGCACCACCGGCGGCGCTTACGAATCGCTCGCGACCCCCGGCACCGCGACCACCACGGTGATCGACGACGCCGACGCGACCACCGCCACCCTCACCGCCTCGGCCGCATCGGTCACCGAAGGCGGCAGCGTCGTCTACACCGCCACGCTCAACAACGTGGTCACCGGCTCGCCGGTGGTGCTGACGCTCAGCAACGGCCAGACCCTCACCATCCCGGTCGGCGCCAGCTCCGCCAGCTCGGCACCCTTCGCCGTGCGTGCCGACGACGCGCAAGCGCAAGGCACCGACACGCTCAACGTCAGCATCACCAACAGCAGCGGCGGCGGCTTCGAAGCCATCACCGCCGGCGGCTCGGTCGCTACCCTCGTCAGCGACGACGCCGACCCGACCACCGTCACCGTGAGCGCCTCGGCCGCCAACGTGACCGAAGGCGGCTCGATCGTCTACACCGTCTCGCTCAGCAATGCCGTGAGCGGCTCGCCGCTCACCGTGACGCTCAGCAATGGCCAGAGCGTCACCATCCCGGTCGGCGCGAGCAGCGCCTCGACCGCCGCCTTCAACGTGCGTGCCGACGATGTCCAGGTGCAAGCCGACGACACCCTCACCGTCACCGTGACGGGCAGCACCGGCGGCAACTTCGAAGCCCTCACGCCCACCGGCTCGGCTGTCACCACCGTCAGCGACGACGCCGACGTGTCGACCGTCACCCTCACCTCGTCCGCCGCCAGCGTGGCCGAGGGCGGCAGCGTGGTCTACACCGCCAGCGTGAGCGCGCCCGTGGTGGGCTCGCCGCTCGTCATCTCGCTCACCAACGGCCAGACCATCACCATCCCGGTCGGCCAGAGCACGGCCGACAGCGCACCGTTCGCCGTGCGTGCCGACGACAACTTCGTGCAGGGCGCGCAGAGCTTCAGCGTGGGCATCGCCGGCACGAGCGGCGGCAGCTATGAAGCGCTTGCCACCACGAGCACCGTCAGCACCACCGTGACCGACGATGCCGACGTCTCCACCGTCACGCTCTCCGCCACGCCGAGCGTGGCCGAAGGCGGCACCATCGTCTACACCGCCACGCTTTCGTCGGCCGCGCAGACGCCCGTGGTGGTGACGCTGGCCAATGGCTCCATCATCAACATCGCGGCCGGCGCCTCGTCGGGCACGGTGAGCGTCGCCGCACCGACCGACGACGTGTTCGTCGACGCCGGCTCCGTCTCGCAGACCATCGCCACCGCCACCGGCGGCAACTTCGAATCGCTGCAGGTCAACCCGGCCGCCGCCAGCACCACGGTCACCGACACGATCGACGCCACCACGGTGAGCCTCACCGGCGACCCGACGCTCTCTGAGGCCGGCACCGCCGCCTACACCGTCTCGCTCACGAGCGTGGCGCAGACCGCCGTCACCGTCACGCTCACCTACAGCGGCACCGCCGCCAACGGCAGCGACTTCAGCGGCACCACCACCGTCACCATCCCCGCCGGCAGCAGTTCGGCCAACTTCTCCATCGCCGCGCTCGACGACGCGCTGGCCGAAGGGCCCGAGAGCTTCACCGTCGCCATCGGCGCGGCCACCGGCGGCAACTTCGAGAGCCTGGTCATCAGCGGTGCCAACGGGTCGGTGACGACCGGCATCGTCGACAACGACATCTCGACCGTGAGCCTCACCGCCACGCCCTCGATCACCGAGGCCGGCGGCACCATCGTCTACACCGCCACGCTGACGCAGGCGCCGAGCACCGCGCTCACCGTCACGCTCTCCAACGGCGCCGTCATCAACGTGGCCGCCGGTGCCCTGAGCGGCACCGTGAGCGTGCCGGTCGCCGCGACCGAAGACGTCTACGTCGACCCGGCCAGCATCAGCGCCACGATCAGCAGCACCTCGGGCGGCGGCATTCCGCTGGCCATCGATCCGGTGGCCGCGGTCACCGCCGTCACCGACACGGTCGACACCACCACGCTCACGCTGAGCGCGACCAACACCGTCGCCGAAGGCGGCAACATCACCTACACCGCCACGCTGAGCAATGCGGCGCAGACGCCGGTGTCGGTGACGCTCTCGAACGGCGCCACCCTCACCATCGCCGCCGGCGCGACGCAAGCGACCGTCACGGTGCCCGCACCGACCGACGACGTGCACGTCGACGCCGGCCCCGTCTCGGCCACGATCACGAGCGCCAGCGGCGGCAACTTCGAGTCGCTGCAGGTCAACCCGGCCCCGGCCGTGACCACCGTCACCGACACGGTCGACACCACCACCGTCAGCCTCACCGCCACGCCCGCCGTCGCCGAAGGCGGCACCATCGTCTACACCGCCAGCCTCACCTCGCCAGCCCAGACCGACGTGACGGTCACGCTGTCGAACAGCGCCGTCATCACCATCGCCGCCGGTGCCAGCACCGGCACGGTGACTGTGCCCGCGCCGAGCGACGACGTGTACGTCGACGCCGGCAACCTCTCGGTCACGATCACCAACGCGACCGGCGGCAACTTCGAGAGCCTGGTGGCCAGCCCGACGCCGGCCATCACCGCCGTGAGCGACACGACGGATACGAGCACCGTCACGCTCACCGCCACGCCGACGGTCGCCGAAGGCGGCAACATCGTCTACACCGCCACCCTCAGCGCCCCCGCGCAGAGCGACGTGACGGTCACGCTCTCGAACGGCGCCACGATCACGATCCTGGCCAACACGAGCAGCGCCTCGATCCCGGTCGCCGCGCCCGCCGACGACGTGTACCTCGACGCCGGCTCGGTGTCGGTCACCATCGCAGGCGCCAGCGGCGGCAACTTCGAGAGCCTGGTGCGCAACCCGGCCCCGGCGGTGACGACCATCACCGACACGGTCGACAACAGCACCGTCACGCTCACCGCCTCGCCTGCCGTCGCCGAAGGCGGCAACATCGTCTACACCGCGAGCTTGAGCGCGCCGGCCCAGTCGGCCGTGACGGTCACGCTGTCGAACAACGCCGTCATCACCATCGCCGCCGGTGCCAGCAGCGGCACGGTGCTGGTCGCCGCGCCCACCGACGACGAGTACGTCGACGCCAGCAGCGTCTCGGCCACCATCAGCACCGCCAGCGGCGGCAATTTCGAGAACCTGACGGTCAACCCGGCCGCGGCCATCACCACCGTCACCGACACGGTCGACACCACCACCGTCTCGCTCACCGCCACGCCGGCCGTCAGCGAAGGCGGCAGCATCGTCTACACGGCCTCGCTGACCTCCGTCGCGCAAGGCCCGGTCACCGTCACGCTGCAGAGCGGCACGACCATCACCATCCCGAACGGTGCCTCGAGCGCCTCGATCACCGTGCCCGCCCCGGGCGACGACGTGTACGTGGACGCGGGCAACGTGTCCGACCGCATCACCTCGGCATCCGGTGGCAACTTCGAGAACCTGGTGGTCGACGCCACGCCGGCGGTCACCGCCGTCAGCGACACCATCGGCACCACCACCGTCTCGCTCACCGGCTCGCCCACCGTCGCCGAAGGCGGCAACATCGGCTACACCGCGAGCCTCACCGCACCGGCGCAGGCCAACGTCACGGTCACGCTGTCGGACGGCAGCACCGTCACCATTCCCTCGGGCGCGAGCGCGGTCACCTTCACGCGCGCTGCGCCGGGCGACGACGTGCACGTCGACGCCGGCCCCGTGAGCCTGGCCATCACCGGCGCCTCGGGCGGCAACTTCGAGAACCTGGTGTTCAACGGCACGCCGGCGACGACCACCGTCACCGACACGATCGACACCACCACCGTCTCGCTGACCGGCACTGCGTCGGTCGCCGAGGGCGGCAGCATCGTCTACACCGCGAGCCTCACCGCACCGGCCGACACCGACGTGACGGTGCGCCTGTCGAACAACGCCACCCTCACCATCGCAGCCGGCACGAGCAGCGCCTCGATCACGCTGCCCGCGCCGACCGACGACGTCTACACCGACGCTGGCAACGTGTCGGTGCGGATCGACTCCGCCAGCGGCGGCAACTTCGAGAACCTGTCGGTCGACGCCACGCCGGTCATCACCGCCGTCAGCGACACGCCCGACACCACCACCGTCTCGCTCACCGCCACACCGGCGGTCGCCGAAGGCGGCAGCATCGTCTACACCGCCTCGCTCACTGCGCCCGCACAGGGCAACGTGACCGTCACGCTGCAAAGCGGCGCCACCATCACCATCCTGAGCGGTGCCTCCACCGGCTCAGTGTCCGTGCCCGCCCCGACCGACGACGTGCTCGTCGACGCGAGCACCGTGTCGAACCACATCACCGGCGCGACCGGTGGCAACTTCGAAAACCTCGTGGTCGACGCCACGCCGGCGGCCACCGCCGTCAGCGACACCCTCGACACCACCACCGTAAGCCTCAGCGGCTCGGGCTCGGTGACCGAAGGCAATGCGGGCAGCTACACCGTCTCGCTCACGAGCGCGGCGCAGACCGCCGTCACCGTCACGCTGACCTACAGCGGCACAGCCGCCAACGGCAGCGACTTCACGGGCGTGGCCACCGTCACCATCCCGGCAGGCGCCAGCTCGGCCAACTTCAGCATCGCCACGATCGACGATGCCGCCGCCGAAGGCAGCGAAAGCTTCACCGTCGCGATCAACACCGCGACCGGCGGCAACTTCGAGAACCTGGTCGTCAGCGGCACGAACGGCAGCGTCTCCACCGGCATCGTCGACAACGACGTCTCGGTGGTGAGCCTTTCTGCCACGCCGGCCCTCACCGAAGCCGGCGGCAGCATCGTCTACACCGCGACGCTCACGCAGGCCCCGGTGTCCGACCTCAGCGTCACGCTCTCCAACGGCGCCACGATCACCGTGACCGCCGGCTCGCTGAGCGGCACGGTCAACGTGCCTGTCACCGCCGACGAAGACGTCTACGTCGACCCGACCAGCATCAGCGCCAGCATCACCGGCACCACCGGGGGTGGCATCGCGCTCAGCATCGACCCGACGCCGGCCTCGACGGCCGTCAACGACACGATCGACACCACCACCGTGTCGCTCTCGGCCACGCCGACCGTCGCCGAAGGCGGCACCATCGTCTACACCGCCACGCTCACGAGCGCGGCACAGTCGCCGGTCACCGTCAACCTGTCGAACGGCCAGCAGATCACCATTGCCACCGGCGCCACCACCGGCACGCTGACGCTGCCCGCGCCCGGCGACGACGCCCTCGTCGACGCCGGCACCGTCTCGGTCAGCATCACCTCCGCCAGCGGCGGCAATTTCGAGTCGCTCGTGCGCGACCCGGCCCCGGCCGTCACCAACGTCACCGACACGGTCGACACCACCACCGTCACGCTCACCGCCTCGCCCACCGTGGCCGAAGGCGGCAACATCGTCTACACCGCGACGCTGAACAACGTGGCCGGCACGGCCATGACCGTGACACTGTCAAACGGCGCGCAGATCGTGATCGCCGCCGGCACCTCGTCGAACAGCGTGTCGCACCCGGCCCCGACCGACGACGTGTATGCCGATGCCGGCAACGTGGCGGCCACCATCACCGCCACCAGCGGCGGCAACTTCGAAAGCCTGGCGGTCAACCCGGCCGCCGCGGTGACCGCCGTCACCGACACGGTCGACACCACCACCGTCACGCTCACCGCCACGCCGACCGTCGCCGAAGGCGGCAACATCGTCTACACCGCCACGCTCACCAGCGCGGCGCAGTCGCCCGTCACCGTCACGCTGTCGAACGGCCAGCAGATCACGATTCCCACCAACGCGGCGAGCGCCACGCTCACGCTGCCGGCCCCGGGCGACGACGCCGTGGTCGATGCGGGCCCGGTCTCGCTCACCATCGCCAGCGCCACCGGCGGCAACTTTGAAAACCTGGTGGTGAACCCGGCTGCGGCCACCACCACCGTCACCGACACCCTCGACACGACCACCGTGTCGCTCAGCGCCACCGGCACCGTCGCCGAAGGCGGCAACATCATCTACACCGCTTCGCTCACGAGCCCGGCAGGCAGCGACGTCACCGTCACGCTGTCGAACAACGCGGTCATCACGATCCTGGCTGGCACCTCGTCGGGCAGTGTCTCCGTGCCCGCGCCCGGCGACGACGTGCTGCTCGATGCCAGCACCGTCAGCGCAAGCATCGCCACCGTGAACGGCGGCAACTTCGAGCAGTTGGTGGTCGACACCACGCCGGCCTCGACCGCCGTCACCGACACCGTCGACACCACGACCGCCAGCCTCACCGCCACGCCGACCGTGGCCGAGGGCGGCAACATCACCTACACCGCCTCGCTGAACAACCCGGCCGGCACCAACGTGACGATCACGCTGTCGAACAGCGCGGTGATCACCATCCTCGCCGGCGACTCGACCGGCACCGTCACCGTGCCGGCACCGGCCGACGACTTCACCATCGACGCCGGCCCGGTCTCGACCACCATCGCCTCCGCGACCGGCGGCAATTTCGAGAACCTCGCCATCAACCCGGCGCCGGCCACCACCGCGGTGACCGACACCATCGGCACGACGACGCTCACGCTGTCGGCGACCAACACCGTCGCCGAAGGCGGCAGCATCGTCTACACCGCCTCGCTCACGAGCCCGGCGGGCACCGATCTCGTGGTCACGCTGTCGAACAGCCAGACCATCACGATCCCGGCGGGCGCTTCCTCGGCCAGCATCAGCGTGCCCGCGCCCACCGATGACGCGCTCATCGACGCCGGTCAGGTGTCGGCTTCCATCACCGGCACCAGTGGCGGCAACTTCGAGAACCTCTCGGTCAACAACGCCCCCGCCACCACCAACATCACCGACACGGTCGACAACACGACCGTGACGCTCACCGCCACCGGCACCGTCGCCGAAGGCGGCAACATCGTCTACACCGCCTCGCTGAACAACGCGGCGGGCAGCGACGTCACCATCACGCTGTCGAACAACGCGGTCATCACGATCCTCGCGGGTGCGTCCACCGGCAGCGTGACGGTCGCCGCGCCTGGCGACGATGCGCTCGTCGACGCCGGCAACGTCTCGGCCACGATCAGCACCGCCACCGGCGGCAACTTCGAGCAGCTGACGATCAGCCCGGCGGCGGCGGTCACCACCGTCACCGACACGGTCGACACCACCACCGTCAGCCTCACCGCGACGCCGAGCGTGGCCGAGGGCGGCTCCATCGTCTACACCGCGAGCCTCACCGCCGCGGCCGGCTCGCCGGTCACGGTGACGCTCAGCAACGGCGCGCAGATCAACATCGCCGCCGGCGCCTCGTCGGGCACGGTCGCCGTGCTCGCACCCACCGACGACGTGTACGTCGACGCCGGCACGGTGTCGGCCACCATCAGCAACGTCAGCGGCGGCACGTTCGAGAACCTGGCCGTTGACAACACGCCGGCCGCCACCTCCGTCACCGACACCCTGACCACCACGACCGTAAGCCTCTCGGGCTCCGGCTCGGTGGCCGAAGGAGCCTCGGGCAGCTACACCGTCTCGCTCACCAGCCCGGCGCAGACGAGCGCGGTGACCGTGACCCTGAGCTACAGCGGCACCGCCGCCGACGGCAGCGACTTCACCGGCACCACCACCGTCACCATTCCCGCCGGCAGCAGCTCGGCCAACTTCAGCGTGGCGACGATCGACGACGCCCTGGCCGAAGGTGCCGAGAGCTTCACCCTCACCATCGCGAGCGCCACCGGCGGCAACTTCGAGAACCTGGTGGTCAGCGGCAGCAACGGTTCGCTCACCACGGGCATCGTCGACAACGACATCTCCACGCTGAGCCTCACCGCCACGCCGACGCTCAGCGAAGCAGGCGGCAGCATCGTCTACACCGCCGTGCTCACGCAGGCGCCGGTGAGCGATCTCGATGTCACCTTGTCGAACGGCCAGACCCTCCGCATCAACGCCGGCGCCCTGACCGGCAGCGTCACGGTGCCCGTCGCGGCCAGCGACGACGTCTACGTCGACCCGACCAGCGTCAGCGCCACCATCACCGGCACCTCGGGCGGCGGCATTGCGCTGTCGGTCAACCCGGCTCCGGCCGTGACCAGCATCGTCGACACGATCGACACCACCACCGTCACCCTCACCGCCTCGACCGGCGCCGTGACCGAAGGTGGCAGCGTGGTCTACACCGCGAGCGTCAACAACCTCGTCACCGCCTCGCCGCTGGTCATCACGCTGACCAACGGCCAGACCATCACGATCCCGGTCGGCCAGAGCAGCGCCAGCAGCGCGCCCTTCGCCGTGCGCGGCGACGACGCCTACGTGCAAGGCACGCAGCCGCTCAACGTGGGCATCGCCTCCACCAGCGGCGCCAACTTCGAGGCGCTGGCCACGAGCAGCACGGTCAGCACCAACGTCACCGACGACGCCGACGCGACCACCGTCACGCTGACCAGCTCGGCCGCCACCGTCACCGAAGGTGGCTCGATCACCTACACCGCGACGGTCAACAACCCCGTCACCGGCTCGCCGCTCGTCATCACGCTCAGCAACGGCCAGACCATCACCATCCCGGTCGGCCAGAGCAGCGCCAGCAGCGCCGCCTTCGCCGTGCGCGGCGACGATGCCTACCTGCAAGGCACGGACAGCGTCTCGGTCTCGATCACCGGCACCAGCGGCGGCAACTACGAGGCGCTCAACACCACGAGCACGACCTCCACCGCCGTGACCGACGATGCCGATGCCACGACCGTCGGCCTCACCGCCTCGGCGGCCAGCGTGGCCGAAGGCGGCAGCATCACCTACACCGCCACCGTCAACAACCCGGTGACCGGCTCGCCGCTCGTCATCACGCTGACCAACGGCCAGACCATCACCATCCCGGTCGGCCAGAGCAGCGGCACCAGCGCCGCCTTTGCCGTGCGGCCGGACGACGCCGACGCGCAGGGCGACCAGACGCTCACCGTCGGCATCGGTTCCACCACCGGCGGCAACTACGAAGCCCTCACCACCACCGCGACCGCCAGCACCGTCGTCGGCGACGATGGCGACGCGACCACCGTGTCGCTGAGCGCCTCGGCACCCGCCGTGCTCGAAGGCGGCAGCATCGTCTACACCGCGACCGCGAGCAACGTGGTCAGCGGCTCGCCGCTGGTCGTCACGCTGTCCAACGGCCAGACGATCACCATCCCCGTCGGCCAGAGCAGCGCCAACAGCCTGCCCTTCGCCGTGCGCGGCGACGATGCCTACGTGCAAGGCACGCAGACCGTCTCGGTCACGATCACCGGCACCTCGGGCGCCAACTTCGAAGCCGTCACGCCCACCGGCACCGCGACGACCACCGTCACCGACGATGCCGACGCGACCACCGTCACGCTGACCGCCTCGACCGCGAGCGTCACCGAAGGCGGCAGCATCGCCTACACCGCCACCGTCAACAACGCGGTGACCGGCTCGCCGCTCGTCATCAACCTGTCCAACGGCCAGACCATCACCATCCCGGTCGGCCAGAGCAGCGCCACCAGCACCGCCTTCGCCGTGCGCGGCGACGATGCCTACGTGCAGGGTGACCAGACCGTCACGGTCGGCATCAGCTCCACCAGCGGCGGCAACTTCGAGGCGCTGACGACCACCAGCACCACGAGCACCACGAGCACCACCGTCACCGACGATGCCGACGCGAGCGTGGTGACCCTCACCGCGTCGACCGCCTCGGTCACCGAAGGCGGCAGCATCACCTACACCGCGAGCGTGAGCAACGCCGTCACCGGCACGCCGCTCGTCATCAGCCTGTCCAACGGCCAGACGATCACCATCCCCGTCGGCCAGAGCAGCGCCAGCAGCGCCCCCTTCGCGGTGCGCGCCGACGACGCCTACGTGCAGGGCAACCAGACCCTCACCGTCGGCATCAGCGGCACCACCGGCGGCAACTTCGAAGCGCTGACCACCAGTTCGACCACGAGCACCACGGTCGTCGACGATGCCGACGCGACCACGGTCACGCTCACCTCGTCGGCCGCCAGCGTGGCCGAAGGCGGCACGATCACCTACACCGCGACCGTCAACAACCCCGTCACCGGCTCGGATCTGGTCGTCACGCTCAACAACGGCCAGACCATCACCATCCCGGTGGGTGCGAGTCTCGGCCAGCAGCGCGCCCTTCGCCGTGCGTGCGGACGATGCCTACGCCCAGGGCAACCAGACCGTCACCGTCGGCATCAGCAACACCAGCGGCGGCAACTTCGAGTCGCTGACGACCACGAGCACCACGAGCACCACCGTCACCGACGACGGCGATGCGACCCCCATCACCCTCAGTGCGTCCGCAGCCAGCGTGACCGAGGGCGGCAGCATCGTCTACACCGCCACCGTCGCCACGGCGGTGACCGGCTCGCCCTTCGTCGTCACCCTCAGCAACGGCCAGACGATCACCATCCCGGTCGGCCAGACCAGCGCCAGCAGCGCCGCCTTCGCCGTGCGCGCCGATGACGCGTATGTGCAGGGCAACCAGACCGTCACGGTGGGCATCAGCGGCACCTCGGGCGGCAACTTCGAGGCCGTCACCACCACCTCGACCGCCAGCACCACCGTCACCGACGACGCCGATGCGACCACCGTCACGCTGACCGCGTCGACCGCCTCCGTCACCGAAGGCGGCTCCATCACCTACACCGCCGCCGTCAACAACCCGGTCACCGGCTCGGCCCTCGTCATCACGCTCAGCAACGGCCAGACCATCACCATCCCGGTGGGCCAGAGCAGCGCCAGCAGCGCCGCCTTCCCGGTCCGCGCAGACGACGCCTACGTGCAAGGCAACCAGGCCGTGACCGTGGGCATCACCGGCACCACCGGCGGCAACTACGAAGCGTTGACCACGACGAGCACCGCCTCGACGACGGTCACCGACGACAGCGATGCCACCACCGTCACGCTCACGGCCTCGACCGCCAGCGTCACCGAGGGCGGCAGCATCGTCTACACCGCCACCGTCAACAACGCGGTCACAGGCTCGCCGCTCGTCATCAACCTCGACAACGGCCAGACCATCACCATCCCGGTCGGCCAGAGCAGCGCCAGCAGCACGCCGTTCGCCGTGCGTGCCGACGACGCCTACGTCCAAGGCAACCAGACCGTCACGGTCGGCATCGGCAGCACCAGCGGCGGCAACTTCGAAGCGCTCACGACCACCAGCACCGCCACCACCACGGTGACGGACGACAGCGACGCCAGCGTCGTGACGCTCACCGCCTCGTCGGCCACTGTCGCCGAAGGCGGCAGCATCACCTACACCGCCGCCGTCAGCAACGCCGTCACCGGCTCGCCGCTGGTCATCAGCCTCAGCAACGGTCAGACCATCACCATCCCGGTCGGCAGCAGCTCGGCTAGCAGCACACCGTTCGCCGTGCGCGCCGACGACGCCTACGTGCAGGGCAACCAGACCCTCACCGTCGGCATCAACGGCACGACCGGCGGCAACTTCGAGGCGCTGATCACCAGCAGCACCACGAGCACCGCCGTCACCGACGACAGCGATGCGACCACCGTCACGCTCACCGCGTCGACCGCGTCGGTGGCCGAAGGCGGCAGCATCGTCTACACCGCCACGGTCAACAACGCGGTGACCGGCTCGCCGCTCGTCATCAACCTCGACAACGGCCAGACCATCACCATCCCGGTCGGCCAGAGCAGCGCCAGCAGCACGCCGTTCGCCGTGCGTGCCGACGACGCCTACGTCCAAGGCAACCAGACCGTGACGGTGGGCATCGGCTCCACCTCGGGCGGCAACTTCGAAGCGCTCACCACGACCAGCACCGCGACGACCACCGTCACTGATGACAGCGACGCCAGCGTCGTGACGCTCACGGCCTCAACCGCCAGCGTCACCGAAGGCGGCAGCATCGTCTACACCGCAGCGGTCAGCAACCCGGTCACCGGCTCGGCGCTCGTGATCAGCCTCAGCAACGGCCAGACCATCACCATCCCGGTCGGCCAGAGCAGCGCCAGCAGCACGCCATTCGCCGTGCGCGCCGACGACGCCTACGTGCAGGGCAACCAGACCCTCACCGTCGGCATCAGCGGCACCACCGGCGGCAACTTCGAGTCTCTCGCGACCTCGAGCACCACCTCGACGACGGTCACCGACGATGCCGACGCGACCACCGTCACGCTCACCTCGTCGTCGGCCTCGGTCGTCGAAGGCGGCAGCATCGTCTACACCGCGACCGTCAACAACGCAGTGACGGGTTCCCCGCTCGTCATCACGCTCAACAACGGCCAGACCATCACCATCCCGGTCGGTCAAAGCAGCGCCAGCAGCGCCGCCTTCGCGGTGCGCACCGATGACGCGTACGTCCAGGGCAACCAGACCGTCACGGTCGGCATCAGCGGCTCGAGCGGCGGCAACTTCGAGGCGCTGACGACCACCAGCACCACCTCGACCACCGTCACCGACGACAGCGACGCCACCACGGTGACGCTCACCGCCTCGTCCGCCACGGTCGCCGAGGGCGGCTCCATCACCTACACCGCCACGGTCAACAACCCGGTGACCGGTTCGCCGTTCGTCATCACGCTCAACAACGGCCAGACGATCACCATCCCCGTGGGATCGAAGCCGGCCAGCAGCACGCCCTTCGCCGTGCGGGCCGACGATGCCTATGCGCAGGGCAACCAGACCGTCACCGTGGGCATCTCGTCCACGAGCGGTGGCAACTACGAGGCCCGCACCACCACCAGCACGGTAAGCACCACCGTCACCGACGACGGCGATGCCAGCGTCGTGACGCTGACCGCCTCGTCGGCCTCGGTCACCGAAGGCGGCAGCATCACCTACACCGCCACCGTCAACAACCCGGTGACGGGTTCGCCGCTCATCGTCAGCCTCTCGAACGGCCAGACCATCACCATCCCCGTGGGCGCCAGCTCCGCCAGCAGTGCCGCCTTTGCGGTGCGCGGCGACGACGCCTACGTGCAGGGCACGCAGACGCTCACGATCGGCATCAGCGGCACCACCGGCGGCAACTACGAAGCGCTGACCACCACCAGCACGGCCAGCACCACCGTCACCGACGATGCCGATCCGACCACGGTCACGCTGACCGCCTCGTCGGCCTCGGTCGCCGAGGGCGGCAGCGTCACCTACACCGCCACGCTCAGCAACGCGGTCACCGGCTCGGCGCTCGTCATCAACCTCTCCAACGGTCAGCAGATCACCATCCCGGTGGGGGCGAGTTCGGGCAGCAGCGCGGCGTTCGCCGTGCGGGCCGACGATCCCTACGTGCAGGGCAGCCAGACGCTGACGGTGGGCGTGTCGTCGACCACCGGCGGCAACTACGAGGCGCTCACCACCACCAGCACGGCCTCGACCACCGTCACCGACGACGGCGATTCGAGCGTGGTGACCCTCACCGCCTCGACCGCCAGCGTGGCCGAAGGCGGCACGATCACCTACACCGCGGCCGTGTCCAACCCGGTCACCGGCTCGACGCTGGTCCTCAACCTCAGCAACGGCCAGACGATCACCATCCCGGTCGGTCAGAGCAGCGGCACGAGCGCGGCCTTCGCGGTGCGCGCTGACGACGCCTATGCCCAGGGCAACCAGACCGTCACGGTCGGCATCAGCTCCAGCTCGGGCGGCAGCTACGAAGCGCTGACCACGACGAGCACCGCCTCCACCACCGTCACCGACGATGGCGACGTGACCACCGTGACGCTCAGCGCGTCGGCGGCGAGCGTGACCGAAGGCGGCAGCATCGTCTACACCGCGACCGTGAGCAACGCCGTCACCGGCGCACCGTTCGTCGTCACGCTCAACAACGGCCAGACCATCACCATCCCGGTGGGCCAGACCAGCGCGTCGAGCCCCGCCTTCGCGGTGCGCGCCGACGACGCCTACGTGCAGGGCAGCCAGACCGTCACGGTCGGCATCAGCGGCACGAGCGGCGGCAACTTCGAGGCCACCAACACCGCGAGCACCGCCTCGACCACGGTGACCGACGACGCCGACGCCACCACCGTCACCCTCACCGCCTCGGCGGCCAGCGTGACCGAAGGCGGCACCATCACCTACACCGCGGCCGTCAACAACCCGGTGACGGGCTCGCCCCTGGTGGTGACCCTTTCCAATGGCCAGACCATCACGATCCCGGTGGGTGCGAGCTCCGCCAGCAGCACGCCGTTCGCGGTGCGCGGCGACGATGCGTACGTGCAGGGCACGCAGACGCTGAGCGTCGGCATCACCGGCACCAGCGGCGGCAACTTCGAGGCGCTCACCACCACGAGCACCACCAGCACCACGGTGACCGACGACGCCGACGCCACGGTCGTCACGCTCACCGCCTCGACCGCGAGCGTGGCCGAAGGCGGCAGCATCACCTACACCGCAAGTGTCAACAACCCGGTCACCGGCTCGCCCTTCGTCGTCACGCTCACCAACGGCCAGACCATCACCATCCCCGTAGGCGCCAGCTCGGCCAGCAGCGCGGCTGTCGCCGTGCGCGCGGACGACGCCTACGTGCAAGGCAACCAGAACGTCACCGTCGGCATCAGTGGCACCACGGGCGGCAACTTCGAAGCCCGCACGACCACGAGCACCGTCACCACGGTCGTCACCGACGACAGCGACGCAACCACGGTCACGCTCACGCCCTCGGTGGGCACCGTCAACGAAGGCGGCACCATCACCTACACCGCGACGCTCAGCAGCGCCGTCACCGGCTCGCCGCTCGTCGTCAACCTCTCCAACGGGCAAACCATCACCATCCCGGTCGGCCAGAGCAGCGGCACGAGCGCGGCGGTGGCCGTGCGCGCCGACGACGCCTACGCCCAGGGCAACCAGGCGGTCAACGTCAGCATCAGCTCGACCAGCGGCGGCAACTTCGAGGCGCTCAACACCACCAGCACCGCGTCGACCACCGTCACCGATGACGGCGATGCCAGCACCATCACGCTCACCGCTTCGGCGGCCAGCGTCACCGAAGGCGGCAGCATCGTCTACACCGCCACCGTGTCGAACGCCGTCACCGGCTCGGCACTCGTCATCCAGCTCAGCAACGGCCAGAGCATCACCATCCCGGTCGGCCAGACCAGCGCGAGCAGCGCCGCCTTCGCGGTGCGCGCCGACGACGCCTACGTGCAGGGCACGCAGACGCTGACGGTCGGCATCAGCGGCACCACCGGTGGCAACTACGAAGCGCTGACAACCACCAGCACCGCCTCGACCACCGTCACCGACGACGCCGATGCCACGACCGTGACACTCACCGCTTCGAGCGCCAGCGTCACCGAAGGCGGCAGCGTGACCTACACCGCCAGCGTGAACAACCCGGTGACCGGCTCGCCGCTCGTCATCAACCTCAGCAACGGCCAGCAGATCACCATCCCGGTGGGCGCCAGCTCGGCCACAGGCGCGGCCTACGTGCCCCGTGCCGACGACGTGTATGCCCAGGGCACGCAGTCGGTGTCGGTCGGCATCACGTCCACGAGCGGGGGCAACTACGAAGCGCTCACCACCACCTCGACCGCGAGCGTGACGGTGAGCGACGACACCGACGTCGCCACCGTCAGCCTCAGCGGCGCGGCGAGCGTGACGGAAGGCGGCAACGCCACCTACACGCTGACGCTCAGCAACCCGGCCGTGACCGCCGTCACCGTGACGCTCAGCTACAGCGGCACCGCCGCCAACGGCAGCGACTACACGGGTGTCGCCACCGTGACCATCCCGGCCGGCGCCAGCAGCGCCAACTTCAGCGTGCCGACCACCGACGATGCGCTCGACGAAGCCAACGAGACCGTCATCGTTTCGATCAGCGGCGTGAGCGGCGGCGGCTTCGAGTCCATCGCGGCTCACCCGAGCAACAACGCCGTCACGACGACGATCAACGACAACGATCCGACCCCGTCGCTTTCCATCAACGACGTGACCGTCAACGAAGCCGCGGGCACCGCCACCTTCACCGTGACGCTCTCGGCCGCCTCGGGCCAGACGGTGACCGTCAACTACGGCACGGCCAACAACACCGCCAGCGCCGGCAGCGACTACACCGCCGCGAGCGGCACGCTGACCTTCGCCCCGGGCGTGACGACGCAGACCATCACCGTCCCGATCACCAACGACACGCTCACCGAGGCCAGCGAGACCTTCTTCGTCAACCTGAGCGGCGCCACCAACGCCACCATCTCCGACACGCAAGGCCAGGCCACGATCACCGACAACGACGCGCCGCCGGCCATCGACCTCGACGCCAACAACTCCACCGCCAGCGGCACCGGCTACACCGCCACCTTCACCGAGAACGGCAGCGCAGTCGCGATCGCCGACACCGACGTCTCCATCACCGACGTCGACTCGACCACGCTCGCCAGTGCCACCATCACGCTGACCAACGCACAGGCCGGCGACGTGCTGGCAGCGGGCGCCATGCCCGCCGGCATCACCGCCTCGGTGTCGGGCAACGTGGTCACGCTGACCGGCTCGGCCTCGCTTGCCAGCTACCAGACGGCCATCCGCGCGATCACCTTCGCCAACACCAGCGAGAACCCGAGCACGGCTGACCGCCTGATCAACGTGGTCGTCAACGACGGCACCAGCAGCAGCGCCGCCGCCGTGTCGACCATCCGCGTGACCGCCCTCAACGACGCACCGGTGGCCACCGGCTCGGCCGTCACCGGCACCGAAGACACGGCCCTGGTGTTCAACTGGGCGCAGTTCGGCGTCAGCGATGTCGACAGCGCCACGAGTTCCGCTGGGCATCCGCGTGACCTCGCTGCCGGCCGACGGCACGCTGCAGGTCTACAACGGCTCGGCCTGGGTGGCCGTCGCCAGCAACGCGCTGGTGAGCAAGGCCACGATCGATGCAGGCTCGTTCCGCTTCGTGCCCGATGCCCACGAGTCGGGCAGCAACGCCTACGCCGGCAGCGGCGTGGGCAACCAGCAGGCCGACTACGCGCGCTTCAACTTCACGCCGAACGATGGCGTGACCGACGGCGCCGCCTCGATGATGCGCATCGACATCACGCCGGTCACCGACAACCCGACCGTGACGCACAACGCCTCGACGCAAGTGACCGGCACGCTGTCGACGCTCACCTCGGTCGGCCTCACGCGCGACTACTACGACAACATCGCCACCCTGACCTCGGGCGCCAGCTCGACCAACCCGAACACGGGCGAAGTGGGCATCGAGACGGCCGTGCCGACCTCCAGCTCGCTCATCAGCAACGTCGGTGTGGCCGGCGCACTGAGCAACGACCAGGGCGTGCAGATCGCCGAAGACGACGCTTACCGCGTGCAGGGCCTCATCTACATGGAAGCCGGCACCTCGTACACCTTCGTGGGCTACGCCGACGACACGGTGCGCCTGGAAATCGGCGGCAACACGGTGCTGTCGGGCCAGTGGGGCGGCAGCGGCCAGGCCATGGCCGGCACCTTCACGTCGAACATCTTCACGCCGACCGTCACGGGCTACTACAGCCTGGAGTTCATGGTCTACAACACCAGCGGACCCGGCAGCTACGACCTGAACGTGAGCGTAAACGGCGGCGCGGCGGTGGACCTGTCGACCTCGAACTTCCTGCTGTTCCAGAGCATCACGCAGGTCGACAACGCCGGCGGGCAGCGCAGTGCCTTCGTGCCCAACGGCACCACCGGCGAAGGCGGCTACTACCCCGTGGTCTACGACGCGGGCGTGCAGAGCCGCGTGTACCTCGCGCCGGTGCTGGCCAGCCTGGTCGACACCGACGGTTCGGAAACCCTCGCGGTGCAGCTGCAGGGCATTCCGGTGGGCGCGGTGCTGACCGACGGCAGCAACAGCTTCACCGCCACGATCGCCACCACCTCGGTCGACATCACCAGCTGGAACCGCTCGACCCTGAGCATCACCTTCCCGAGCGGCTACACCGGCAGCACGACACTGACGGCCGTGGCCACCTCGACCGAGACGGCCACCGGCGCCACCGCCTCCAGCTCCACCAGCTTCACCGTCACGGTCGACCCGACCGGCACCACCACCGCGTTCTCCGAGATCGCCACCTTCAACGCCGATGCGCTCATCGGCCAGGCCGGCGCCGACGTGTACTCGGTGAGCCAGAGCGGCACCGGTCTCGCGGTCACGGTGACGCAAGGCGCCACCGGCAGCATCCCGGCCCAGACAGGCACCGAGACCACCGGCACCATCGACCAGGCCTTCAGCACCGGTGCCGGCAACGACGTCGTGCAGGCCGGCGCTGGCGACGACACCATCTACCTGGGCGACACCGGCACCTCCACGCACCCGGTCAGTGGCAACGCGCCGACGCAGGCCAACGTGCAGGCGGTGCAGATGATGAACCTGGCCGACGACACCAACCTCACCAGCGCGACCACCGGCCTCTTCACCACCGAAGCCGACGACACCTCGTCGGCCAACGGCTCGGGCAACACTTCCGTCGCCACCTGGGCCGACCTGGCCAACGCGGGCAGTGGCAACGACGTGGTCTACGGCCAGAACGGCGTCGACCTCCTTTACGGCGGCACCGGCAACGACTACCTCAACGGCGGCGCCGGCATCGATGGCCTGCGCGGCGGGGCGGGCAACGACACCCTGGTGGGCGGTGCGGGCAACGACGTGCTGCGCGGCGACGCCGGAGCCGACGTCTTCCGCTGGGAACTGGCCGACCGTGGCGCAGTGGGCACGCCGGCGTCCGACATCATCATGGACTTCAACAACGCCACGCCGGCGGCCGGCGGCGACGTGCTCGACCTGCGCGACCTGCTGCAGAGCGAAGCCACGAGCGGCGGCACGTCAGGCAACCTGGCCAACTACCTGCACTTCACGGTGAGCGGTGGCACCACCACCATCGCGATCAGCAGCACGGGCGCGTTCTCGGGCGGCTACAACGCGGGTGCCGTCGACCAGTCGATCGTGCTGCAGAACGTGGACCTGACGAGCGGCGGGGCCCTGACCACCGACCAGCAGATCATCAACGACCTGCTGAACAAGTCCAAGTTGCTGGTCGACGGGACTTGATGGGGCCCCCCAGTCGCTAGCGCTCCTGCCCCCAAGGGGCTGAGCCCGGACACATTTCGTCCAGTGGACGAAATGTGCCTGGCGAAGAGACAAGCGCTTGCGCTTGGCGCGGCCTGCAAGGCCCACCCTACGGCCCGGCAGAGCCGGTTCCGTGGGCGTGGCTCGATCTGTCGCTTGCTGCGCTCGCTCCAGTTCAGCCGCCGGGCGAGCCCTGCTGCGAGCTGATGTAGGGGCCAGTGGCGCCGTCGATGCCGCACTCCCACAGCACCTTGGCGTCGGTCGCATCGGTCACGCCTTCGGCATAGACCTGCAGCGACAGGCCGTGCAGCAGCGTCACCGTGCCGCGCACGAAGGTCGCGCGGTGTTCGTCGTGGCCCACGCCGGTGATCATCGAGGCGTCGAGCTTCACGTAGTCGAGGCCTGCCTCGAAAAGGCGGGGGATCAGGCCGAGGCGCTCGCCCGCATGCTCCAGCCCCAGGCGCACGCCGGTCGGTCGCAGCTGGCGGCTCAGTTCCTGCAGCAGGTCGAAATGCTCGACCGCGGCCGACTCCGACACTTCGAGCCAGATCAGCCGCGCCACCCGCGGCGAGTCCCACAGCAGCGCACGCAAGCGTGATGAGAAGGCACTGTCGGCCAGCGAGGCGGGCGAAAGGTTCACGCATCGCGGCTGACCGTCGGCGCTGGATTCGGCGATCGCAAGCGCGAGGGCGCGTTCGTCCACGTCGACGGTGAGCCGGCTGCGCATCGCCAGCGGCAGCCAGCGTGCGGCCGGCTCGAACTCGCCCTGCTCTTCGAGCTGCAGCCGCAGCGGGCATTCCAGGTGCAGCAGCTCGCGGCGTGCGTTGACCACCGGGAAGTTGACGAGGTGCACACGGCCTTGCACCAGCGCATCGCGGATGCGCTGCCGCCACGCGGCCTCGCCCAGCATCGCCACGCTGGTGACCGGCTCGCTGCTCAGCTCGACGGCAAAACGGCCGCGTGCCTCGGCTCGAGCGAGTGCCGCATCGGCCGCGCTCATCACCTGCGCTGGCGTCATGTCGCGCCGCAGCTCGATGGCGCCCAGGCAGATGCCCGCGCCGCCGCCCAGGCTCGTGAGCAGCACCGAGAGTGCATCCGACAGCGCCTGCGCCGTCTCGCGCGCCACGCCGGGCACCGGCAGGCACAGCGCGAAGTCCGAGCCGTTCAGGCGCCCGAGAAAACAGCCCTTGGCGCGCTCGGCATACGGCTTGAGCGCCTGCGCAATCGTCGTGATCACGCGGTCGGCACCCGCATGGCCGAGGCTGCGGTTGATGCCGGCGAGGTCGATCACGCGCAGCAGCACCAGGCCGCCTTCGGCGGTGCCGTCTTCGCGCTGCAGCGCGGCGGTGAGCTGGCCGAGGAAGTGCGAGCGGTTCGACAGGCCGGTGAGCCGGTCGAGGTTGGCCTGCTTGTGCAGCGTGTCGAGCTGGTCGGCCTGCGCCTGGAAGGTCACGCGCAGCCGGCTCACCATGGTGTTCATCGCGCGGGTGAGGCGCTGCAGCTCGGGCGCTCGCGGCTCGGGCACGATGCGGAACTCGCCCGCCACCAGCGCATGGGCCTGCTCCACCGTCGAGTCGAGCGGTTTCTTGATGCGCCGCATCAGCAGCGCGCCGATCGCGCCCGCCACCACGCCGACCAGCGCGAGCGCCGCCGCGGTGCGCAGCGTGCCGGCCCACAGCTCGTCGTGCGCGAAGAACGAGTGGCTCACCACCTCGACCTTGCCGAGCGCCCGCCAGCCGTCGGACACCTGCGCGATGCCGGGGTCCGACTCGATCGGCACGAGCTTCACGAACCACGCCGGCGCCAGCTGCCCGGTCGCCTGTGCCTCGCGCACGAAGGGCACGCTGCCGTCGGCGGCGACGAACTTGATGCGGCGGTAGAAGCCGGTGTCGAACTGGGCCGACATCAGGAGATTCATCAGCTCGCGGTCGCCCTTCTGCTGCGACAGGGCCAGCGCCAGCGAGGTGGCGTTGTCGGCGTTCTTCAGGCGCAGCTGCGTCTGCAGGTAGTGCCGGGCCGACTCGACCGAGACGGTCACGCTGCCGGCATAGGCCAGCAGCACCGTGGAGAGCATCAACAGCCAGATCTGCCGGATCAGCGACATGCCTTTTTCCTTCTCGTTCGTTGGCCCTTCGTCATTCCCATCTTCGGGGTCATTGGAACCCCTCCGCCCTCGCCTTCACAAGAATCTCGCGCCAGCGCGACAGCCGCGCCGCCGGATCACCCGCCGCCTGCGGCCCCACACCTTGCCACAGCCCTTCGCTGTTGAAGCTGAACACCGGCACCAGGTCGGGCCGGCGCGAGGCAGGCCGCACGTCGGTGATGAGGTTGTCCAGGATCATCGGTTCGGCACCGGGTGCCGCATAGTAGGCCAGCACCATGTGGGCTTGCACCACGCCCTGCGGCCCGCCGATCTGCGCCCGCACGTACACGAGCCGCAACTTGGCAACCGGCATGCCCACGGCGAGCAGGCTGAAGTACTTGGCGATGGCGTAGTCCTCGCAATCGCCCTGGCCCCGGTCCAGGCTTTCGAGCGGGCTGGCCCAGTAGTCGACCTGGCCCCAGGCCTCGGTGTCTTCGCGGAACTGGATGCGGCGGTTGAAGAACTGGTTGACGGTCTGCAGCTGGGCCAGCTCGTCCTGTCCCACCGACTGCATCAGCAGCGGCTGCAGCGCCTGCACACCGGCCACGGCACGCGGCGACAGCCGCGCGGCCGCAGACTTCATGCGCTCGGCGTCCCAGGCCTGCGTGGGCAGGCCCGGCACCAGCAGCGCCACCACCAGCCACGCCACCGCCCACAAGCGCAGCGGCGTGCACCGCGCCTGCAGGTCATGTCGCTTCGATGAAAGGGGGCAGAAGTTCGGCACAGGCGCGCAGGACGGATCAACGACCTGTTGTCGTCATCCCACCGGCGGAATTGAGGCCCTTCTGAGAGGCGGGCCGCCCCGTGCGGTGCTATTCAACGGCCGGGCCTTTTTCACGGAACACGCCCGTGCAGACCGGGGTCGTGAAATAGTCCCAGCGGAACATCCGGTCAGGGGGCCCCGGCCCGCGCAACGCGGCGGCTAAACTCGCCCGGCGTCGAAGGAACCCCTCACTACGAAGTCGAAGTACGGCGCACCCGAAAGATCCGCCCGATGCACTTCACGACCCGAGCCTTGACTCTTGCCCTCTCCCTGGCGTTTACCGCCAGTGCCAGCGCACAGAGCAACGAGGCGCTGAAGGCCGCGGCACAGCAGGCGATCAGCACCAGCCCTGACGTCACCGCGCGCTTCAACGCCTACCGCGCCGCCGCCGATGCGGTCGACGTGGCCCGCGGCGGCTACTACCCGCGCCTCGACCTCAGCGCCTCGGCCGGCCACGACCGCGACCGTGTCGCCAACCGCACACCGCAAGAGCAGTCGCTGAGCCGCAGCGGCGCCGCGCTCACGCTGACCCAGCTGCTGTGGGACGGCCTGGCCACCCAGAACGAAGTCGGCCGCCTCGGCCACGAGAAGCTCGCCCGCTACTTCGAGCTGCTCGACGCCACCGAACAGACCGCGCTCGAAGCCGCCCGCGCCTACTACGACGTGTTGCGCTACCGCCGCCTCGTGCAGCTGGCCGAAGACAGCTACGTGCAGCACAAGAGCGCCTTCAACCAGATCCAGTCGCGCTTCAAGGCCGGCGTGGGCCGCGGGGTCGACCTCGAACAGGCGGGTGCCCGCCTGGCGCTCGCCGAGTCGAACCTTTCCACCGAACTGTCCAACCTGCACGACGTCTCGGCGCGCTACCAGCGCGTGGTGGGCGTGGCACCGCCGAAGAGCCTGCCGCTGCCGTTGCCGCTGAAAGACGGGTTGCCCGCCTCGGCCAACGAAGCCTCGCTCGAAGCCGCCCGGCGCAGCCCCGCCGTGAGTGCCTCGATCGAGACGCTGCGCGCCACGAAAGAGTTGCTGAGCGCACGCGAGTCGGCCTACCAGCCCAAGGTGGAGGCGCGTTTGCGCTCCGGCACCGGCAAGAACTTCGACGGCGTGCGCGACCAGCGCAGCGACAGCTCGGCCGAGATCGTGCTGAACTGGAACCTCTTCAACGGCGGCAGCGACCGCGCCCGCGTGCGCCAGCAGGTCAACCTCGTCAACCAGGCCGCCGACCAGCGCGACAAGGCCTGCCGCGACGTGCGCCAGGTGCTCGCCATCGCCTACAACGACACCCGCAAGCTCGCCGATCAGCTCATCTACCTCGACCGCAACACGCTCGCGATCGAGAAGGCACGCGACGCCTACCGCCAGCAGTTCGACATCGGCCAACGCAGCCTGCTCGATCTGCTCAACTCGGAAAACGAAACCTACACCGCACGCCGCTCGTACGCCAACGCCGAATACGACCTCGGCATCGCCTACGCCCGCGTGCAGGCCGCGCTGAGCCGACTCAACACGCAGCTCGGCCTGCGCAGCGACCGTGAGGTCCCCCAAGGCGCCGAGAACTGGTCTGCCGGCGACGAAGGCCCGGGCCGCTGCCCGCTCGATGCGATCGAAACCCAGCCGCTCAACCTCGAAGAGCTGAACCGCCGCGCCGCCTCGCTCGCCCCGGGCGCGCCGCTGCCGTCGACCCCGGGCACCGCCCGCGCAACCGCCGACAGCACCAACCCGGCGCTGCGCACCCAACCGGTGTCGCTGCGTGCCTCGGCCCCGGCCCTGCCCAGCGAGCCGACCGCTGCCTCGGTGAACGGTCCGACCGCCCTGTCGGTGCGCCGCCTCAACGAGTGGGCCGCCGCGTGGGAAGCGAAGGAGGTGGACCGCTACCTCGCGTTCTACGCCCCCGAGTTCCGCTCCGATCGCGGCGATACCGACGGCTGGAAAGCCCAGCGCCGCCGGCTCGTCACCAAGAAGGGCGACATCAACGTCAAGCTCGAAGAAGTGCTCGCACGTGAACTCGCGCCCGACCGTGTCGAGACGCAGTTCAAGCAGACCTACCGCTCCGAAGGCTTCAGCGACGTGATGCAGAAGAGCCTGATCTGGCAGCAGATCGGCGGGCAGTGGTTGATCGTGAAGGAAAGCAACCGCTAGGGTTGCTTCCCGATCAACGTTTCACCGGCGGCAGGTCGGTGCAGTGACCTTCGGCGGCCTCCGCCGCCATCCCCAGGCTTTCACCCAGCGTCGGGTGCGGATGGATGGTCTTGCCGATGTCGATGGCATCGGCCCCCATCTCGATCGCCACGGCGACCTCGCCGATCATGTCGCCCGCATGCGTGCCGACGATGGCACCGCCGACGATGCGGCCGGTTTCCTCGTCGAAGAGCAGCTTGGTGAAGCCTTCGTCACGCGTGTTCGCGATGGCGCGGCCGGAGGCCGTCCACGGGAAGTGACCCTTCTTGACCTTGATGCCGCGCGCCTTGGCGTCGTCTTCGGTGAGGCCCACCCAGGCCACTTCGGGGTCGGTGTAGGCCACGCTCGGGATCACGCGCGCATCGAAGGCCGCATGCGTGTCGCCTGAGGCCACCTCGGCCGCGACGTGCGCTTCGTGCACCGCCTTGTGCGCCAGCATTGGCTGGCCGACGATGTCGCCGATGGCGAAGATGTGCGGCACGTTGGTGCGCATCTGGATGTCGACCGGGATGAAGCCGCGCTCGTTGACCGCCACGCCAGCCTTCTCGGCACCGATGCGCTTGCCATTGGGCACGCGGCCCACGGCCTGCAGCACGAGGTCATAGAGCTGCGGTTCCTTCGGCGCATTCTCGCCCTCGAACTTCACGAGGATGCCATCCTTCGTGGCCTCGGCCCCGACCGTCTTGGTCTTGAGCATGATGTTGTCGAAGCGCGGCGCATTCATCTTCTGCCACACCTTCACCATGTCGCGGTCGGCGCCCTGCATCAGGCCGTCGAGCATTTCCACCACGTCAAGACGCGTGCCGACGGTGCTGCTGTAGACCGTGCCCATTTCCAGGCCGATGATGCCGCCGCCGATCACGAGCATGCGCTTCGGGGCTTGGCGCAATTCGAGCGCACCGGTGGAAGTGACGATGCGCGGATCGTCCTTCGGCAGGAAGGGCAGCTTCACCGCCTCGGAGCCGGCCGCGATGATCGCGTTCTTGAACTTGACGATCTGCTTGCCGCCATCGGCCTTGGTCACGCCGAGGTGATACGGGTCGAGGAACTCGCCCGTGCCCTGCACCACGGTGACCTTGCGCATCTTGGCCATCGCGGTGAGGCCGCCGGTGAGTTTGCCCACCACCTTTTCCTTGTGGGCCTTGAGCTTGGCGAGGTCGACCTTTGGTTCGCCGAAGCTCACGCCGAGCGCGTCGAAGTGCTTCACCTCGTCCATCACCGCGGCCACGTGCAGCAGCGCCTTGGAAGGAATGCAGCCAACGTTGAGGCACACGCCGCCAAGCGTGGGGAAACGCTCGACGAGCACGGTCTTCAGGCCGAGGTCGGCGGCGCGGAATGCGGCGCTGTAGCCGCCGGGGCCGGCGCCGAGCACGAGCACGTCGCATTCGAGGTCGGAGCCGCCGCTGTGCGTGGCGGCCTGGGGCGCGGGCACGGCCGGCGCGGCCGCGGGGGCAGCCGCCTTGGCGGGCGCTGCAGCGGCAGGAGCCGGCGCGGGCGTTGCTGCACCTTCAGCGTCCAGCGTCAACAGCAGCGAGCCTTCGCTGATCTTGTCGCCCAGCTTGACCTTCAGTTCTTTCACGACACCGGCGTGCGACGACGGAATCTCCATCGACGCCTTGTCGCTTTCCACCGTCACGAGCGACTGGTCTTTTGCCACCTTGTCGCCGGGTTTGACCAGCAACTCGATGATGGCGACATCCTTGAAGTCGCCGATGTCCGGCACTTTGATCTCGATCGTGGCCATGTTCAATCTTTTCCTTTGAGCTTGATCGTCTGCACCTTCACAGGGCCGTCGGAGTTCTTGTCGAATTCACATCCCGCCTTCACACCGATCTCGGCGAGTTCACGCGCGGTCTTGGCGCGGTCGAAGGCGGTGTACATCGCACCCAGCGCGAACGCACGCCCCGAGCCGATGGCCCAGAAGCGGTCGAACTCGAACACCTCGCGGTATGAGTACACGCCGTAGATGCCGCTGCCATTTGCAATCAGCGCGGTGAGCTGCGAGCTTTCGTAAGGGTCGGCGTCTTCTTCCTTGGTGTTCAGGTAGAAGACTTCCTTCAGCTTCGGGTGGATCTTGAGGAAGGTGTCGAACACCTCGTCGCGCGAATGCAGCTTCAGGTCCTCGGGGGCGAGCCAGTTGAGCGCACGCCGCAGCACGGGAAAGTGCGCCGTGGTGCCGGCCATGCCGATCCAGGAGTCACCGACCTTGAAGAGCTTCTCGTTGCTTTCGTAGCCGTGCGGCAGGCGGGTGTCGCCGAAGGTGACGAGGCTGTCACCTGCGATCGCCACTTGTCCCGCCTTCCTCACGACGACAACGGTCGTCACAGAGCGGCCCTCCGCCGGGCCGCCCCAAGGAGGGCCGAGCCCCGTTGGGGGGCAGGAGCGTAGCGACGTGGGGGCTTCACAGGAGGACTCTCCTGAAGTCCGCCAGCACCTGGCCCAGGTACGCGTTGAAACGCGCCGCAGCGGCGCCGTCGATCACGCGATGGTCATAGCTCAGGCTGAGCGGCAACATCAGGCGCGGCTGGAAGGCCTTACCGTCCCACACCGGCTCCGTCACACCCCGCGACAGGCCGAGGATCGACACCTCGGGCGCGTTGATGATGGGCGAGAAATAGCGCCCGCCAATGCCGCCCAGCGAGCTGATCGAGAAGCAGCCACCGCTCATGTCCGCGGGCCCGAGCTTGCCGTCGCGTGCCTTGGCGGCGAAACCGCTCATCTCCTTGCTGATCTGCAGGATGCCCTTCTTGTCGGCATCCTTCAGCACCGGCACCACCAGGCCATTCGGCGTGTCGGCCGCGAAGCCGATGTGGAAGTACTGCTTCAGCACGAGCTGGTCGCCATCAAGCGAGGCGTTGAACTCGGGGAATTTCTTGAGCGCCGCCACCACCGCCTTGATGACGAAGGCCAGCATCGTGACCTTGATGCCGCTCTTCTCGTTTTCCTTGTTGGTCTGGACGCGGAAGGCTTCCAGTTCGGTGATGTCGGCGTTGTCGTGGTTGGTGACGTGCGGAATCATCACCCAGTTGCGGTGCAGGGCCGCGCCGCTGATCTTCTTGATGCGCGACAGGTCGCGGCGCTCGATCGGGCCGAACTTCGCGAAGTCGACCGTCGGCCACGCCGGCAGGCCCGGGAAGTTGCCGCCACCGCCACCCGCAGCAGCACCACCCTTGGCCGATTGGGCCTTGGTCTGCACCTGTCCGGCCATCACGCCCTTGACGAAGCCGTGCACGTCGTCGTGGGTGATGCGGCCCTTGGGGCCGGTGCCCTTGACTTCTTCCAGCGGCACGCCCAGTTCACGGGCGAGCTTGCGGATCGTCGGCGAGGCGTGCGGCAGGTGGCCACGCGGTGCGGTCGGCTCGTGCGCCGGCAAGGCGGCGGTCGGCACGGTGCGCTCGGCTGCAGCCGCAGGCGGCGGTGCTTGAACCGGGGCGGGGGCGGGCGCGGGCGCCAGGGCCAGCTCGACCGGGGCCACCTTCTGGTTCGAAGTGTCGGGCTCGGACTGCGGCGCCTGAGCAGGTGCTGCCGCCGCGCCACCGGCTGCCGCTTCGATCAACAGGAGCAGCGAGCCTTCGCTGATCTTGTCGCCGAGCTTGACCTTCATTTCCTTCACGACCCCGGCGTGCGAGGCCGGGATCTCCATCGAAGCCTTGTCGCTCTCGACAGTCACGAGCGATTGCTCAGCCTTGATCGTGTCACCGGGCTTGACCAGCACTTCGATGATTTCGACGTCTTTGAAGTCCCCGATGTCGGGGACTTTCACTTCCACCAGCGCCATGTTGTTGTGTCTCCGTGCCTACGGTCAGGCGTACAGCGGGTTGATCTTGTCGGCGTTGATGCCGTATTTCTGGATCGCCTCGGCGACTTTAGCCGCGGGCACGGTCCCCTCATCGGCCAGGGCCTTGAGGGCGGCCACCACGATGTAGTGGCGGTTGACCTCGAAGTGCTCGCGCAGGCGATAACGGAAATCGCTGCGGCCGAAACCGTCGGTGCCGAGCACCTTGTAGGCGCGGCCCTTCGGGATGTACGCGCGGATCTGCTCGGCGTAGTTCTTCATGTAGTCGGTCGAGGCGATCACCGGGCCGCTGTGCTTGTCGAGCTGCTGCGTGACGAAGGCGACACGCGGTTTCTCGGTGGGGTGCAGCAAGTTCCAGCGCTCCACGTCCTGCCCGTCGCGGGCGAGCTCGTTGAAGCTCGGGCAGCTCCACACGTTGGCCGAGATGCCCCAGTCGTCCTTCAGCAGTTGCTTGGCGGCTATCGACTCGCGCAGGATGGAGCCGCTACCCAGCAGGTTCACGCGCGGGGTCTTCTTCGCGCCTTCTTCCAGCAGGTACATGCCCTTGATGATTTCTTCCTCGGTGCCTGGCTTGAGGCCCGGCATCGCGTAGTTCTCGTTGAGCAGCGTCAGGTAATAGAAGACGTTGTCCTGCTTCTCCACCATGCGCTTCAGGCCATGGTGCAGGATCACGCCGACTTCGTGCGCGAAGGTCGGGTCGTAGCTGATGCAGTTGGGGATGGTGCCCGCGAGGATGTGGCTGTGGCCGTCTTCGTGCTGCAGGCCTTCGCCGTTCAGCGTGGTGCGGCCCGAGGTGCCGCCAAGCAGGAAGCCACGCGCCTGCATGTCACCCGCCGCCCAGGCCAGGTCGCCGATGCGCTGGAAGCCGAACATCGAGTAGTACACATAGAACGGCACCATGATGCGGTTGTTGGTGCTGTACGAGGTGGCCGCCGCGATCCAGCTGCTCATGCCGCCGGCTTCGTTGATGCCCTCTTGCAGGATCTGGCCGGCCTGGTCCTCGCGGTAGTACATGACCTGGTCCTTGTCGACCGGCGTGTACTTCTGCCCTTCGGGGTTGTAGATACCGATCTGGCGGAAGAGGCCTTCCATGCCGAAGGTGCGCGCCTCATCGACGAGGATGGGCACGGCGCGCGGGCCGACTTCCTTGTCGCGCAGCAGCTGCGTCAGGAAGCGCACGTAGGCCTGGGTCGTGCTGATCTCGCGGCCTTCGGCGGTGGGCTCGAGCACGGCCTTGAAGGTTTCCAGGTCGGGCACCTTCAGCGACTCGTCGGCCTTCACCCGGCGCTTGGGCAGGTAGCCGCCGAGAGCCTTGCGGCGCTCGTGCAGGTAGCGCATCTCGACCGTGTCGTCGGCGGGCTTGTAGAAGGGAATGCCCTTCTCGATCTGCTCGTCGCTGACCGGGATGTTGAAGCGGTCGCGCATGCCCTTGATGTCTTCGTCGGTGAGCTTCTTGGTCTGGTGGGCGGTGTTCTTGCCTTCACCGCTCTTGCCCATGCCGAAGCCCTTCACCGTCTTGATGAGCAGCACGGTCGGCTGGCCCTTGGTGTTCACGGCGCGGTGGTAGGCCGCGTAGACCTTCTGCGGATCGTGGCCTCCGCGGTTCAGGCGCCAGATGTCTTCGTCGCTCATCTTGGCCACCATCTCCAGCAGCTTGGGGTGCTGGCCGAAGAAGTGCTTGCGGACGAAGGCGCCGTCGTTGGCCTTCATGGCCTGGTAGTCACCGTCGACGGTGTCCATCATCACCTTGCGCAGGATCTCTTCCTTGTCGCGGGCGAGCAGCGGGTCCCAGTAGCTGCCCCAGATGAGCTTGATGACGTTCCAGCCGGAGCCGCGGAACTCGCCCTCGAGTTCCTGGATGATCTTGCCGTTGCCACGCACCGGGCCGTCGAGCCGCTGCAGGTTGCAGTTGACGACGAAGATGAGGTTGTCGAGCTTCTCGCGGGCGGCCAGGCCGATGGCGCCGAGCGACTCGGGCTCGTCCATCTCGCCGTCGCCGCAGAAGACCCAGACCTTGCGGTTCTCGGTGTTGGCAATGCCGCGGGCGTGCAGGTACTTCAGGAAGCGCGCCTGGTAGATCGCCATCAGCGGCCCCAGGCCCATCGAGACGGTCGGGAACTGCCAGAACTCGGGCATGAGCTTCGGGTGCGGGTAGCTCGAGATCCCCTTGCCGCCCACTTCCTGGCGGAAGTTGGTGAGCTGCTCTTCGGTGATGCGGCCTTCCATGAAGGCGCGGGCGTAGATGCCGGGCGAGCTGTGGCCCTGGATGTAGAGCAGGTCGCCGCCGTGGCCTTCGTGCTCGGCGTGCCAGAAGTGGTTGAAGCCGGCGCCGAACATCGTCGCCAGCGAGGCGAACGAGGAGATGTGCCCGCCGAGGTCGCCACCGTCGTGCGGGTGCAGGCGGTTGGCCTTGACCACCATCGCCATCGCGTTCCAGCGCATGTAGGCGCGCAGGCGCTCCTCGATCTCGATGTTGCCGGGCATGCGCTCTTCCTGGTCCGGCGGGATGGTGTTGACGTAGGCCGTGCGGGCCGAGAACGGCATGTCGATGCCGGCTTGGCGCGCGTGGCTGATCAGTTCTTCAAGGAGGAAGTGGGCTCGGTCCGGGCCCTCTGCCTCGATCAGGGCGGACAGGGCGTCCAGCCACTCGCGGGTCTCTTGTGCGTCGGCATCGTTGGCCGCCGCGCCCAGGAAGGCTTCAGGCATCGCAGACATGCTTGTCTCCTTGTTGATCAGATTGCGGCGCAGTGTCCCACAAGTCCAAAATTTTTCAAATAGCGCTACGTCATTTCACTATACGAACTTCTACGGATCCGAAATGTGGGACGCCCGGGGTACTCGGGGCGCCCCTCGATAATCCGCCTATGTCCACTCCAGCACCACCCTCCTCCCCGCGCCGCCCTGTCACCGCAAGGGCTGGCCGCCTGGTCGGACGGTGGTGGCGCCGCCAGTCGCCCGCCCGGCAGGACCGCTATGCGACGCTGGGACCGCTGGTGTCGGTGCTGCTCTTTCTCGCGGCCATCATTTCCGCCTTCTGGTACCTGCGCAACGAGGAATTCGAGCGCGAGCAGGAGTCCGTCAAGCGCGACACCGAGATCGCCCAGCAGCAGGTGCGCCTGCGCCTGATCGAAAACCAGGAGCAACTGGTGCGCATTGCGCGCGAGATCGTCACGCGCCAGATCGACGAGGAAGAGTTCCAAAGCCAGGCCGCGAGCTTCACGCGCGAGAGGCCGGAGATCACCAACCTGATCTGGGTGAACCAGTCGCGTGCCCGCAAGGCCAGCTACTCGACGACGACGCTCTTTTCAGAGCTGGGCCTGCCGTACGTCGACAACCAGCGCTCGCTGCCCGAGCAGCGCAACAGCGAACCCGACCAGGCCTTCCGCGCCACACGCGAGCTGCGGTTGCCCGTCTATTCGCGCACCTTCACCGACGGCAACGGCAACGCGGTGTTCCAGGTGCATGTGCCGCTGCTGGACCGCAGCGCGTTCTCGGGCACGCTGATCGCCGAGTACTCGATCGACTCGCTGGTGCGCTACTTCATCCCGGCCGAGGTGTCGAAGCGACACACGATGACGCTGGTGGATGCGCAGGGCAAGGTGGTCGCCAGCACCTTGCCGATGACGCCGGGCGAAACGGCCAAGCCGGCGTCCATCGTGCACGAGGTGCCACTTGCTCCGGCTAGCAACGGCCTCGTGCTGCGGGGCCAGGGCTATCGCACGTCCATCGGCCTGATCAGCAACACGCTGTTCTGGATGGTGTCGGCGCTTTCGGTGCTCACTGTCTGGATGCTGCTCGGCACGTGGCGCCACATGCGCCGGCGTGTGCAGATGCAAGCCACCCTCGTGTCGGAAACCAATTTCCGCCGCGCGATGGAAAACTCCATGCTCACCGGCATGCGCGCGATGGACATGGAAGGCCGCATCACCTACGTGAACCCCGCCTTCTGCGCGATGACCGGATTCAGCGAACACGAGCTGATCGGCCGCATGCCGCCCTTCCCGCACTGGCCGCCCGACCGCTACGAGGAGAACATGCGCCTGCTGCAGCAAGAGCTGCAAGGCCGCAGCCCCGCTGGCGGCATCGAGGTGAAGGCGATGCGCAAGGACGGCACCCTCTTCGACGCACGCATGTACGTCTCGCCGCTGATCGACCCCAAGGGCATGCAGACCGGCTGGATGACCTCGATGACCAACATCACCGAGGCCAAGCGCGTGCGCGACCAGCTCTCGGCCTCGCACGAGCGCTTCACCACCGTGCTGGAAGGACTCGACGCCGCCGTGTCGGTGCTCTCGGTGCAGCAGGGCGAGCTGCTCTTCGCCAACCGCTCCTACCGTCTGTGGTTCGGTGCCGATGCTCAAGGCCACGGCACGCTCGCCGGTGGCGAGCCCGGGTTGCCGATGATTGCCGACATGGGCGACTCGGTCGACAGCTTCGGCGGCCTGCCCACGCAGGAGCTGACCGAGGCCGGCTCCGAAACGCGCGAAGTCTTCGTCGAGTCGCTGCAGAAGTGGTTCGACGTCCGCGCGCGGTACCTGCAATGGACCGACGGCCGCCTCGCGCAGATGCTGATCGCCACCGACATCACGAGCCGCCGCCACGCCGAAGAGCAATCGAAGCAGCAGGCCGAGAAGGCGCAGGTGACGAGCCGCCTGATGACGATGGGCGAGATGGCCTCATCGGTCGCGCACGAGCTGAACCAGCCGCTCACCGCCATCACCAACTACTGCAACGGCATGGTCTCGCGGGTGAAGAGCGACGCCATTGGCAAAGATGACCTCGTTGCCGCGCTGGAAAAAACCGCCAAGCAGGCCGACCGCGCCGCGCAGATCATCCGCCGCATCCGCGCCTTCGTGAAACGCAGCGAGCCGCAACGCCAGGCCGCCGAGGCCCGCAACATCGTCGACGACGCGGTCGATCTCGCCGGCATCGAACTGCGCCGGCGCAACGTCTCGCTGCACGTCTACGTCGCCCAGCGCCTGCCGACCTTGATGGTCGACCCCATCCTCATCGAGCAGGTGATCTTGAACCTGCTGAAGAACTCGGCCGAGGCCATCGACATGGCCGGCCTGCCGCCGGCACGCCGCAACATCGAGCTGCGCGTGGTGCCCAAGCACACACCCGAAGAAGGCGGCGTGATCGAGTTCAGCGTCACCGACTCCGGCCCCGGCCTCAAAGACGAGGTGATCAACCGCCTCTACGAAGCCTTCTTCTCGACCAAGGTCGAAGGCCTGGGCATCGGCCTGTCGTTGTGCCGCTCCATCATCGAGAGCCACCGAGGCCGGATCCGGGCGCAGAACCTCTACAATGGCGACCTCGCTGTCGGCTGCCGTTTTACCTTTACGCTGCCGGTCGAAACCGCCAAATCCACGGGCCTCGAAGCGGCCCTGACATGAGACAGCACACATGAGTCTGATTCCCAAGAAGGGCACCGTCTACGTGGTCGATGACGACGAGGCGGTTCGTGATTCCTTGCAATGGCTGCTCGAAGGCAAGGACTACCGGGTCAAGTGCTTCGACTCTTCCGAATCCTTCCTCTCCCGCTTCGACCCACGTGAAGTCGCCTGCCTGATCGCCGACATCCGCATGGACGGCATGAGCGGCCTGGAGCTGCAAGACCGCCTGCTCGAGCGCAAGTCGCCGCTGCCCGTCGTCTTCATCACCGGCCATGGCGACGTGCCCATGGCAGTCAGCACCATGAAGAAGGGCGCGATGGACTTCATCGAAAAGCCCTTCAAGGAAGAAGAGTTGCTCAACCTCGTGGAGCGCATGCTCGACCAGGCCCGCAGCGCCTTCTCGCACCATCAAGAGGCTGCCAGCCGCGACGCCTTGCTCTCGCGCCTGACCACGCGCGAGTCTCAGGTGCTGGAGCGCATCGTCGCCGGCCGCCTGAACAAGCAGATCGCCGACGACCTTGGCATCAGCATCAAGACGGTGGAAGCGCACCGCGCCAACATCATGGAAAAGCTCAACGCCAACACCGTGGCCGATCTGCTCAAAATCGCGCTGGGCGCCCAGCAGACCAAGGCATAGATTTCAGCCCCCCAGTCGCTTCGCTCCTGCCCCCAAGGGGCGCCGTCCGGCTTGGGGCGGCCCGGCGCCGGACATGCGCAACACATCACAAAGGGCCGCTGTCTCAGCGGCCCTTTTTAGTTTCAACTCCTAGATCAAGGACCACCCATGACTGCACAACTCATCGATGGCAACGCACTGGCCAAGAAGATCCGTGGCGAAGTGGCCGAGCGCGCCGCAGCGCTGACCGCCCGGGGCCACCAGCCCGGCCTCGCCGTGGTGCTCGTGGGTGACGACCCGGCCAGCCAGGTCTACGTGAGCCACAAGGTCAAGGACTGTGAAGGCAGCGGCGTCTACTCCCTGCTCGATCGCTACCCCGCCGACATGAGCGAGGCCGCGTTGCTCAAGCGCATCGCCGAACTCAACGCCGACCCGAAGATCCACGGCATCCTGGTACAGATGCCCGTGCCCAAGCACATCGATCCGCAGAAGGTCATTGCCGCCATCTCTCCGCACAAGGATGTGGACGGTTTCTCCATCCAGAGCGCCGGCGCCCTGGCGAGCGGACTGCCCGGCTTCAAGTCGTGCACGCCCTATGGCTGCATGAAGCTGATCGAGACCACCGGCCTCAACCTGCGCGGCAAGCACGCCGTCGTGATCGGCCGCAGCAACACGGTCGGCAAGCCGATGGCCCAGTTGCTCTTGCAAGCCAATGCCACCGTCACCATCTGCCACAGTGCCACCGCCGACCTGGGCGCCCACACCCGCCAGGCCGACGTGATCGTGGCGGCCGTCGGCCGGCGCAACACCGTCACCGCCGACATGGTCAAACCGGGTGCCGTCATCATCGATGTCGGCATGAACCGAAACGATGAAGGCAAGCTCTGTGGCGATGTGGATTTCGAGGGCGTCTCCAAGGTCGCCGGGTGGATCACCCCGGTGCCGGGAGGCGTGGGGCCGATGACCCGTGCAATGCTCCTCGTGAACACCCTCGAAGCCGCGGAACGCGCCGCGTCCAACTGAGTCAAGACGCCTATGAGCAACCCCCTCCTCGACACCACCGGCCTGCCGCATTTCGCGCAGATCCAGCCCGAGCACGTCACGCCTGCCATCACGCAGCTGCTGGCCGACGCCGACCAGGCGCTGCAGCGGGCCACGGGTGACGAGGTACCAGCCGACTACGACGCGATGTCGGCCGTGCTCGACGTCGCCACCGAGCGGCTGCACAGCGCCTGGGGCGCAGTCGCCCACTTGAACCATGTGGCCGATACGCCGGAGCTACGCGCCGTCTACAACGAGAACCTCCCCAAGGTCACCGAATTCCACACCCGGCTCGGCGCCGACGAGCGGCTCTACGCCAAGTACAAGGCCATCGCCAACAGCCCGGCCGCCGCAAGGCTGAACACGGCACGCAAGAAGGCGCTGGCCAACGCGATGCGCGACTTCGTGCTGTCGGGCGCCGAATTGCAAGGGGCTGCGCGCGAGCGCTATGCGCAGATCCAGGAACGGCATGCCGCCTTGTCGCAGGCCTACTCCGAGCATGTGATGGACGCGACCGACCACTACGCGCTTTACGTCGACGAAAGCCGCCTCCCCGGCGTGCCCGACGACGTGAGGCAGGCCGCTCGCGCCGCGGCCGAGGCTGCCGGCAAGCCCGGCTACAAGCTCACGCTGCACTTCCCGAGCTACTTCCCGGTCATGCAGTACGGCGATGACCGCGCCCTGCGACAAAAGCTCCAACACCGCCTACGCCACCCGCGCGAGCGAACTCGGCAAGCCCGAGCACGACAACAGCGCCATCATGAAAGAGTTGCTGGCGCTGCGGCAGGAAGAAGCGCAGCTGCTCGGCTACCGCAACTACGCCGAAGTCTCGCTCGTGCCCAAGATGGCCGATTCGCCGCAGCAGGTGCTCGACTTCCTGCGCGACCTCGCCAAGCGCGCCCGGCCCTACGCCGAGCGTGACCTGGCCGAACTGCGCGACTTCGCGCGCACCGAACTCGGCTTGGACGACCTGCAGTCCTGGGACGTACCCTACGCCAGCGAGAAGCTCAAGGAAGCGCGCTACGCGTTCAGCGACCAGGAGGTGAAGCAGTACTTCACCGAACCCAAGGTGCTCTCGGGCCTGTTCCGCATCATCGAGACGCTGTTCGAGGTGAGCATCCGCCCCGACACCGCCGAGGTGTGGAACCCCAACGTGCGTTTCTTCCGCATCGAGCGAGGCGCACAGCTCGTCGGCCAGTTCTACCTCGACCCCTATGCCCGCACCGGCAAGCGCCCCGGCGCGTGGATGGACGATGTGCGCGGCCGTTGGGCTCGACCGGAGGGCCGGACCCAGACGCCGGTGGCCCACCTGGTCTGCAATTTCACCCCGCCGGCCGACGGCAAGCCGGCGCTGTTGACGCACGACGAGGTGACGACCCTCTTCCACGAATTCGGACACGGGCTGCACCACATGCTGACGCAGGTCGACGACATCGGCGTGGCGGGCATCTCCGGCGTGGAATGGGATGCGGTGGAACTGCCCAGCCAGTTCATGGAGAACTTCTGCTGGGAGTGGGAGGTGCTCAAGCACCTGACCGCGCACGTCGACACCGGCGAGCCTCTGCCCCGCACGCTCTACGACAAGATGCTGGCGGCCAAGAATTTCCAGAGCGGCCTGCAAACGCTCAGGCAGATCGAGTTCGCGCTCTTCGACATGCGCCTGCACAGCGAGCCCGGCGCCGAAGCCGACATCCAGGCGCTCGTCGACGCAGTGCGGCGCGAGGTGTCGGTGATGGCGCCGCCGCCGTTCAACCGCTTTCAGCATTCGTTCTCGCACATCTTCGCTGGCGGCTACTCGGCCGGCTACTACAGCTACAAATGGGCCGAGGTGCTGAGCGCCGACGCTTGGAGCGCCTTCGAGGAAACCAGCGCTCTCGACCCCGAGACCGGCCGACGCTACCGCGAGGCCATCCTCGAGGCCGGCGGCAGCCGCCCCGCGATGGAGAGCTTCAAGGCCTTCCGCGGCCGAGAGCCACGAATTGACGCACTTTTGCGCCACCAGGGCATGGCCTGATCCCTAGAATTCGAGCGCCTTGCCGAGCCACGGAGACACCACGACATGAGCCCACGCCACCGCGCGATCCACACCCTGGCGGCCTCGGTCGCAGCGGTCTCGCTGCTCTCGGCCGCGCCGGCCTTTGCGCTCTACAAGGTGGTCGGGCCCGACGGGAAGATCACCTACACCGACCGGCCTGACGTCACCTCCGAGAAGAAGGTGCAGCCCATGAGCACCCGTGGCGGCGTGGCCAACGATGTGTCGGTGCCGTTCGAGGTGCGCCAGGCCGCGCTGCGCTACCCGGTCACGCTCTACGTGGCGCCCGACTGCCCACCTTGCGACGACGGCAAACAATTCCTGCGCCAACGCGGCATCCCGTTCTCGGAAAAGCTCGTCTCCACCGCGGAGGACGGCCAGGCCCTGCAGCGCCTGACCGGTAGTTCCACCCTGCCGGCGCTTACCGTGGGCGCCCAGACCCTGCGCGGCTGGCAGCGCGAGGACTGGGCGTCGTACCTCGACGCGGCGGGCTACCCGAAGGAATCGCGCCTGCCTGCGAACTTCCCGCAGGGCAAGGCCGAGCCGCTGACGGAATCGCGCCCTGCCGCGGCGCCGGCCGCGCAAGCGCCGGCCCCTGCGCCGCAGCGCCCGCCAGCGCCTGAGCCGGCACCGGCCACGCCGCCGTCCGGCATCCGCTTCTGAGTCGCAAACCGACTCAGCCGCGGCCGACCTGCCGCGCCTGCCAGCTGCCAGCCCCCACCGCCAAGCCCATCAGCCAGAACAGCGCTGAAGCCCCCACCGCCGCGCCCAGCGCACCGAAGAGCAAGGGCATCAGCGCACTCGTCGCATTGACCGTCATCGAGCGCAACGCGATCGCCTCGCCATGCCGGTCGTCTGGCGTGAGGTGGTGCAAGGCGGTCATCACCATCGGGTTCACCGCGCCGAGTGCCAGGCCCAGGGCCGCCGCGCACAGGCCCATCAGCCACGCGCTGTGCACCCACGGGTACATGCAGAAGACGAGAGCCGTCAGCACCATCGCCCCCGCCAGCACCTGGTGCTCACGCAGCCGATGCGACAGGAACGGGAGCAGCACGCGCACACCCGCCACCGCCGCGGCAAACACGCCCAGGATCAGCCCGATCGCCGAGGCGCTGTAGCCGCGCTCGTGGCCGATCACCGGCACGATGAACGAGTGCAGGTCCCAGCTCGACGACATCAGGAAGTTGACCAACAGCAGCCGCGGCATGCCGGGCACGACGAGTAGGTCCCACGCAGCACGCTTGCCCTCGGCGCCACGCAGCGGCGCTGGCGGCTCCTTCGGCACCTGGCGCGACGACCACAGCGTGGCCAGCGGCAAGAGCGTGAGTGCGATGAAGGCGCCGCGGAAACCAGCCAGGTCGATCAGCGTGCCGGCGACGATCGGGCCGATCACGTTCGACAGCGCCGGCGCGAGACCGAGCCAGCTGAACACGCGTGTGAGCGCCGCCCGGTCACCGGCGGCCAGCTTGCCGGCCGTGCGCTGGTTGGCGATGAGGCCGAAATTCGTGCCGACACCGCACAGGCACGCCGCCAGCCCCAGCAGCGCGAACTGGAAGTCCACGAGCCAGGTCGCCAGGATGGCCAGCACCCCGCCCACCACCGTGAGCGCCACCCCGAGCCGCACCGGGTGGTGATACCCGTGCCGGTCGGCCATGCGCCCGGCATACAGCGACGACAGCACCGGCGCGGCGGCAAACAGGCCCAGCAGCACCCCGACCGCCCACGCCGGCTGGCCGGTGCGCAACGCGAGCAGCGGCCCGGCCACGCGGATGCCCGACATGCAGGAATGCAGGCACACCTGGCCCACGATCAAGGCCAGGAGCGAGCGCGGAAACGAAGCCATCAGGGGTCGAGGAGGTCGCCGGTGGTGAGGTTCGCATCATCTGCCGGCAGGGGCAGCACAACCTTCGCGCGGGCTTCGGGCAGGGCCTCGACGGTGCGCAGCTCGCGCGACATCGCACGCGCACGCACTTCGGCTTGCAAGATGTTGTTGCTGGCCTCGTCGAGCTTCTTCTTCGTCTTGGCGAGCACGTCGCCGAACTTGCCGAACTCCGTCTTGACCGCACCCAGCACCTCCCACACCTCGACCGAGCGCTTTTCGAGCGCGAGGGTACGAAAGCCCATCTGCAGGCTGCTCAAGGTGGCGAGCAAGGTGGTGGGGCCGGCGAGCATCACCCGGTGCTCGCGCTGCAGCGCTTCGACAAGCCCGGGCCGACGCAAGGCTTCGGCGTACAGCCCCTCGGTCGGCACGAAGAGGATGCCGAAGTCGGTGGTGTGCGGCGGCGAGACGTACTTGTCGCGGATGGTCTTCGCCTCGGCGCGCAGGCGCAGCTCGATCGCTTTCGCGGCGGCCTCGGCGGCGGCCGCATCGGCGTTCTGTTGTGCATCCACCAGGCGCTCGTAGTCCTCGCGCGGGAATTTGCAGTCGATCGGCAGCCACAGCGGCACGCCGTCGGCGCGCTGGCCCGGCAGGCGAATCGCGAACTCCACCCGCGCGCCGGTGTTGGGCACGGTCTCGACGTTGGTGCCGTACTGCTCGGGCGTGAAGACCTGCTCCAGCAGCCCGGCCAGCTGCGTCTCGCCGAAGGTGCCACGTGTCTTCACGTTGTTGAGCACGCGGCTGAGCGACCCCACGTCGCGCGCCAGTCCCTGCATCTCGCCCAGGCCGCGGTGCACCTGCTCCAGCCGGTCGGCCACCTGCTTGAAGCTTTCACCCAGGCGCTGCTCCAGCGTGGCGTGCAGCTTCTCGTCGACGGTGGCGCGCATCTGCTCGAGCTTCTGCTCGTTGCCCTGTTGCAAGGCGGTGAGGCGCTGTTCGACGGCGCCGCGCACTTCGGCGAGGCGGCGTTCGTTGGCCTCCGACAAGGCCTGCAGCTGCTGGTTCAGCGTGCCGGAGAAACGCTGCAGCGAGTCGCTGGTCGCCTGCTGCATCGTCGCGAGCTGCACGCGAAAGCTGTCGATCTGCTCGTTTTGCAGCCGTGCCACATCGGCCTGCGCGCCGGTCAGCGTCTGCTGAAAGCTGGCCAGCGTGCTGACCAGCTCCTGCCGGGTGCCCTGGGCGCTGCGGCCCAGTTCATCGCGCAGCTCGCGCTCCAGGCGCTCGGTGCTGCTGCGCAGGTCGGCTTTCAGGCTGTCATCCACCGGCGGCCGGCGAAAGGCCAGCCAGAGCAGCAACACGAGATTGACGGCGAGAAGCGCCGCCACGATCCACCACGGGGTTTGCATCCGGCGATTGTCTCAGGGGTGCTTCAGCAATTCGGGGTTGATCGGCGTGGGCGGGCGGCCGGCCTGCGGGCCGAAGCCGAGTGCCGCGATCAGGTTGTCGGCCGCAAGCGTGGCCATCGCGAGACGCGTGGCGCGGGTGGCGCTGGCGATGTGCGGTGTGAGCACGACGTTGGGCACCTGCAGCAAGGCCGGGTTGACAGCGGGCTCGCCCTCGAACACATCGAGGCCCGCGGCGGCGATGCGCTTCTCGGCCAGGGCGGTCGCCAGCGCCGCATCGTCGACCACACCGCCGCGGGCAATGTTGGTGAGGGTAGCGGTGGGCTTCATCAGCGCGAGCTCCGCCGCGCCGATGGCATGGTGCGACGCCGCCGAGTACGGCACCACGATCACCAGGTGATCGGCCTGGCGCAGCAGTTCCTCTTTCGACACATGGCTCGCCTTGCAGCCGGCCTCGATCTCGGGCGCAAGGCGGGTGCGGTTGCAGTAGATCACCTTCATGCCAAAGCCATGGGCGCCGCGCCTTGCAATCGCCTGGCCGATGCGGCCCATGCCGAGGATGCCGAGCGTGGCGCCATGGATGTCGCTGCCCGCGAACATGTCGATCGCCCACTTCGTCCACTCGCCTCGGCGCAGGAAGTGCTCGGACTCGGCAATGCGCCGCGCAGTGGCCATCATCAGGGCGAAGCCGAAATCGGCGGTGGTCTCGGTCAGCACGTCGGGCGTGTTGGTGCAGAGCACGCCACGCGCGGTGGCGGCCGGCACGTCGAGGTTGTTGAAGCCGACGGCGATGTTGCACACCGCGCGCAGGCCCGGGCAGGCGGCGAGCACGCCATCGTCGATGCGCTCGCTGCCGGTGGTCAGCACACCAAGCTTTCCCTGCAGGCGGGCGACCAGCTCGTCACGCGTGTAGACGTTGTCGGCGCTGTTGACCTCCACCTCGAAGTGCTCACGCAGGCGCGCGACGACTTCGGGTTGGATGGCGCGCGCCACCAGGACGGCAGGACGACTCATTCGAGGAACCTCGCGAAGTTGGCGACCGATTCACGCTCGGTCTGGAGCGTGTTCTCGATCGCGTGGGGGTCGGCATGGCCGAGCGACATGCCGCACACCAGCATCTCGTCGGGTCCGGCGCCGATGGCGGGCAGGATGATGCGGTGGAACTGCGTCCACGCGGCTTGCGGGCAGGTGTCGAGCCCGCGGGCGCGGGCGGCCACCATGATGTTCTGCAGGAACATGCCGTAGTCGAGCCAGCTGCCCTGCTCCATGACCCGGTCGATGGTGAACATGAAACCCACCGGGGCATCGAAGAAGGCGTAGTTGCGGCCGTGCTGCGCGTGCATGCGTTCCTTGTCGCCCTTGGCGATGCCGAGCAGGGAGTACAGGTCCCAGCCGACCTTGCGGCGGCGCTCGATGTAGGGCGACTGCCATTGGCGCGGGTAGTACGCATAGGCCTCGTGATGCTGCGCTGCGACTGCGGGGTCGTCGTAGGCGGCGCGCACCTGCCGTGACAAGGAGCGCAGCGATTCGCCGGTCAGCACGTAGACCTTCCACGGCTGGGTGTTGGTGCCCGAGGGCGCACGCGCGGCGATCTGCAGGATGTCGGCGAGCGTCTCGCGCGGCACCGGCGTCGGCAGGAAGGCCCGCAGCGAGCGCCGCGAGGTGATCGCGGCGTCGACCGCGGCGGTCTGTTGGGGCGTGGGATTCAAACCTTGATCTCCTGCAGAGCCTGATGGAGCGCGTCCGGCAAGGGCACCGGACGGCGGGTGTCGCGGTCCACATAGACGTGGATGAAGTGGCCACGTGCAGCACATAGCGCCTCGCCGGCCGCAAAGATGCCGATCTCGTAGCGAACGCTCGAAGCACCCATGTGCGCGACGCGGATGCCGGCCTCGACCAACTGCGGGAACTCGATCGAGGCGAAGTAGTTGCAGTGCGTCTCGACCACGAGGCCGATGGTGCGTCCTTTGTGGATGTCGAGCGCGCCGGCTTCGATCAGGTAGCGGTTCACCGCGGTGTCGAAGAGGCTGTGGTAGACGACGTTGTTCAGGTGGCCGTAGGCGTCGTTGTCCATCCAGCGGGTGGCGATCGGCGCGAAGTGGCGGTAGGCCTCGCGGCCGTCGGGCTGGGGGCGTGGGGATGTCATGGGCGTTGATTGTTCCATCGCTGCCAATGTTCTTCAGCGAGGCGCAGGGTGTTGATCTGGACTTGCACCGTGTCGGCCAGATCGCGGCCGTAACCGCCGGCCATCGAGAGCGCCACCGGGATCCGCCGCTGCAGCAGCGCGGCGAAGACACGGCGGTCGCGTTCAGCCAAGCCTTCGGTGCTGAGCTTCAGGCGGCCGAGGCGGTCGCCCTCGTGGGGGTCGGCGCCTGCCAGGTAGAAGACGAGGCCGGGCAGGTGTTCACCGTGGTGCAACCAGAGTTGATCGAGCGCTGAGTCGAGCGCCTGCAGGTACTCGACGTCGCCGCAGCCATCGGGCAGGTCGACGTCGAGGTCTCCCGGCTGCTTGCGGAAGGGGAAGTTCTTCGCACCGTGCAGCGACAGCGTGAACACCGTCGGATCGTCGCGGAAGATCGAAGCGGTGCCGTTGCCCTGGTGCACGTCGAGATCGATTACCGCGACCCGCAGGAGGCGCCGATGGAGTCGGTGCCACTCAGCCTGCATAAGCCGCGCCGCCACGGCCACATCGTTGAACACGCAGTAGCCGCCGCCGCTTTCGGCACTGGCGTGGTGGGTGCCGCCTGCGAGGTTGGCCCCGATGCCTTCGCGCAAGGCGACACGCGCTGCGGAAATCGTCGCCCCCACGGAGCGGCACGCACGCTCGGCCATGCGCGGCGACCAGGGAAATCCGATCTCGCGCTGCGCCTGCGCACTGAGGTGCCCTTGCAGCACCGCAGCGATGTAGTGCGGCTCGTGCGCCAGCGCCAGTTCGCCCTCGCTGGTGGGCTCGGCCGCCTGCAAGGCCAGAGACGGAAGGTCAGCCGCCACGCGTTCGCGCAGAAGCCCGTACTTCTGGAAGGGAAACCGATGCCCTGCCGGCAACTGCAAGCCCACGTGATCGGCAAAAAAAGCCTTCATGCTCAACAACTTAGGAATGCGCCTCTAATATGTTGCGTTGCAGCAAAAACCGCTTGAAAAGTCGGCCGACGTTCGTATACTTGTGGTCATGGTGCAGCGCAACAAAAGCTGTGTCAGACCCTCTCAATCTAACCAGGAGATCATGAACATGCTGACCGCTGAACAACTCATCGCCGCCCACAAGGCCAACGTCGAAACCCTCTTCGGCCTGACCGGCAAGGCATTCGAAGGCATCGAGAAGCTGGTGGAGTTGAACCTGCAAGTCGCCAAGACGGCGCTGGGCGAAGCCACCGAGAACACCAAGGCCGTGCTGTCGGTCAAGGACGCACAGGAACTGCTGGCCCTGCAAGCCGGCCTGCTGCAACCGGCCGCCGAAAAGGCTGCCGCTTACGGCCGCTACGTGTACGACATCGCCTCTGCCACCAGCGCTGACATCAGCAAGGTCGCCGAAGCGCAAGCCACCGAAGCCCAGAAGAAGTTCATGGCGCTGGTCGACACCAACCTGAAGAACGCTCCCGCCGGCACCGAGAACGCCGTGGCGCTGGTGAAGTCGGCCGTGGCCGCCGCCAACAACGCCTACGAGTCGGTGCACAAGGCTGCCAAGCAGGCGGCCGACGTGGCCGAAGCCAACTTCCAGGCGATGACCACCACCGCCGTGAAAGCCACCCAGGCCGCAACCAAGACCAAGCGCGCTGCCTGAGCCATCAGGCCGTGACACAAAAGTTTGCGAACGAGGATTGAACTTCCAGGCGGACACTCCATCTGAAGAGTTCCACGAGCGACGCTTGTGGTCTCCCTGAAAGGTTGTCTCCTCGGTACCCGCGAATTCTCCATTCAAGGTACCTTCAGCCCGGTGGAAACACCGGGCTTTTTATTTGCCTGAACGAAAGCTGGGTTGCGCAGCAAGGGCTGCCGCAAATCAGCGAGTTTTAGTGAGGAGCTTGGTTCTCAGCTCCGGCAGTGCGGCCGTCATGGCATCTCGCCCGGCCTGTATCGAACGTTTTCGGTTCGAGAAATCGGCGCTCGACACCCCGGCAAGCTTGGGTCGCAGCACCACATCGGCCTCGCGCAGCTCGAAGCTGTTGATGCTCTTGCCCATGATCGCGAACGTCTGCAGCAGCATGCGCATCGGATCGCCGGTCGGCGCCCCGTCGGGGATGGCCGAGATGTCGACGGCGATGACCAGCTCGGCGCCCATCTGTTTCGCAAATCGCACCGGCACGGGCGACACCAGCCCACCGTCCACATACTCGCGCGTGCCGATCTTCACCGGCGTGAAAACAGCGGGTACGGAGCTCGACGCTCGCACCGCCGTGCCGGCATCGCCCCGTTGGAAAAGGATGGCCTGGCCGGTGTCCAGGTCGGTGGCCACGATGCCGAGCGGCAACACCATTTGCTCGATGGTGCGGCCGCCCGTGTTCTCGCGCACGTAGCGCGCCAGCGCCTCGCCACGGATCAGCCCCCGACCGGGGAACGCCCAGTCGGCAAACGCCGATTCGTCCATCTGGTCGGCCATCGCGGCCAGCGCCGAACCGTTGCGGCCCGAGGCGTACAAGGCGGCAACCAGGCTGCCGGCCGAGGTCCCGGTCACGTAGTCGACCTTGATGCCGTTTTCCTCCAGCACCTGGATCACTCCGATGTGGGCGAATCCGCGGGCCGCTCCGCCTCCGAGCGCGAGGCCCACGCGCGGGGGCCGTGCCGGCACCACGACCGGCGCAGAAGCGGCCGAGTCCGGCGGCAGGACCACCGGGGCCGTGGTGACCGGCGGGACGGTCGGTGCAGTCTGACAGGCACTGAGCGCCGCCATCGCCAGAACAAATGCCACCCAGCGGCAGCGGTCGAAGAAAGCGCGAAAGGCAACCATGGCGCGGGATTCTAAAAGCCAGCCCGCAGACACCCCGGCTTCATGCCGATATGCGAATAAACAACTTACTAAACTGTTCTTTCTATATATATAGGCGCTTTGTACAGTCCAGCCTCCCTCTTTCCGGGCATCCCATGGACTTTCTGGCAATCCTCAGCGGCTTTGGCGTCGGTGCCATCGTAGGCCTCACCGGCGTCGGCGGGGGCTCGCTGATGACGCCTTTGCTGATGACGGTGTTCAAGCTGAACCCGGCGGTGGCCATCGGCACCGACCTGTGGTTCGCCGCCATCACCAAGACGTCCGGCTCGATCGCCCACCACCGCCACGGTCATGTGGACTACAAGATCCTGTGGCGCCTGCTGGCCGGCAGCATTCCGGCGGCCATCGGCACCCTGGCGCTGATGCACTTCACCGGCATCACCAAGGGTTGGGCGAGTGCACTGACCTTCACGCTCGGCATCGCGCTGCTGCTGACGGCCGTGACGGTCGCCTACAAGGCTGCGTGGCACCGCCTGGGACTGAAACTGGAGCGTTGGCTGCCGGAGTCCCGCAAGCCGTTCTTCACCGTGCTGGCTGGCCTGATCCTGGGTGTGCTGGTGACGCTCAGCTCCATCGGCGCCGGCGCCATCGGCGCGACGCTCATCCTGCTGCTCTACCCCCACCTGGAAGCCCGCCGCCTGGTCGGCACCGACATCGCCCATGCGGTGCCGCTCACCTTGGTCGCCGGCATCGGCCACGCCACGCTGGGCCATGTGGAGTGGGGCCTGCTCGCGGCGCTGCTGGTCGGCTCGATTCCCGGAATCTGGATCGGGGCCCAGCTGACGCGGAAAATGCCCGACCGCCTTGTGCGGACGCTGCTGTGCGTGTCCCTCGTGACCGCCGGCCTCAAAGTCATTCGCTGATCTTCGGACCCAACACGATGTACCAGTACACCTCTTTCGACACGCAATTCGTCAAGCAGCGCGCTGCGCAGTTCCGCGACCAGCTCGAGCGCAACCTCGCCGGCAAGCTGAGCGACGACGAATTCCGTGCCCTTCGGCTGCAGAACGGCTGGTACATCCAGCGCCATGCGCCGATGGCCCGCATCGCCGTGCCGTATGGCGAGCTGAGCAGCACGCAGCTGCGCATGCTGGCGCGCATCGCCCGCGAGTTCGACCGCAGCTACGCGCACTTCACCACGCGCCAGAACATCCAGTACAACTGGATCCCGCTGCCCAAGGCCGCTGACGTGATGGACCTGCTGGCCTCGGTGTCGATGCACGGCATCCAGACGAGCGGCAATTGCATCCGCAACATCACGAGCGACTGCTTCGCCGGTGTCGCGGCCGACGAGATCGTCGACCCGCGCCCGTACTGCGAGATCCTGCGCCAGTGGAGCACGTTGCACCCCGAATTCGCCCACCTGCCGCGCAAGTTCAAGATCGCCGTCAGCGGCGCGAAGGAAGACCGCGCCGCCATCGCCTGGCACGACATCGGCCTGCAGCTCCTGAAGAACGACAAGGGCGAGGTCGGCTTCAAGGTGCTGGTGGGTGGTGGCATGGGCCGCACGCCCATCATCGGCACCGTCATCAGCGAGTTCACGCCCTGGCAGAACATCCTCGTGTTCATCGAGGCGATCGTGCGCGTCTACAACCGCTACGGCCGCCGCGACAACATGTACAAGGCGCGCATCAAGATCCTGGTGAAGGCCGAAGGCCAGAAGTTCATCGACGCCGTCGCCAAGGAATACAAAGAAATTCTGGAGCGCGACCTCGACGGCGCGGCGCACATCCTCACGCAGGCCGAGTTCGACCGCGTCAACGCCTGCTTCGTGCGCCCGGCCGGCGTCGCTCCGATTGCAAACAGCAAGCTCCACGTGCCCGGTGATGCACCCGACGCCTTCAAACGCTGGACCGAGCGCAACGTGCATGCGCACCAGGTGCCCGGCTACCGCGCCGTCACCCTCTCGCTCAAGCGCACCGGCCAGGCCCCGGGCGACGCCACCGACACGCAGATGGAGTTGGCCGCCGACCTCGCCGACAAGTTCAGCTCGGGCGAGTTGCGCGTCTCGCACGACCAGAACCTCGTGCTGCCCTGGGTCAAGGAGAGCGATCTCTTCACGCTGTGGCAAGAAGCCAAGGCCGCGAGCTTCGCCACGCCCAACATCGGCCTGCTCACCGACATGATCGCCTGCCCCGGCGGCGATTTCTGCGCGCTGGCCAATGCCCGCTCCATCCCGATCGCGGCCGACATCACCGAGCGTTTCGACGACATCGACGAGACTCTACGACATCGGCGACATCGACCTGCACATCAGCGGCTGCATCAACTCCTGTGGCCACCATCACAGCGGCCACATCGGCATCCTCGGCGTCGACAAGGACGGCAAGGAGTGGTACCAGGTCTCGCTCGGCGGCCTCGACGGCTCGGCCATCGGTGGTCACGCCTCCACGCCCGGCAAGGTGATCGGCCCCTCGTTCGCCGCCGAAGAAGTGGCCGACGTCATCGAAGCCGTGCTCGACACCTACCGAGAGCAGCGCAGCAGCGCGGCCGAGCGTTTCATCGACACCGTCAAGCGCATCGGCCTCGACCCGTTCAAGACCGCCGCCAATGCACAGCGCCGCGCCACCGCGCAGCAAGCCTGAGAGAGATGCAGATGAAGTTCATCGACCCCACCCGCGACCGCTGGCATACCGTAACCGGCGAAGACGGCCCGCTCGTCACCGTCACCCACACCCCCTACAGCCTGCTCACGCTGAGCCAGTGGCATGGCGTGCGCGCCCAATGGCCGCAAGACGTGCCGGTCGGCGTGATCTTCCCGAACGACGCCGACATCGAGGAGCTCGAAGCCGACCTGCCGCGCCTGAGCCTCGTTGCGCTGCAGTTCCCCAAGTGGGTGGACGGCCGCGCGTACAGCCAGGCGCACATCCTGCGCTCGCGCTACCGCTACAAGGGCGAGATCCGCGCCACCGGCGAGGCGCTGGTCGACATGGTCTCGCTGATGCAGCGTACCGGCTTCGACGCGGTGGCCTTGCGCGCCGACCAGTCGATCGAGGCCGCCGAGCGTGCGCTGCGCTTCTTCCCCGGCTACTACCAGGGTGACGTGAACGAGCGCCGCCCGCTCTTCGCCCGCCCGGCCGGCGAGGAATACGCAGCCGAAGAGTTCAACCAGGCAGGTTCGTCGATATGAGCGCGATCGCCCTCTACGACCGGCTCACGCCGGACTTCGATCGCCGCGTGGCCAATGCGGTGGCTGTGCTGAAGCAGGCCGACGCAGAGCACCCCGGCAAGGTGGTGCAGGCCACGAGTCTCGGTGCGGAAGACATGGTGCTGACCGACCTCATCGCCAAGCACCAGATGGGCATTGCCCTCGGCACACTCGAGACCGGGAAGCTGCACGCCGAGACCGTCGCGCTGATTCCCCGCATCGAAGAGCGCTACGGACTCAAGGTCGAGGTCTACCGCCCCGAGGCCGATGCGGTGATCCATTTCGTGAAGAACCACGGCGAGAAGGCGATGTACGAAAGCATCGACCTGCGCAAGGGCTGCTGCGGCATCCGCAAGCTCGAACCGCTGTCGCGCATGCTCGCCAGCCGCAGCGCGTGGGTCACGGGCCTGCGCCGCGAGCAGAGCAACAACCGCGGCGACGTGCCGTTCAGCGAGCCCGACGACAAGGGCCGCATCAAGTTCAACCCGCTGGCCGACTGGTCGTGGAACGACGTCTGGCACTACATCGCTGCGAACAACGTGCCCTACAACCCGCTGCACGACGAGTTCATGCCCAGCATCGGCTGCGCGCCCTGCACGCGCGCCATTGCCGTGGGCGAAGACTTCCGCGCAGGCCGCTGGTGGTGGGAAGACGAGAAAGCCAAGGAGTGCGGCCTGCACGTCCATGGAGCCGAAGAAGCTGCTGTATCGATGATCGGAGAAAGACGATGAACGCCCCGCTGACCGTGGAGCAACTGCTCCCTGAGTTGGACCACACCCACCTCGACTGGCTGGAAGAAGAAGCCATCTTCATCCTGCGCGAAACCGTGGCCGCCTTCGAGCGCCCTGCCCTGCTGTTCTCGGGTGGCAAGGATTCGTGCGTGGTGCTGCGTCTGGCCGAAAAGGCCTTCAAGACCCGCGGAAAAGACGGCGAGTTCAAGGGCCGCCTGCCCTTCCCGCTGCTGCACGTGGACACCGGCCACAACTTCCCCGAGGTCATCGAGTTCCGCGACCGCCGCGTGGCCGAGATGGGCGAGCGCCTCGTCGTCGGTCACCTCGAAGATTCGATCAAGCGCGGCACGGTTCGCCTGAGCCACCCGCTCGAATCTCGCAACGGCCACCAGACCGTCGCCCTGCTCGAAGCCATCGAAGAACACCGCTTCGACGTGCTGATGGGCGGCGCCCGCCGCGACGAAGAGAAGGCGCGAGCGAAAGAGCGCATCTTCAGCCACCGCGACAGCTTCGGCCAGTGGCAGCCAAAGGAGCAGCGCCCGGAACTCTGGACGCTCTTCAACACCCGCATCAAGCCGGGCGAGCACATGCGCGCCTTCCCGATCAGCAACTGGACCGAACTCGACGTGTGGCTGTACATCGCCCGCGAGAACATCCCGCTGCCGACCCTCTACTACGCACACGACCGCCAGGTCATCCGCCGCAAGGGGCTGCTGGTACCGCTGACCGAGGTCACGCCGCCCGAAGCCGGCGAGCAGATCGAAACCGCGCAGGTGCGCTTCCGCACCGTCGGCGACATGACCTGCACCTGCCCGGTGGAAAGCCCTGCCGCCAACGCCACCGACATCGTGGCCGAGACGCTCAAGGTCACCGTGAGCGAACGCGGCGCGACCCGAATGGACGACCGCACGTCGGATGCTTCGATGGAGCGCCGCAAGAAGGAAGGCTATTTCTGATCATGAGCAGCACCGCCGCACCCCAAGTGAAAGACCACCGCGCCCTGCGCTTCCTCACCGCAGGCAGCGTGGACGACGGCAAGAGCACCCTCATCGGCCGCCTGCTCTACGACAGCCGAGCCATCCTCGCCGACCAGCTCGACACACTGGAGAAGAAGGCCGCAGGCCAGCCGATCGACCTGTCGCTCCTGACCGACGGCCTGGAGGCCGAGCGCGAGCAAGGCATCACGATCGACGTCGCCTACCGCTACTTCGCCACCAAGCAGCGCAAGTTCATCATTGCCGACGCCCCGGGCCATGAGCAGTACACCCGCAACATGGTGACGGCTGCGGCCGGCAGCGATGCCGCCGTGGTCCTGGTCGACATCACCAAGCTCGACACGACGCAGAAGCCCGTGCCGCTGCTGCCGCAGACGCGCCGCCACGCGCTGCTCGCCCACCTGCTGCGCGTGCCTAGCATCGTCTTCGCCGTCAACAAGCTCGACGCCGCGGCCGATCCGGCGCAGGCCTTCAACGCCGTCAGCGAATCGCTGCAGGCGTTTGCCAAGCAGGCCGGCATCGAAGTCGCCGGCATCATCCCCGTCTCGGCCCTGCGTGGCGACAACGTCACCCAGCCGCTCGACGCCGACTGGTACGACGGCCCCTCGCTGCTGCAACTGCTGGAGTCGCTGCCCGCGCTGCAGGAGCGCAAGGACGGCGACCTCCTGATCCCCGTGCAATACGTCAGCCGCGAGGGCGAAGGCACCGGCAACCAGCCGCGCACGCTCTACGGCCGCGTGGCCCATGGCCGTGTGAAGCCCGGCGATGAAGTGCAGATCTTCCCGAGCGGCCAGACCGCCATCGTGGCCGAAGTGCGGCTCGCGAGCGAAGTGGTCGAGGTGGTCGAGGCGGGCCGCTCCGCTGGCGTGGTGCTCGACCGCCAGCTCGACGTCTCGCGCGGCGACTGGATCGCCACCCCGAAGACCGTGCACGAGACCAACCGCTTCAGCGCCACGCTCGCCTGGCTCGACACCGAGCCGGCCCAGGTCGGCCGGAAGTACTGGGTGCGCCACGGCAACCGCTGGGTGCAGGCACGCATCGCCAGCATCGAGAGCCGCCTCGACATCCACTCGCTCGAAGCGACCGAAGCGCACCAGCTCGCGGTCAACGAGATCGGCCATGTCATCGTCGAGACCCAGCAGCCGCTGCCGGTGGAGTCGTACGAGTCCAACCGCGTCGGCGGTTCGCTCATCATCGTCGACCCGGCCAGCAACCGCACCAGCGGTGCGCTGCTGGTCAAGGGCGCGGCGTAAGTCATGGGCAAGGTGATCTTCATCGGTGCAGGCCCCGGGGCCGCCGACCTGATCACCTTGCGCGGCGCACGCCTGCTCGCCACGGCCGACGTGGTGCTGTACGACGCCCTGACCGACCCCACCCTGCGCGGCCACGCACCCGCTGCGCGCTGGCTTCATGTCGGCAAGCGCGGCTTTTGCGACAGCACCGGCCAGACCACCATCAACGCGCTGCTCGTGAAGCATGCGCGCGAAGTTCAGACCGTGGTGCGCCTCAAAGGCGGCGATCCCAGCGTCTTCGGACGGCTGGAAGAGGAACTGCTGGCCCTCGCCGAACACGGCATCGAGACCGAAGTGGTGCCCGGCGTCACCGCCGCCCTTGCAGCCGCCGCCAGCAGCCAGAGGCCTCTCACACGTCGCGGCACAGGGCGCAGCGTGAGCTTCGCCACGGCGATGACCCGCACCGGCGACCTCAACGCCACCCGCACGGCCGACACCGAAGTGTTCTACATGGCCGGCAAGCAACTGGCGGAGCTGTCTCGCCAGCTGTTGGCCGCTGGCTGGGCTGCCGACACCCCGGTGAGCGTTGTCTCGCGTGCCGGTTGGCCAGATGCGCTTCAAAGCGAGCACCCCGTCGGCGAACTGGCGCGCGGCAGCGTGCTGCACGCAGGACGCCCCACCATCGTCACGGTCGGCGCCGGAGCCGCTCCATTGACCAGCTTGACTTCCGACAACGGTGCGGCTTCGGGGGAAACCCTCAAGCCCCTAAAATGCACCGTTTCGCCGCACGGCGACCCACGCACCAACACCAACACATCGCAAGAGCCATGACGCACGTTGTCACCGAAGCCTGCATCCGCTGCAAATACACCGACTGCGTGGATGTCTGTCCCGTGGACTGCTTCCGCGAGGGTCCCAATTTTCTCTCGATCGACCCTGACGAGTGCATCGACTGCGCCGTGTGCATCCCCGAGTGCCCGGTCAACGCGATCCTCCCCGAGGAAGACGTGCCGGCCGATCAGCAACACATGATCAAGATCAACGCCGAGCTGTCCAAGGGCTGGCCGAGCATCACCAAGCGCAAGGCGCCGCTGCCCGATGCCGACGAATGGAAAGACAAGACCGGCAAGCTGCCGGAGCTGAAGAAGTAAAGCTAGCCCCGATGATCGACACCGATGCGCTGATCGTCGGCGCCGGCCCGGTGGGCCTGTTCCAGGTGTTCGAACTCGGCCTGCTGGAGATCAAGGCCCACGTCGTGGATTCGCTTGCCCACGCCGGCGGGCAATGCATCGAGCTCTATCCCGACAAGCCCATCTACGACATCCCGGCGGTGCCCATGTGCACCGGCCGCCAGCTCACCGACAGCCTGCTCAAGCAGATCGAGCCCTTCGGCGCGACCTTCCACCTCGGCCAGGAAGTGACGGTGGTCGAGAAGCAGCCGGATGGGCGCTTCCTCGTCGAGACCAGCAAGGGCACGCGCTTTCTCGCCAAGACCGTCTTCGTGGCCGGTGGCGTGGGCTCCTTCCTGCCGCGCAGGCTCAAGGTCGATGGCCTGGAGAAGCACGAGGGAACGCAACTCTTCCATCATGTGAAGAACCCGGCGGAGTTTGCCGGCAAGCAGCTTGTCATCGTCGGTGGTGGCGACTCGGCGCTCGACTGGGCCCTGCACTTCGCGCAAGACGGCCCCGACCGGGCCGAAAGTGTCGTCCTGCTGCACCGTCGCGACGCCTTCCAGGCGGCGCCCGCGAACGTGGCCAGGATGCGCGCGCTGTGCGAGGCGATGCAGATGCAGTTCCTCGTCGGCCAGATCACCGGCATCGAAGAAACCGAAGGCCGGCTCACTGGCGTGAAGGTGACGGGCGGCGATGCGGTGACACGGGTGGTGCCACTCGACGCGCTGCTGGTGTTCTTTGGCTTGAGCCCGAAGCTCGGGCCTATCGCCGACTGGGGCCTCGCCCTCGAGCGCAAACAGATCGTCGTCGACACCGAGAAGTTCGAGACGAGTGTGCCCGGCATCTTCGCGGTGGGCGACGTCAACACCTACCCCGGCAAGAAGAAGCTCATCCTGTCGGGCTTCCATGAAGCCACGCTCGCCGCGTACGGTGCCGCGCCCCTTGTCTTCCCGGACAAGCGCATCCCGTTCCAGTACACGACGGCAAGCCCGAAGCTGCACAAGCTGCTTGGCGTCGACACGCCGACGTTCGACGACTGACATAATCCGCCTCGCCGCGCCCGGTGCGCGGCACTCGCTAGGGGTGTTGGGCCTGCGATTGCAGCGCCCGACTGAGAGAGTCCCTTTGAACCTGATTGAGGTAATCCTCGCGCAGGGAAGCAAGCACCCCAGACGGTGCCCGCCGACCTGCCATCGCTTTTTCCGGACACACGATGGCTTCCACTCGATTGCTTCTCACGCCTGCTGCCGCTGCCGCCTCACTGCTGTGCATCGGCGCGTACGCCCAGGCACCGGCACCCACCACGCTTCCGCCCGTCACGGTCACCGGCCGCAGCGACCCCGTGGTCTCTGTCTCCGGCTGGGGCAGCACCACCCTGTCCGAAACACCGGTGCAGGCCAGCCTGGTCACCAGCGCGCAGATGAAGGACCGCGGCGTGCAGCGCTTGGCCGACGTGGTCAAGTCCGACGCCAGCGTCAGCGACGCCTACAACTCCGAGGGCTACTGGGACTTCATCGCGGTGCGCGGCTTTACGCTCGATAACCGGTTCAACTACCGCCGCGACGGACTGCCGATCAACGCCGAGACGTCGATCCCGCTCGACAACAAGGAGCGCCTCGAGGTCCTCAAAGGCACCAGCGGCATGCAGGCCGGCACCAGCGCACCCGGAGGGCTCGTGAACTACATCGTCAAGCGCCCCCTCGCACAGCCTGCATACAGCGCCACGCTCGGCTGGCGTGAGCGCAACACCTCGCTGGCCGCGGCCGACCTGAGCCAGCGCTTCGGCAGCAGCGGCGCGGTCGGGGCGCGACTCAACCTCGCATATGAGGACATCGAACCCCAACTGCGCAGCGCCGAAGGCAAGCGGCACCTCGTCGCCCTCGCCACCGACTGGCGCGTCACGAGCGACACCCTCGTCGAACTTGAAGGCGAAACCAGCCGCCGTTCGCAGCCCAGCCAGCCCGGCTTCAGCCTGCTCGGCAACAGCCTGCCGCAGGTGAGGGACGCGCGCATCAACCTCAACAACCAGCCCTGGTCGCAACCAGTGGTGATGGATGCGAACACGGCCTCGCTGCGCGTGACTCACAAGTTCGACGGTTGGCAAGTGAGCTTGCACGGCGTCACGCAGCGGCTTCGCACCGATGATCGGCTTGCCTTTCCATTTGGCTGCTCAGACCCCAACCCGCCGCCGACCGGCACCTACTACCCCGATCGCTACTGCCCTGACGGTACCTACGACCTTTACGACTACCGAAGCGAGAACGAACGGCGCCGAAGCGATGCCCTCGAAGTGGCTGCGCGCGGTGACCTGAAGCTCGCCGACATGACTCACCAGTGGTCGATCGGCATGCTGCAGAGCAGAGTTCAAAACCGCTTCGGGTTCCAAAGCTATGACCCAGCGGGCACTGGCAATGTAGACGGCACGCTGGTCACGCCTCCGAATGACCCGCGCAGCACGCCCAACACCAACCGCGACGAACGCACCAGCGAACTCTTCGTGCGCGACATGGTCAAGCTCAACGATCACCTGGGCCTGTGGCTGGGCCTGCGCCACACCCGCCTGAAGCGGGAGTCGATCCAGACCAACGGATCCGAAGGCACGAGCTTCGAGCAATTGTTCAACACGCCCTTCTTTGCCACGAGCTACACCTTTGCGCCCAACCAGATGGTTTATGCCAGCTGGGGACGCGGCACCGAGAGCGATGTTGTTCCAAACCGTCCGCAGTACAGCAACGGAGGTCAAGCGCTGCCGGCCGCGCGCAGCCGCCAGCTGGAAGCGGGTCTGAAGGTGAGCACGGCCAACGCCACCTGGGGCTTCGCCTGGTTCGACATCAAGCGCCCGGTATGGGGCGACGACTGCGCCCCTCCGCCTGCGACAAGCTGTACCCGCATCCTCGACGGCAACGCCCACCATGAAGGTCTCGAGGCCAACGCCGCGTGGCGCGACGGTGCATGGAATTTCCAAGGCAGCCTACAGGCGCTGCGTGCCCATCGCCATGACAGCACAACCGACCCCGCGGTCAACGGCAAACGGCCGACCAACGTGCCCGTGCGCACCGTCAAGCTTCAGGTGCGCTACGACGCACCTCAACTGCCAGGCCTGAGCACCCAAGCCGACCTGCTGGCCGTAAGCGACCGCGCCGCCCTGCCCGACAACAGCATCAGCATCCCGGGTTATGCGGTTACCGACCTCTCGCTGAAGTTCGTGCAGAAGGCAGCGAGCACCCTCACCTGGCGCCTGGGCGTCGACAACGCGTTCGACCGCCGCGTGTGGCGAGAGTCGCCCCACCAATATGGCCATGTCTATCTCTACCCCTTGGCACCACGCACCTTCCGCGCATCGCTCGAAGTGACCCTGTGAACCACCGAAAAAGTGTGGCTATAATGCGCGGCTCTATTCCTCGATAGCTCAGTCGGTAGAGCGCCGGACTGTTAATCCGTAGGTCCCTGGTTCGAGCCCAGGTCGAGGAGCCATATTTAACAAGGGGTTAGCGACGCATGTCGCTAACCCCTTTGTCGTTTCAGACGCCTCGTGTCCGACTCGTGTCCGAAATTTCGGCCGTCAGCGGTGCTGTGTCCAGACCACAACACTATTCGAGTCTCGAAACATCCCGAGTGGTCTCGTGCAGATCATCGGCCGCTGCTTCGTGATCCACGAACAGCCATGCACATGCGCCCCACACGATACTTTTCCGCCCAAAGTCATCGCCCGGCGTCTCACCCCTCAGGCCTAGAGTTCATCAATCGCAGACCTGGAGCGCCTGATGCACCATACGCACACCGAGTCGAACTCACACTTGGCGGAGGCTGCGACGATGTTCGTCCGCATGGCAGCGGTCGTGCGCATGACCGGGCTCGGCCGCTCCACCATCTACCGCCTGATGGCAGAAGACAAGTTCCCGTCGCCCGTGCGTCTGGCCAAACGCGCCGTAGCGTGGCGTCGAATTGACCTTGAACGTTGGAGCGCCGCGCGCCCCACGGTTTCTCACTGAGGTTTTCATGCGGGCCCGGTGCCTGAAGTTGCAGGCGATGCGCGCTAGACCGGCATCGACAGTTTCAACATCGCACCGATCAACAGCATCGCTGCCAGCAGCTTCCCCCACCGCCAGCTCGTGAAGCGGTATCGGTGATTCACCCAGACAGCGCCATAGAAGCGCTGCAGGCCGAAAACGACTGCCAGCGCCGTAACGAACGGCACGACGAGGCCCGCCAGCTCGGGCAGATGCCGAGCCAACATCACCCAAATCACAGGCCACGCAATTGCGTCTACGGCCGCCAGCAAGCGCCGGCCGGGCCAGGCACGTGCGTCCGGTCGGGGTTCACGAGCAACGAGTAGCCACATAGCTCCTCCGGCTTCAGTCCTTGCACTCTGTTCCGTCAAAGAGGCGCTTCAGTGATTGCGCCCGTCGAAGACGAATTCAAACAGATCGCATAAATGCAGGCCCCTGTTTTCCGAGGGAGCCGGATGGCTTCTTTCCCTCGGGCGTGTGAGCTGCAATGCCCCGCATTCGTCGGTCGCCGTGCGGAGCCTCCGGTGCCGGGTGAAGTGCACCGTCAAGGCAGCGTGGAATAAACGGAGGGGACCCGCCACCGGCGGGGCGAAGGCCGTTTATGCCGCGAAAGGCCTTGGCGGCTGCTCACGCGGCGCCAAGGTCCGCGCATGGGTGACCGACAGATCAGGGGTACGGTAGGAGAGAGGGCAGCTTCGCTGGCAACGGAACCACTCAATCCCGCACGGAGGCCCGCGGTAACAGAGCCCTGCGCAATTTTTTCGGCGAATATCATCGCGTCAGTTCTCACGAGGCACCGGTAGATTTCAGGAAGAACAAGTCTCGGTGAACGACCTGCTGTCCGTTGCGTTTCACGTGATCGGGATGTGCGCCTCGCTCAGCTGGACATTTTCTAAATCGTCGCCTATATAGCCCGAATTGCAGGGGGAGCGTGTCGGAAAGCCTGTCGATCGCACCTAGCGATCACGGCGCTCAACGAGGCGTCTGGAGGGTCCTACTTCCTTGGGAGTTGTGACCGATGGACGAAACAGAAGACGACGCCGTCGACACGGCGATTCAGATCGAGTGCCCCCACTGCGGGGCCGTAGAGCACGACGACCTTGAAGTGCTCATAAGCGATTGCCTGACCAACGTGCATTGCCGCAGTTGCGCCACCGAGTTCCTAGTGTTGATTGCGGAGTGCAGAGGGTGCGGCCAGGAGGCGGTTCAGACATGGCTTGAGAAGCCGCTGCTTATGAAATCGGCGCGATCGCATCTGTGCCCAAGCTGCCGCTCATCCCTTCAGTCTCATGAAGCGCGCGAAAAAGCCCGTCGCCACGCTGCCTGACAACGGCGGACTGTGCGTGCGCAGCGAAGACGGGGTGGTCGAGTTCCGGCTACGCGCCTCGCAAGCGGGCCTCTTCGTTGAGCGGGTCGAGGAGTTGGGCAACAAGGCCCGCGTCGTCCAAAGCACCGTATTCAGAAGCGCGACTAGCTTCGCGCACTGGTGTGATGCCGACCATGTGAAGTTCGACTACCCCATCGTGCACGTAAACCTCAAGCGCAATGGCTTTCACGTCCTGCAGACCGAGTGAAGCGAAGCCTCTGGCCTCGCTGACAGCCGGCGCGGACTACGCCGGTCGCGCGAGCAGCGCTGTGCAGTCGGTTGCCGAGGCCCACGACGAGGTTGAAGTGGTTGAGCTACTCGCCAATGCTGCCGCATGCATGGGTGCCGAATCGGCCGCATTCGTCAGCTTCGTGCGCGACGATGGCTTGCACGAATCCTTCCGCTTTCTGCTCGCCTGCGACGCAGTTTGGTGTCACGAGTATCAGCGACGAGCTTGGTACTCCGACGACGCGTGGCTTCAGTACGCACAGAGGCATTCGGAACCGGTGGTAGCGAGCGCCATACCGCTGCGGACTCGCAAGCAGCAGGAGCTTGCGGACCTGGCGCACACATACGGCTTTGCTTCTGCAGTGATCGTCCCAGCACCAGCCGCAGCGTCAGTCTCCAGAGTGGGCGTGCTCTGCCTTGGTAGTTCGAGCAGCGGTTACTTCGAATCTGGCGGCCTCGGCCCACTGCGTGTCGCTGCGCGGGCCTTGTCCATGGAACTCCACGAGTGGTGGATCGCCCGCCTTAAGCGGGAGATGATCATCAAGGCGGGGGTCACCGCAGAAGATCTTGCACTCTTGCACCTTGAGCGAACTGGGCATGGAACAAAGGCAATTGCCTCGTCACTGAACACGACGGCGGCCGCGGTGAACAGCCGCTTCCAGCGGCTCAATCAGCGGCTGGGCGTCCCGAATCGAAAATCTGCTGCCACGTTGGCCGCCGAGTATGGGCTCATCTAGGAATGGGGCAGGCTCTTGGTTACCTCCGTCAGTGTTCCAGTGCAGCCGGATATCTGCTGATCCTTCTGCTGCCCATCTTGCTTGCTGTTGGAGCACACACTCGACACACCTACCTCGCTATCGGCGTTGCCTTCCTCCTCTTCCCATTGATGCGCCTGATATTCGGGCCCTATAGGCAGGCGCACGCGATCGAGTGGCACGAGTCCATCGCGTCGGCCCTGCACGCCCTCCCCATCATCTACGCTGGCGTTCTATTGTCCGGTCTGGTGCTAGGAGGTGTGTCGCTCTTTGACGCGGCCGATCTCTCGGCCGTCGAGCTGGTAGGTCTCGGCTTGAGCCTGTGGATCACTATCCTCTTTGCCCTGTGTCCGGCCCATGAAGCCATCCACCGACGCACCCGACTCGAACGCTTTGCCGGGGCGTTAGTGGCCGGCGCGGCTGGCTACCCTGCGCTGGTTCTTGAACACCCTCTGCACCACACGCGACACGCCGACTGGGCGAACGCGGAATGGCCGAAGGCGGCAGAGTCTGTCTGGCAGTTCAGCGCGCGGAGACTCACCCGAATTGCCAGGGAGTTCAGCCACGAGCTGGCGTCTGCCACCAGCCTTCGACACAGCGGGCAGGTCGCTCAAAGCACCTGGGTCGCGACATTGACTACGCTTGTAACGGGCACATGGCTCACCTCGTCTCTGGGAGCCAAAGGATTCTTCTTGTATCTCGGATGCGCAGCCGGCTGCACCCTAGGCATGCAACTCATGACCTACCTGCAGCATTGGGGGCTGGCAGACGGACCCGCTGGCAGCCATGCTTCAACGCATATCGCGTGGGAGGAGGACTGTAGGTTCCAGGCGTGGGTGACGCTGCACATCAGCTTCCATCAAGCGCACCATCTCAACGCCGGCCTTCCCTTCTATCGCCTTGGAATGTCGGACTCATCGCCGCGGATGCCAGCTGGGTACATCTTGATGATGTTCTTCAGCATGTTCCCCCGTCTCTGGCAACGGCACATGGTGCCGCTCTTGACGTTCTGGTCAAGTCAAGAGAGCGCCCCGATAGGTGCAGGGCATGCTCTGACGTGCTTCCACATCTATCGACTTCATGCCGTAAGGCAAAACCGGTAGCGGACGCCCCCTAGGGTGGCTGGCCTGCTGCAAGACTCAGGCTGTGCGTCTGTGCCCCGGCGCCCGACCGCGAAAGACAGCTACGCAGCGGGTGCTGCCGCACGAGTTCATGGACCCGACAACAGCAATCGGTCGCAAAGCGGCCCTTGGAGGATTGCGCTGCCTCACTGCTCGGCAGTCTGCTTACGAAGGCACAGCCGACATCGCGGGACATTGCGAAGCTTCGCCAAGCGAAAGACCGCTATGTCGCGGAATCAACTGGCGCTCCCGACCCTGAAGAGACGTCCGCCATCCTGATCTCCCCGCCCAAAGCTGCCGGTCGAGCCTGCACAAGAACCGCTGAAGCCGCTACAGCACGGGATACGTTGTCGGCGAGCAGCCTCGGAGCGATTGAAGCTCAGGGATCGCGCACGCGGAGAGGGCGCGCAGTGTCGGTCGCGAGCGTGCCACAAGCGAGCGTAGCGACGTCGAGGCAGTCTGCGATCTAATGCCGCTCAGTAGTCAGATGGGAGCACGTGGGAACGGCGCCTAAGCGCGTCGCAACGCCTCGACGTCTCGCATCGGCGGCGCCCCGAACAGCCGTGCGTATTCGCGACTGAACTGCGACACACTCTGATAGCCCACGCGATACGCGACGCTCGCTGCGTCCATGCCGCCGCCGAGCAACAGGCTGCGAGCCTCCGTGAGCCGAAGGCGTTTCTGGTATTGCAGCGGGCTCATCGCCGTCACGGCCTTGAAGTGCTGATGGAACGACGACCGGCTCATGTTCGCCTGCGATGCGAGTTCCTCCACGCAAATCGGCTCCGCGTAGTGCGCGCGCATGCGCCGGATGATCTGTCCCATCTTGTGCGTGTTGCTGCCCGCGATGGCCATCTGCGCAACGGCCGGGCCGTAGGGACTGCGCAGCAGCCGGTAATGGAACTCGCGCAGCGCCAGCGGGCCCAGCACGGGGATGTCGCGCGGTTCGTCGAGCAGCCGCGCGAGCCGCACCACCGACTCCAGCGTCGCGTCGTCGAGGTCGCCGACGAAGAGGCCGCGCGCCGTGTCGCCACGTGACCAGCCCGAAACGTCCGACTGCGCCAGCAGATCGGCGATCGTGCTCGCGTCCAGGTCGATCGCGAGACACAGATACGGCGCCTCGGCGCTCGCGACGAGCACTTGGCCGAATAACGGCAGGTCGACCGACACCGCGAGGAACTGCTGCGGCGCGTAGCGGTAGACCTCACCCTCGAGCAAAACCTGCTTCTCGCCCTGCACGATCACGCAGACGCACGGGTTGTACACGTGCGGCAGTTCGTGGTTTGGCGCGGACAGACGGATGCACTGAAGCCCGCCGATCACGACCGGGTGCATGCCATCGCCCTTGGAGTTTTTGACAATCAGCCGGCCCAGCTCAGCGAGGCGGTCCCGCCGCAATTCATTGATTGGCTTATCCATTGGCAGGGACGATACGCGCAGATTCCATTCGCCTCAATCGGTCGACATCGAGATTTGGAGGATCAGGCAATCACGTCGCAGCTTCGTGTATTTCCAAGGCAGCCCCCGGAGCCGATGCTCTCTATCGCGAAAGCGACCTTCATCCAACTCGGAGAATCTTCATGAACAGCAGCAAAGTCATCCTCATCACCGGCGCCAGCAGCGGCATTGGCGAAGCCACCGCCCGGACGCTCGCCGCTGCGGGCCACACGGTCATCCTCGGCGCGCGCCGCACGGACCGTCTCGAAAAGATCGCAGCCGAGATTCGTGCCGCCGGCGGCGCCGCGGAATTCCGCGCGCTCGACGTCGTGAACCGCGCTGACGTCGCGGCCTTCGCGAACTTCGCCCACAAGAAGTTCGGCCGTGTCGACGTCATCTTCAACAACGCGGGTGTAATGCCCGTATCGCCGATGAACGCGCTGAAGGTCGACGAGTGGAATGCCATCGTCGATGTCAACATCAAGGGTGTGCTCAACGGCATCGCGGCCGTGCTCCCCATCATGGAGGCGCAGGGCAGCGGCCACATCCTGAGCACCGCATCGACGGGCGCGCACGCAGTCGGGGGGCAATTCGGCGTGTACTGCGCGAGCAAGTACGCCGTGCGCGCGATCATGGAAGGCTTGCGCCAGGAGATGACACAGATTCGCGTGACGACCATCTCGCCGGGCGTCACGACCTCCGAACTCGGCCACGACATTTCGGTCGACGACACCAAAGCGGCCGTGGACCAACTGCGCAGCATCGCGCTCGAAACCAACGCGATCGCCAACGCGGTTCGCTACGCGATCGACCAGCCGGCGGACGTGGACGTCAACGAGATGATCATCCGAACGGTGCGAAGCGCCGGCCACGCGTTCTGAGGCACACCAGCGCTTCCCACGACAAAGGGGCCGCGGTCGGCGCCGTCGCTGGGCCGAATCTGCTCGGCACAGCTGCTCAAACCACCGAGCTTGCACATGGTGCGCGGTTTGAAGCGGCCGCCCTCGGGTAGCGCTCCTCAAACCTGATTGCATCGACGCGATGCTGACCGTGGCCAATGTCCGGACGTGGCCGAGACTGACTCTTCCTCACCGACCCTGACAGCTGCCTTTCGGGCCGACCAAGCGGAATGCGAAGCCACCTGGACGGCCCTGACTGCGCTCCGATCAGATCTCCGTCTGTTCGGAGATTTCAAGTGCGTCGTCGACCTCGATGCCGAGATATCGCACGGTCGACTCTAGCTTCGAGTGGCCCAGCAACAACTGCACGGCGCGCAGGTTCTTTGTGCGCCGGTAGATCAAGGTCGCCTTGGTCCGCCGCATCGAATGGGTGCCGTAGTCGGCTGGATCCAGTCCAAGCTCCCCGACCCAGGTTTCGAGGATGCGCGCGTACTGCCGAGTGCCTAGATGCGGTGAGCTATGAATGCGGCTCGGAAACAGAAAGTCGTCTGACCTCAGGCCCGCTTGCTTGATCCACTTCTGCACCGCGTCGCGGGTCGCTTGCGTGATCTCGAACTGCACGGGCCGCTGGGTCTTGTGCTGCATGACGACCGCGCGAGATGCAACTTGATCGCCGTGGCACACATCTCGAACCTTGAGACTGACCAGATCGCAGCCGCGCAGCTTGCTGTCGATTCCCAAGTTGAAAAGTGCGAGTTCGCGCACCCGGCTTTCCATCTGTAGGCGGACGCGTAGTGCCCAGATGTCTTTGACCTTGAACGGGGCCTTCTGCCCAACGATCTTGCCCTTGTTCCAGGGCTCGCGGTGCGCTGTGTTGACTTTGGATTCCATGATGGGCTCCATCAAGTTAAGGGAACCCAACAATGCGCCGTGGCGAGCTGTGCGATTCGGTACAGCCGACAAAGTCAGTCCGCTCTCAGGAACGGGACCGTACTCACGTTCCCGGCCAAGAGCGGTCGGTCGCTATGACGGCGCAGAGCGGACTACCCCTAGAGCGCATCCTTCATTGACACTCTTCCTGTTCGGACGAACGTTCACGCCAACCAAGCCTTGATTCGCGCCACCAATGCATCGCGGCTGATGCCGTACTTGTCATGCAGTGTGGGCAATGCGCCCGCATCGAGGAAGGTATCTGGCAACCCCGCCAGCTGAAACCCTGCGGGCTGAACCTTGTGCCGAAGCAGCGTGGTCGCCACCGTTTCGCCCAGGCCACCGATCACGGAGTGGTTCTCGGCCACCACGACGAGGCGATGTTTGTACTTCACGGCCTCGAGGATCGCCGCCTCGTCGAGCGGCTTGATCGTCGGGCAGTGCAGCACTGCCACGCCCACGTTGTCGGCTTGGAGCGCCTGCGCAACTTCGAGGGCACGCATGGTCATGAAGCCACTGGAGACCACGAGCACCTCGTTGCCGTCGCGCAGCAGCTTGGCCTTGCCGAGCTCGAACTTGTAGTCGTACTCGTCGAGCACGAGCGGCACATTGCCGCGCGCCAGGCGCATGTAGACGGGGCCCCTGTGCGCGGCGATCTGCGGCACCGCCTGTTCCAGGTCGAGCGCGTCACAGGGGTCGACGATGGTCAGCCCCGGGATGCCGCGCATCATGGCGATGTCTTCGGTGGCCTGGTGGCTGGGGCCGTACCCCGTGGTCAGGCCTGGGAGCGCGCAGCAGAGCTTGACGTTCAGGTTCTCCTCGGCAATCACCTGGTGGATGAAGTCGTAGGCCCGCCGGGTGCCGAAGACTGCGTAGGTGGTCGCAAAGGGAATCAGCCCCTCCTTGGCCATGCCACCCGCCGCGGCCATGAGCAGCTGCTCGGCCATGCCCATCTGATAAAAGCGATCGGGGTAGGCCTGCGCGAAGAGATGCAGGTCGGTGTACTTGGCCAGGTCGGCCGTCAGCCCGACGATCTCGGGCCGGTCGGCGGCCAGCTCGACCAGCGCCTTGCCGAACGGCGCGGCCTTCACGCGCTGCCCTTCGGCGGCGATCGAGGCGATCATCGCCGAGGTGGTGAGGCGCGGTTTCTTCTCGGTGACGGCATTCATGCGGATGCTCCTTCGGTCTGGGCTTGGTCGAGGATCTGGAGGGCCTGCTGCCACTCCGGTGGGTCGACGCGGATGAAATGGTTCTTCTCGCGCTGCTCGAGGAAGGGCACACCCTTGCCCATCAGCGTGTCGAAGAGAATCACGCGGGGCTTGTCCTCCTTCAACGCGCGCGCGACGTCGAAGGCCTTCAGCACGGCCGGCAGGTCGTTGCCCTTGACGCGCTGCACATGCCAGCCGAACGCCGCCCATTTGTCGGCCAGCGGCTCGAAGCCGAGGACCTTGTTCGACGGGCCATCGGCCTGCTGGTTGTTGATGTCGACCAGGCAGATCAGGTTGGCCAGGCGGTGGTGCGCTGCACCCATGGCCGCCTCCCAGGTCGAGCCCTCGTCGAGCTCGCCGTCGGACATCGAGTTGTAGACGAAGGCCGGGTTCTTCTTGTGCCGCAGGCCCAGCGCCATGCCCACGGCGATGGGCAGGCCTTGGCCGAGCGAGCCGCCCGAGATCTCCATCCCGGGCGTGTAAGTCGCCATGCCCGACATGGGCAGGCGGCTGTCGTCGCTGCCATAGGTCTCGAAGCTCGCTCTCGGGCACGATGCCGGCTTCGATGAGCGCGGCGTAGAAGGCGATGGCGTAGTGGCCGTGCGAGAGCAGGAAGCGGTCGCGGCCTTCCCACTGCGGGTCCTCGGCGCGGTAGTTGAGCGCGTGGCCATAGGCAACGGCCAGCACGTCGGCCCAGCCGAGGGCCTGGCCGATGTAGCCCTGGCCCTGCACCTCGGCCATGCGGAGGGCGTACCGGCGGATGCGATAGGCACACTGCGCCAAGTCGGCGAGCATGGTCATGGTGGTCTCTGTCATGGGAATCTCCTGGAAAGCGGAAAGGGGCGGGGTTCAGCGCAGGATGCTGGCGGGCACGTAGGACACGAGGGCAAGTACGCCGAAGGCCACAAGGTAGAAGGGGCCCAGCTCGCGCACCGTCTGGCCGACCTTCACCTTGGCCAGCGCGCTCGTGATGAAGAGCGTGGTGCCCACCGGCGGCGTGTACAGGCCGATGGCCAGGTTCACGACCATCATCACGCCCAGCTGGGTCATGTCCATGCCGATGCTGTTGGCCAGAGGGACGAACACCGGGGTCAGCAAGAGCACTGCGGCGGGCAGGTCGATGAACATGCCGAGCGCCAGCATCAGCAGGTTCATCAGCAGGATCACCAGCCACTTCGCATGCACGTTCTCCTGCACCCACTGCGCAATGCCCTGCGGCATTTGGTCGAAGGTGAGCAGCCAGCCGATCGCAGCCGACGCCATGATGACGAGCAGGACGACACCCGTGGCCAGACCGGCATGGACGATGGCGTCGTTCAGGCGCTTCCAGCCGAGGTCCCGGTAGATCACCGCCGAGACCAGCCCGGCGTACAGCGTCGAGAGCACGGCCACCTCGGTGGGCGTGGCGATGCCGAAGCGCAGGAAGATGATGATCAGCACCGGCAGCACGACGGCCGGGCTGGCGTAGGCCAAGTGCCTGCGGAACGCGACGCCGTCGAAGCGCGAGGTGTCGCGCGGGAAGTTCCGCCGCCGTCCGACCCACCAGCAGGCCGCCATGAAGCCGCCGCACATCAGCAGGCCAGGCAACACGCCGGCGACGAAGAGCGAAGCGATCGACGCGTTCGCGCTCAACGCGAACAGGATCAGCGGGATCGACGGCGGGATCAGGATGTCGATCGTCGCGGCGGCCGCCAGCGTGGCCGCCGAAAAGGCCGCCGGGTAGCCCAGGCGCTTGTGCCAAGGGATCAGCAGCGAGCCGATGGCCGAGGCGTCGGCCACGGCCGAGCCGGACACGCCACCGAACAGCGTCGACGACAGCACGCCGACCTGCGCAGGGCCGCCATGGAAGCGGCCGATCAGGGCCGACAGCACGCCGACCAGCGCCTCGCCGAGCTTGCCACCCATCATCAGCGTGCCGGTCAGCATGAAGAACGGGATGGCGATCAGCGGAAAGCTCTGAACCTGGGCGACCATCTGCTGCACCAGCAGGTCGAGCGGAACCTTGTCGGAGGTTGCGGCGGCGGTCATCGCGGCCAGCAGCAAGGCGTGGGCGATCGGGATGGCCGCCACGGCGGCGACGAGAAATACAGCGAGGATGAGGGCGCTCATGGTGTTCTCCGAGGGAGCCTTGGGCTCACCAATGGGCCGCCGGCACGCGCGGCTCGGCGTCGTGGCTCGTGGCGGGTTCTGCAAACGTGGCCTGCCAGGCCGACTGCAGGGCCAGCACCGCCAGCAGTGACATGCCGACCATCACGCAGGCATAGGTGATGGAGCCGGGCAACTGCAGGATGGGTGATTTCTCGTCGTGCACGACTTCGAGCATGCGCAGCGTCGCCACGGTCAGGGTGCCGTACAGGCCCGCGACCAGCAGCCACCCCGACACCGTCACGATGCGCCGCGCCCGTGCAGGCAGCGCCTCCATCAGAAAGGTGGTCGTGATGTGCGCGCCGTGCACGGCGGCCAGCACGATGCCGGCCATCACCAGCCAGGGGAACAGCAGCTCGGGCACTTCGTTGGCCCATTGCAGGCTGGAGCCTGTGATGTAGCGCAGCACGGTGTTGGCCACCAGGATGACGAAGATCACGCCGGTGGACAGCCACAGCACCACGCGGCACAGGCCCACCACGCTGCGCTCGACGAGGCTGTGTTTGGTATCGATCATGGGTGTCTCCTTGGGTGCCATGAGCGGCACCTGGTGGTGTTGCGTTCGTGGCTCACAGGCCGCGTGCGGCGGCGATGACCTTCTTGACGTAGGGGCCGATCGGGCCGGCCGCCCACTTGGCGTCCACGTTGGCGGTGGCCTTCGCAAACGCCGCCTTGTCTGGCGTGGTCACTTGCACGCCCTTGGCCTTCAGGTCGGCGAGCACCTTGTCGTCAGACTCCTGCGACAGCCGGCGCTGCAGCACGGTCGCCTCGGCAGCCGCCTCCGTGACGGCCTTGCGGTCGGCCACGGACAGCTTGTCCCAGCTGCGCTTGCTCATCACGAACGGTGTCATCTGGAACATGTGGCTGGTGAGCGCCAGGTGCTTCTGCACTTCGTAGAGCTTGCTGGCGTAGATGTTGGCGAGCGGGTTCTCCTGACCGTCGACCACACCCTGCTGCAGGGCCACGTACAGCTCGGCGAACTTGATCTGCTGGGCCTCGGCACCAAGCGCCTGCATGATGTCGACCAGCACCGCGTCGGGCGGCGTGCGCATCTTCAGGCCCTTCATGTCCTCGACCTTGGTGATCGGCCGCTTGCCATTGGTCATGTGGCGGATGCCGTTGTCCCAGTAGCCGAGCACGACCATGCCCTTCTCGGCCGACTTGTCGGCAAGCTCCTTGCCGAGAGGGCCGTCGAGCAGCTTGAAGGCCTGGGCCGATGTGGTGAACAGGAAAGGCATGCCAAAGGCCGCGTACTCGGGCACCGAGTTGGCGATGGCACCTTGCGAATTGGCAGACAGGTCGAGCGCGCCAGTGCGCAGCGCCGTCACCATCGCGGCGTCGTCGCCGAGCTGCGCCGAGGGGGCCACCTGCACGTCGATGCGACCCGCGCTCCTGGCCTTGGCGACTTCGGCGAACTTCACGGCGGCTTCGTGGCGCGGGTTGCCAGGCGCGGCGCCGTGGCCGAGCGTCAGCTTGACCGACTGCGCCTGAACGGCAAGCGGAACGAGCAGCGCGGCGGCGGCAAGGGCAATCAGGGCACGGGTGAGGGTCTTGTGTTGCATGGTCGTGTGTCTCCGTTGGGGTGGGGCGGCGTCTCGGTGGGCGCCTTGTCAGTGAATCAACATGCCGCCGTTCACGTCGAGCGTGATGCCGGTGCAATAGGCGGACAGGTCGCTCGCGAGGAAGACGCAGGCGCCCGCCACATCGCTCGCGCGGCCCAGGCGCGCCAGCGGGATCGTTTCTGAGATCTCCTTCTTGCGCTCGGGTGTCAGCTTGCCCTGCGTGATGTCGGTCTCAATCAGGCCCGGCGTGATGCAGTTGATGCGAATGCCTTCAACGCCGAACTCGCGCGCCATCGCACGCGCTAGGCCGAGCACGCCAGCCTTCGCTGCCGAGTAGTGCGGCCCGCCGAAAATGCCGCCGCCACGTTGGGCCGAGACGGAAGAGATGCAAACGATCGAACCTGCCTGCTGCGTGCGCATCGCTGGCAGTACGGCCTGCGACATGTACAAGGTGCCGCGCAGGCTGACATCGAGGATGCGGTCGTAGTCGGCGCCGGTGATCTCCAGCGTCTTGACCGGCTGCGTGATGCCGGCGTTGTTGACCAGGATGTCGATGCGCCCGAAGGCCTTCAGCACGGCAGCGGCGGCGGCATCGCACGAGGTCTTGTCGGTCACATCGGCGACGAGGCCGAGGTGACCGCTGCCAAGCTGTGCCGCTGCGGCGGCAGGCTCGGCGCGAGCAAGGTCGAGCAGGACGACGTGGGCGCCCTGGGCCGCCATCAAGCGTGCGGTGGCGAAGCCGAGTCCGTTGAGTCCGGCGCCGCCGGTGATGACGGCAACTTTGTCTTTGAGCAGCATGTCTTTCGTCTCCAGTGGAGTGAGTGATCGAGGCGAACACCGAAGACAAGGCCGGCGGTGCCGAACCCTGGGGCTTGGTGACCCTCTGCGGGTGCCACGGCTGGTTGCCGTGGCTTGTCTCCCGTTGTTCTTGAGTGAATATTCGGCGCCGACGGGCATGATGACAAGGGATGCTTTCTCACCCTAAGATGACGTTCTGTCATCTAACGGTAGGGTTGACCCGATGGCTACTCTCCCACCCGTCACCAACCTCCAGGCTTTCGAAGCCGTGGCGCGGCGGCGCAGCTTTGCGCTCGCCGCGGCCGAGTTGCACCTCACAGCCTCTGCAGTCAGCCACCAGGTCGCGCGACTGGAATCACACCTTGGTGTGCGGCTGTTTGAGCGAAGTGCGCACGGAGTGCGCATCAGCGCGGCGGGCGAGACTTACCTGTCGAGAATCGGTGGCGCCTTGTCCGCCATCGCGGCGGCGTCAGAAGACCTCAGGCAGGGCGTCAGCAATAGCCTGTACGTCCACGCGGCTCCGAGCCTGGCCAGCCTCTGGTTGATGTCGCGCCTGCAGTCGTTTGCCCTGGCCTATCCCGACATCGCGCTCAACCTGTCGGCCGCGCACACGCACAGCGACTTCGCGCTGGGGCAGGTCGACATCGATCTTCGCTATGGCGTACCGAACTGGCCGAATCTTGTTGTGGAGCCCTTGTTCGAGGAGCGCATCGTCCCGCTCGCAAGCCCAGCCTTCATCCGGGAGCATCGACTGAAGCGACCGGAGCATCTCCTGGCCGTCAAGCTGATCCAGAGCAACGTCAGCGTCGTTCAATGGTCCGACTGGTTCGCAGCGTTCACCGACAAGCGCGCACCGGAACGATTCGCCGTGCGCTTCGACCGAGCGCAGATGTCATTGGACGCTGCAACCCAAGGCCTCGGTGTTGCGCTAGAGAGCACCACGATTGCCGGGCGGCACATCGCCGAGCAAAAGCTCCGGCCCGTGTTCGGGCTTGAAAAGGCAGTGCGGGTGAAAGCGCATTTCGCGGTGTACCCGGCGCGGCATGCGAAGCGGCCGTCTGTCGAAGCGTTCCTCGCGTGGCTGCACGGAGAGGCTTCGAAAGGTTAGGCTTTCTGAGCGGAGAACTGAGCAGCCTGAGTGGCTGCTCTTGCGAAGGACGAACGCCCGCTGCGGGTCGAACTGAGCCAGACGCTGTAGACAGAAGCGGTCCTTTGCGCCGGGACTCAACGGTGGCAGCGGCTGGGCGACCGCAGCCGGGAGTGAAGCAGTCGGTCGAATCCGCCAACCGTCAGTGACCGGTGCTGCTGCAAGCGGTCATTCAGGACCCTGGCTTCGACTGGCTCAGATCAGTCTGAAGCGGTCGAAGACCACGCTCTACTCCGGCGGAGGCTGTTGGCGTCACTAGGTGTAAATTGGCGCCCACGGGTGTCCGGAAATGGTCTGTTAATCCGTAGGTCCCTGGTTCGAGCCCAGGTCGAGGAGCCAGAAAAAACAAGGGCCCTGCAGCGATGCAGGGCCCTTTCGTTTTGTGGTCTTGCGTCGGACGCAATCGTTCAATCGTCGTCGCGGTCATGTCCGCGGTGGCGGCGCTCGTCCTTGTCGTCTTCGTCTGCCACCAGCGACACCGGGAGCCGAATGCGCAGGAACTCGGTGTTGTCGGACGCCAGCTCGCGCCCGCCGCCGTACGGGAAGTTGTTGTCGTTGACAACGAGCAGCGTGCGCGCGTCGAGGATCAGCACGTTCTCGATCGTGGTGTACGGGAAGGTGAAGACCGTGCTGCCGTCGCCGTTCAAGTCGTGCGGGTCGGCGAGCTTCATCAGGTCGACCAGCTCCAGCTTGCGCGCCGCGCCGCCATCGGCCACCTCTTCGAGGTCGATCAGGTAGACCTTCTTGAAGGGCACGGGGTTGGGCGACGTCGCGGTGTTGCCGTTGCGCTCGAGCACGAGGAAGCGGCGGTCGTCGATGGCCACCATGTCTCCGATGGCCGTGCCGACCGCGTCGAGCGGGTAGAAGAAGCGCCGGCCGGTGTAGACCTCGCGGTCGACGTCGAACTCGTCGATGCGGAGCGTGCCGGCCGGGTCGCCGGTGACGGTGCGCTCCAGCAGCGTGTAGAGGCGAGTGCCGCTCTTGTTGATGGCCATGCCCTCGAAGCCGCCCGAGGCCGGCAGGTTGGCGGTGGCGCGGCCGGCGACGACGTCTTTGTGGGCGGGTGCATAGACGCCCGGCAGAGGGATCTCTGCACGCAGCACCGTGCCGCGCGAATCGGTCTTCACGAGGTAGGGGCCGAACTCGTCGCCGAACCAGAAGTTACCGCGGTGATCACGGCGGATGGATTCGATGTCGAAATCGGCTCCGGTCAAGAGCCGCCTGGCGCGGATCACCGACGCCACGGTCGGGTGGGATGCGTTGTTGTAGTGATTCAGGTAGTCGGCCTGGATGGGAATCGTGAGCCGGCGGTTCGCATCGTTGAGTTCCAGGCGTGTCGAGGCATCGAAGCTGCCGCGCGGGTGACCGTTGTGCCAATCGGCTGGATGCACGCGCCCGGCCCCGCCCTTCATCGTGCGCCACTCGATGCCGAGCGTGTAGGAACGCAGCAGCGCATCGGCCGAGTTGTTCTGCGCGCCAAATCCGTTGTCGACGAGGAAGTGGAAGACGTTCTTCTTCGGCCCTTGCAGCACACCCGAGAACCCCTGCACCGGCTGGCGGTTGACGAAAGGCGGCAGGTTGGTGCCGTAGGCGTTGGGCGAGGCGAACTGGCCGGAGGTCGGGCCGTCGGCAAAGGTCGCGGCCGGCATGCGGGCAAAGCCGGTCAGCACCTGCGCATGGGCGGAGCCGGCGGCAAGAAGCGATGCCAGCACGATGGGCAATACAAGGAATTGGCGCATGGACGTAGGGGTGGAATGAAAACCGCGCGATCGTCGCGAAGCCCGATGTCAGGCACATGACGGGCGTGCTACAACATCCGGGCCGCTTGCCGGGCCATCGAGGAGACACACGATGAACGCGCCCCACCCCACCTTCACCCCATCGCAGCTCGCCAGCACGCACGAGGTCTTCAACGTCTCGCACGAACTGGCGAACTACAACCTCTATCTGCAGGACCGGGCGCTCATCGACGCCACCGCCCGCGAAGGCGCGGCCTGGGCCCACGACGATCTCGCGGTCTTCGGAGACCTGATCGGCACGGCCGAGCACCTCGAACTCGGCGCCCTGGCCAACAAGCACCCGCCCGAACTCGACACGCACGACCGCTTCGGCCACCGCGTCGACCTGGTGAAGTTTCATCCGGCGTACCACGCGCTGATGAAGACCTCGATCGAGCATGGCCTGCACGCCTCGCCCTGGGCCGACCCGCGCGAAGGCGCACACGTGGCCCGCGCCGCGCGCTTCTACATGCACTCGCAGGTGGAGGCCGGGCACGGCTGCCCGATCACGATGACGTTTGCCTCCATCCCGTCGCTTCGCACGACGCCGGCGCTCGCGCAGTGGTGGGAGCCACGCATCACCTCGCGCAGCTACGACCCGCGTAACCTGCCGCACACGCAGAAGGCCGGGCTCACCATCGGCATGGCGATGACCGAGAAGCAAGGCGGCTCCGACGTGCGGGCGAACACGACGCAGGCCCACGCCATCGGTATCGAAGGCCCAGGCGAAGCGTATGAACTCGTCGGCCACAAGTACTTCGTCTCGGCGCCGATGTGCGATGCCTTCCTCGTGCTGGCACAGACGCCCGCCGGCCTGTCGTGCTTCCTCATGCCGCGCTGGCGACCCGACGGCACGAAGAACCCGCTCCAGGTGCTACGCCTCAAGCGCAAGATGGGCAACGTGTCGAACGCGTCGAGCGAGACCGAGCTGCGCGGTGCGCTCGCGTGGATGGTGGGCGAGCCCGGGCGAGGCGTGCGCACCATCATCGAGATGGTGTCGATGACGCGCTTCGACTGCATGATCGGATCGTCGGCGGGCCAGCGTGCGGCCGTCGCCCAGGCCCTGCACCACTGCTCGATCCGTTCGGCGTTCGGCGCAGTGCTCAACCGCCAGCCGCTGATGCAGAACGTGCTGGCCGACCTGGCGCTCGAATCAGAAGGCTCGCTCGCGCTCACGATGCGGCTGGCCCGAGCCATGGACCACCGCGACGACCCGCACGAAGACCTGCTCAGCCGCCTGTGCACGGCCGTCGGCAAATACTGGATCTGCAAGCGCACCCCGCAGCATGCCTACGAGGCGATGGAATGCATCGGCGGCAGCGGCGTGATGGAAGACAGCCCCTTCCCGCGGCTCTTCCGCGAGTCGCCGGTCAATGCGATCTGGGAAGGCAGCGGTAACGTGCAGTGCCTCGACGTGCTGCGCGCCATGCAGAAGACGCCGGCGGTGGTACAGGCCTTCTTCGACGAAGTGCAGCGTGCTCGGGGTGGCAACGCGCGCCTCGATCAGTGGGTGGGCGCGCTGAAGGGCGAACTCGGCAAGCTCGACGCGCTGGAGTACCGCGCCCGTGGCCTGGTCGATCGCATGGCGCTCGCGCTGCAGGCGGCGCTCTTGGTGCAGCATGCACCGGCCTTCGTGGCCGATGCGTTTTGTGCCGCACGCCTCGGACAGCAAGGTGCCGCGCAGTACGGCACGCTGCCGACCGGCGTGGATTGCGCGGCCATCATCGACCGCGCCACGCCACGCGCCTGAGCGCTACGACGGCAGGAAGTCGAACGGGTAGGTGGCGATCAGCGTGTCGACCGGCTTGGCGCCGAAGTCGAACTGCTTGATGCGCGCCAGCAGCTTGCGCTCGAGTTCGGGGTTCTTGAGTTCGCTGGATTCGATCTTGAGATCGGTCACTTCACCCGACGGCGCGATCGTGAGCTTGAACACCACCTTGCCTTGCAGCGTGGGCTCGTCGCGCAGCGCGCGGTTGTAGATGGCGTAGATCGCGCCCTTGTTGCGCTCGAACACGAGCCGCAGGTCTTCGATCGAGCGCGAGGCCTTGCTGCCGGCGCCCTTTTGCAGCGTGCCGCCACCTCCACCCTGCCCCGAGCCGGCGCCGGTGCCACCACGGCCACCACCACCGAAGCCGCCGCCGCCACCACCACCGGCCACACCTTCCACCAGCGTGGTGCCGCGGCCGGCGAGGCCGCCACCGCCGGTGTTGCGGCTGTAGCCGGCGGTGTTGATGCCGCCGCTGCCGCCGGTCGCGTTCGAGGTGATCATCGCGCGGTCGGGTGTGCCCTGGTCGGTGCCGGCTCCCACGCCCACGCCCACGCCGGCACCCACGCCGGGGCCTTGCTTGATATTGGGGTTGAGCTGGACGGCGGTCGGCGCGCTGTGCATCTGGTTGAGCGTGTCCTTCATCGCCAGCAGGCCGACGCCAGCCGCCTTGCGGCGTGCGCCTTCGATCTCACCCGGCGGACGGTTCGGTTGCGGCTGGCGCGCCTCGGGCACCGGCGCCGCCTTCTTCTGAGGCTCGGGCTTCACCGGCTCCGGCGTGCCGGGCTTGAGTTCGGGCTGCTCCTTGGTCGCCACATCGGGCGCCTTGGGCTTGGGCGGAGGCGGGGTCTCCTTCTGCTCGATCATCAGCTTGGCAATGCGCGGCGGCAGCTCCGCGGGCTTGGCGCGGTCTTCCTTCGGCGTGGGCATCAGCAGCAGGAAGAGGCAGATCAGCGCCGTGATCGCCAGCACCACGTTCAGGATGCGGCGGTAGCGCTTGTCGTCCTCGGGTACGCCGGCCCAGGCCAGCACGTGGGGACGGAAAGTGATTGCGGCTAGAGCAGCCATGATCAGGTTTTCCTATTCACGGCAAACGCGATCTCGGAGAAGTTCGCGCGGGCACTGGTGTACATCACCTTGCGCAAGAGGCTGTAGGGGATGTTCTTGTCGCCCATGATGGTGATGGCCTTGGCGGTGGCGTCCTTGTCGGCGCCCACCACCTGGCGGCTGGCGAGAATGTCCAGCTCGGCCTTGAGGCCCGGGATCAGGTCGCCCTGGATCGCGTTGGCCTCGGCCACGCTCGCGACCCTGCGGCCGTCGACCACGATGTCGGTGTCGCTCACCGCGACCACGATGGTCTCGCGCGGCGCTTTCTCGGCGATGGAGTCGGGCAGCTTCACCGCCTTGGAATTGGTCAGCACCTCGATGCCGGTGCTCGACATCAGGAAGAAGATCAGGATGGTGAAGATGTCGATCAGGGCCACGAGGTTCATGTCGAGGCCCGACTGGTTGCGCGCCAGCCGTGCCGCGCGCTTTTCGATCCCGGTCATTTTCATGGGCAGCCCTCCTACTTCTTGGGTGCGCTGATGGGCGCGTCGCCGATGGAGATGTCGGGGAACAGCTCGATGTTCGGCGTCTTCGGCCCGGCATTGGCCGGCTTGGCTTCGCGCACGGCGTCCATCACCTGCACCAGCACGTCGTACGAGGTGTTGGGCTGGGCGAGTACGCTGGCGGCCCGGGTCTCGGGGAACTTCGCCTTGATCTGCTGCATGAGCGCCGAGAGCGCCACGAGGTCGTAGCCGGTCGGGGTGTTGCCCACGCGCTGGATCAGGCCGCCGATGCGGTCACCGACCTCCAGCGCATCGGGGCGGATCACGATCTCGAGCTTGAGGTCGTTGACCTTGAGCTGCTCCACACCGGGAGCGTTCTTCGCCGGCAGCGACAGTTCGAGCACCGCCAGGCGCGAGAACACCGCGGTCGACAGCAGGAACGGCACGAGCACCACGATCACGTTGATGAACGCGGTGACTTCCAGGTGCGCCACGGGCTTGCGCGGGCGTCGGATGGGCATGTGGGGGCCTCTTGCGGAGAGACGGTGATTCGATCAGCGTGCGGCGGCCTGCTGCTCGGCCTTGATGCGGCCCGTCACGTTGAGGAAGCTGATCTTGGCGGCTTCCAGCCCGTCGACGATCTCGGTGGTGCGCGCCTGCAGGAAGGCGTGGATCAGGAGGAACGGGATGGCGACCGACAGCGCGAAGGCGGTGTTGTTCATCGCGATCGAGATCGAGGCCGACAGCAGCTCCGCCTTCTCGGCCGGGTTCACCGCGGCCACGGCCGTGAAGCCCTTGATCAGGCCGATGATGGTGCCCAAGAGGCCCACCAGCGTGATCACGTTGGCGAGCGTGGCGATGTAGTGGGTGCGCTTTTCCAGGCGCGGCACGATTTCCATCATGCCTTCCTCCATCGCGGCATCGATGTCTTCGCGACGGGCCGGGCTCTGCATGCGCTCGAGCCCATTGGCGACGATCTTGCCGATGGCGGCATCAGACCCCGAGGCGGCACTGTGCACTTCCTTGAAGCGGCCGCTCTGCAACATCGGCAGCACCTTCGCCCACAGCTTGCGGTTCTCGCTGCGCGCACGCTGCAGGAACACGTAGCGCTCGATGGCGATCGCGAGGCCGACCGCCATGATGGCGATGCTGAAGTAGATGGCGACACCGCTGTCCTGGAAGAACTTGACAGCAAAATCGACGACGCTCATGGAAGTCTCCTGTGGGAACGGATCAAGGTGAAAAGAAGGGTCAGGGCTTTGCGGTAGGCGCAGCCCCGTTGGGATTGACCGGAGTCACGGCCGCCTTCGCGGCCTGGATCTGGGTGTCGTACTGGACCTGCCGGCGGAACACATCGCGATCGACCGGCGCCAACGCCTCGTCGAGCACGCTGGCCGGCGGCTTGCCCGAAAGCTCGCTCTGCACGGGCTTCTTCCACGGCACGATGTAAAGCACCTTGGGCAGCTCGCGGTTGCCGATGATCTTGGTGCCTTCGATGTCGGCACGGTCTTGCGCGTGCGCGGCTGGCAAGACAACCAGCGCGAATGCGGCCAGCGTTGAGAGGCGCGTGGTCATTCCTTCTCCTTGCGCGGCGCGGCAGGCGCTGCAGCAGCGGCGGCCGTGGCGGGCTTGCGGTTCTTGAGGTCGGCCAGCCACTTGGTGACGGTGGCATCGCCCCCAGGAGACATCGCGAGGTAGCGATCGTAGTGCTCCGCGGCGCGCTTCGGGTCCCAGAGATAGAGGTCGTAGAGCACGCCCAGGTTGAGCACCGCGGCGGCGTAGTTGCCGTCGAGGTCGATGGCCCGCTCGTAGGCTTCGCGCGCCTTGGCGAACTGGCCCTGCAGGCGATAGGTGATGCCCAGCTGGTTGAAGTAGACCGGCTGGCGCGGGCTGGCCTTGGTGGCCTGCTCCAGGGCAGCGGCCGACTCGGGCAGCTTGCCGGCCTGGCGGTAGATGACGCCCAGGTTGGCGTAGGGGCCGCCCAGCTCGGGGTGGAACTGGATCAGCGCCTTGAAGCCACGCTCGGCGTCGTCCATGCGGCCGGCGCGCATGGCGCGGCGGGCGTCGTCGAAGGCGCGCTGAGCGGCCGGCGTGATGGCGGGGCCTTCAGGTTCGACGGGTTTGGGAGCCGGTGCCGATGCGGCAGCGGCCACGGGTGCGGCATTGACCGTGGCATTGGCGGCACGCGCAGCCACACTGGCGGCCGGCCTTACCGGCTCGGGCATCGGCTCGGCTTGAGGCTCTGACAACAGCGCGCAACCCGCCATCGCCAGACCCGCCAGCGCCGACAAGGCGCGCAGCGAACCGAGCGGACGCCGTGGAGCCGGCTTTGCCGGTCCACCAGCGTCGCCCCCTTGAGGGGGTGCGCCTGAGGCGCTCCGGGGGTGGGCGTTATCAACGAATCGCATCGACGATCGCCTCGCTCTTTTCGGTCTTGCCATAACGCACCGGGCGCAACTCCTTCAACGCGGTATAGCTCTTCTTCACCCACTCGTCGTAGATGCCGTCGGCCGTGCGTCGGATGTTGATCTCGTGCAGCTCGGTCGACTTCTCGTTGAACGGGTCGGCCTGCTCTTCGAGCATCAGGTTGTACTGCTCCAGCTCCAGCTTCGACAGCCTCTTCGGCCGCTGCGAGTTCAGCAGGGCCTTGCTGAAGTCTTGATAGATCGCGGCAATGTGGTACGTGGCCGCGGTCGCCGCATCGGCCACACCGGAGTTGGCCGCGGCGCTGTAGGCCTTGAGGACCTCGTCCATCTTGGCCTTCTTGAGCTTGAGCGACTTGGCCAGTGGCTCCACGAGCTGGATCTTCTTGTAGGCCTCATAACTGGGCTCCACCAAGGCCAGCGAGGCCATCGCGCCCAGGTAGCGGGTGCGGTTGGTGCGGGCGTTGCCGCCCGCCAGGTCGGCACGGTAGATGTCGTTCATCAGCGCCATCTCGCGCTTCGCGTCGCCGTCTTTCTTGGCGATCTGCGCGAGGCGCCAGCGGGCCTCGATGCTCGTTTCCAGCGGATCGGGGTACTGCTTCAGGTAGCGCTCGTAAGTCTTGGCGGCAAGCGTGCGCGCGCCGCCTTTCTCGTGCAGCTCAGCGGCCTGCCAGAGCGCGGCTCGGGCGACCTTCGCGTCGGTGCTGCTCGCGGCCAGGCGCTCGAACTCGCTCGCGGCGCGGCTCCACTGGCCTTTTTCCATGTAGGCCACCGCGAGCTTGCCGCCCACCTCGGCCTGCAGCGGATGTTTGGGGAAACGGGTGCGGAAGTCTTCCAGCGTGCTGGCGGCGAGGTCCCAGTCCTTCAGCGCGATCAGCGCTGCCGCGGCGTCGTACTGTGCGTTGGCGCGCACCGCCGACTGCGGCGCGACCACGGCCACGCGGTTGAAATGGCCCACGGCATCGCGCAGCTTGCCGGCCGCCCTCGCCTGCTCGCCCTGCTTGTAGACGGAGGCCGCCACACGCTCGACCAGCTCGTTGCGGCCCGCTTCCTTCTCGGGCGTCAGCGCCAGCACTTCAAGGTAGGCCCGCTCGGCGCGGTCGAAACGGCTGGACTCGAAGGCCGAGTGGGCGACGACCGTCCACGCCACGCGGCGTTGCGTGGCGGGCGCCGGAGGTTGCAGCGCCAGCACCTGCTCGGCCACCGGCTCGGCACGCTCGTCGCGCAGGGCGAAGAGTTTTTCGGCGGTGTTGGTCAGCACGGTGGGCGTGCGTGCGTCGGCGGGGAAGGTCTTGGCGAAGCGAAGCGCGCTGTCGACGCCGGTGCGCTGCAGCGCCTGCAAGTCGGCGCCCTGCACACGCTTCTCTTGCGCCGCATAGCTCAGCAGGGCCGAGTAGCCGGCATCGGCGCTGCGCTCGTGCGTGGGGTACTGGTAGGCCGTCTTCTCATACTCGACCGCCGCCTCGGGGAAGCGGTTGTCTTCACGCAGCAGTTCGGCCAGCAGGAAGTTGTTTTGCGCCGCATCCGGGTCGTTGGGGAACGCGCCGAGATAGGCGCGGTACCAGCGCACCGCCTCCTGGTAGTCGGCGGAGGCCTTGCTCTTCTGCGCCAGCGCGTGGTGGTGACGCGCCAGTTCGGCCATGTGCGTCTTGACCAGGGGCTGTGCCGCCTCCCAGCCCTCGGGATTGGCCTTGCGGAACTCGCCTTCCATGCCGTAGCGGGAGACGTAGTCCTTCTTCGCGTCGATCGCGAGCGTGGCGAAGCCGGCGTTCTGATAGATGTCGATCACACGGGCCTGCAGCTGCGGCGCCTGCGCGTGCAGCGGCTGGCGCTTGGCAAATGCGCCGAAGGCATCGGCGGCGTCTTTCGTGCGCTCCTGCTTGATGTAGAGACTCGCCCAGTTGCTGATAGACGCGGAACTCGTACGACTTGCGCTCATCGGTCGTGACGTAGCTCGGAATGGAGTCGGCGCCGTTCAGGCTGGCGAGCGACAGGCTGGCCACCCGGAAGGTGTCTTCCACCAGTTCGCGGTCGGCGCGCGTCAGGCCTTCGAGGCTGTCGAAGCTCGGCGCCACCCGGGCGGTTGGCGACCTTGAGGTCGAGCACGCCGAAAAAGGACTTGAGCGCGTCTTCCACCTGGCTCTGCTTGAAGAGCGACCAGCCGTGCATGTACAGCGCACGCTCGTGGAAGTTGCCCTGCCGGTTGCCGGTGAGCACTGTGGCGTAGGCCTTCTCGGCCTTGTTGTACTCGCGCAGGCTGAACAGCATTTCGCCGCGGCGGAACTGGGCTTCTTCGAGGAACGGCGTCTTGGGGTACTGCGCGACCAGCGTGTCGAGCGTCTTGAGCGCGTTTTCCAGCTCGCCGCCCTGCTCGTAGGCACGGGCGATCTGGTAGTAGACGCGGTCGTTGGCCGGGTCGTTGGGGAACGCCTTCAGGTACTCCTGGTAGCGCGCGATCGCGGCCTTGTAGTCCGGGTTGGCGGTGCCGTCGCCGCTGGCGAGCTTGTTGTCGGCGGTGTCCATCTCCAGGTCGCCGAGGCGGCGCATCGCTTCATTGCGCTGCGGCGCGTTGGGCGCGACTTCGAGGAACTTGCGATACGCGGCGATGGCCTTCTCTTCGGGAACGCTCGCCACCGGGTCGGCCTGCACGTCGATCTGGCGGCCGGCCAGGCTCTTGAGCGTGGGCGGCTCGGGTTCGCGGCTGCTGCGCTTGCCGGCGCAGCCGGCCAGCAGGCACGCCAAGGCCACGGCAACAGGAATGGCGGCAAGCTTACTTGGCTGCATCGCCGCCTTCCTTGGCCTTGGTGGCCCGGTCGTACAACTGCGCCACCGCGAAGCGCGCCTGCACGCCGTAGGCGGCCAGGCGCTCCTTCTGGCGCACGAGTTCGGCCACGGCCAACTCCTGCAGGGCCGCCTGCTGTTCCTGGCTCAGCGCCACCACCTGCGGGATCAGCACGTCGACACGCTTGCCCAGCTCGGCAATGCGCTCGCCGAAACGGTCGAACTTGGCCGGCTCATCGCGCTGGGCCTGTGCCAGCCGGGCCTCGCGCCCCTGCGCTTCGGCCACGCCGGCGTCGAGTGTCTGCAGGTCGCGGCTGGTTTCGTAGGCGCGCTGGGGGTAGGCCTGCGCCAGACGCCACACCATCGCACCGGAGGCCAGGCGCAGGCGCTCGCGGGCTGCCGCACTCTCGGGGTCGTTGCCGGCCTTCTGCAGCTCGGCCTTCACACCCTCGATCAGCTCGATCAGTTCGCGTTCCCGGGCGCTGGCAAAGGCCTCGCCATCGCCCCGCGCCTCGGCTTCGGCCAGCTCGGCCGCCAGCCCCGCAGCACGCAGGGCCATGTCTTTCAGACCGCTCTGGCTCGCCTTGGCCAATACGACGGGCAGGCGGTCGGCGTAGGCCTTGCGGCGGTTGTCGAGCATGTCGTTGAACACGCCCAGGTTGTCTTTCCAGCGCTGCAGGTTGCGCGTGAGGAACAGCAGGTCACGGTAGTTCTTGAAGGCTTCCTGGAAGTCGTGCTGCGACAGCACCTGCGTCAGGTGGCCGGCGTGCGGCATCTGCGGCAGCGAGCGGATGGTCCAGAACCAGCCCATCTCTTCACCCGGGTTCTCGTCGAGCAGGCCCTCGACCAGCTTGCCCGAGCGGATGGCGGCGATCGACTCGTCGAGGCCCTTGTTCTCGCGCTCGAACAGATCGATGGCGGCGTTGTAGCGGTCGAGCGCCTGGCCGAAGGCACCGAGCTGGCCATAGGCATAGGGCAGCGCAATGCTGGCTTCGAGCACAGCCGCATCGCTCGCGTCGCGGTCGGCGAGTTCGGTCCAGGGCACGAGAGCCTGCTTGTGGTTCTTGATCGAGGCCGAGGCCCAGCCGAAACCGAGCAGCGCCTTGTTGGACTGCGGGCCGTTCAGGCGCACACGCTCCAGGAAGGGGCCGGCCGCTTCGGGCTTGTCCGCCTGCAGGGAGGCGAGGCCCAGCGCCACGTTGGCCTTGTCGCGCAGGCTCCTGAACTCTTCGGTGGCCTGCGGCGGTGTCGGGGCCTTGCCGATCTGGTCGAGCAAGGCAGCCCCTTTGGCGGCATCGCCGTTGCGCACCATCGCCACGCCGAGGTTGTAGCGGGCATAGAGGTGGGCGCTCGTCGTGCCTTCGGAGATCTCTTTCTCGATGCCTGGCACGCTGTTGAGCGCGGCCGCGGCACCGGCGTAGTCGCCCAGGGCCATCAGCACGTTGGCTTTGACGAGCACGCGGTCTTCTTCCAGCTCGGGCGGCAGGTTCTTCTCGATGCGTGAGAGCGCGTCGGCCGCGTCGGCGTGGAAACCGCGCTGGTAGCGGATCTTGGCGAGGAAGTACCAGGCGCGGTCGCGCACCGGCGGTTCGGCGCCCTTCTCGATCAGCCGGGTAAAGATCTCGCCGGCCTCGCGATGCATGCCATACGACAGCAGCATGCCGCCGCGCAGCAGCTCGGCTTCGTCGGCATGCTTTTGCACGCGCTCGAAGTGCTGCGACACCATCAGGCCGGTGATCGCGGTGAAGTAGTGCTCCTGGTAGAAGTGGAACAGGGTGTCGCCGTAGTGCGGGTCCTGCACCTTGCGTTCCACCTTCTTGCCGGCCGCGAGCGCGCCTGAGGCCGCCACGGCAATGGCCACCGCCACGCCAAGCCGTTTCAGTGTCGGCTTGAGCTTCACTGCCGAGGTCAGTCGAGAGGCCATGAGGTCAGGAAAAGGAATCAGGGACGCGATGCGATTTATTGCCAGACCTTGACCTGGAACTCCGGCTGCAATTTGCCCTGCGAGTCCTTGATCTGCAGCTCGATGTACTTGGGCTCGGTGCCCTTGTCGAATTTGACGGTGGCACCGCGCTTGTAGTCGCGGAAGTGCGGGCCGCCGCCGGTGAAGAGCGCCACGATCTCGTGCGTGCCGGTCTTGAGGTTGCCGAGGTAGAGGCGCTGCACGCCGCCGCGGTGAAGGGCCTTCACCTCGGCCGGGGTGTAGAGGTAGTTGGCGACGACCTTCTCGTCGAGCTTGATCTGCACCGACTCCAGTTCGAAGAGCTTGCCCACGTCCATCGACACGAACACCGCCACCTGGGTGTTGGCCGGGAAGAGCAGCTCCTCTTCGAGCACCAGCAGGTCGCGGTTGAGCTTGATGACGTCGGCCTTGGCTTCCTGCACGCGGGTGTCGAGGCCTGCAGCGGAGGCGGCCGACGCAGCGGCAGCCGGTGCCGAGGCCGCCATCGGGGCAGCGGCGACGGTGGGCGCACTGGCAGCAGCGGCGGGCGCAGGCGTCTGGGCCCACGACGCCGAGCCGGCCAGCAGCAGCATCGCGGCGAGGCGTTTGCAGCAGGAGATGAAATTCATGGACGGACTCTCGTCAATCAGAAGTTGGCCGACAGGAAGACTTGCACCACGTTGGCGTCGTGCTTGTAGGCCTGGCCGGAGCGGATGTCGGTGAAGTCGGCGAACTTGAAGCTGATGCGCTCGACCGCGACGTTGAGCTTCAGGTCGTAGCTGCCGGGCACGTGCTTCAGGGTATAGGCCATCTTGGCGCCCAGGCTCAGGCTTTTGAAGGTGGACAGCTGGCGGTTGCGCGACAGGTAGGTCGTGGTGGAACTCGCGTTGTCGCTGTAGAAGAGCGCCTTGCTCTGCGTGTAGTAGCGGCCGTACCAGTCGACCAGCCACGGGTCGCCGATCTGGCGGCTGTAGCCCAGCTCGAAGGTGTGGGCCTTGATGGCCCAGTTGTCCCAGAAGTAGCGGTACTCGGCACGTGTGGCATGGCCGGGCTTGACCTCGCCCAGCACGCGGAACTTGATCGCGCGGCTGGAGCGCGTGCGCGGGTTGCGCTCGGGCACGGCGGCACCGAAGGCTCGGGCCACCCGGTAGGGGCTGCCGAGGAAACCGTCGTCGGCCACGGCCTCCCAGTTGATGCTGGCCAGCCAGGACGGGCTCAGGATCTGCGTCAGGCCCAGGCGGTAGCGCCAGTGCATGGCATGGTCGAAAAAGCCATCGTTCTTGCGTCCGACCTGGTCTTCGGCACGGGTGAAGCCGAGGGCGATCGTGGTCATGCCGCCGAACACCTCCTGGGCCACGTCGACGCTCGTCGCATCGGCCACGTAGTCGGGCTCCTTGCTGTGCGAGGTGCTGACCGAGAGGGTGGCATCGCGCACCACGTAGTCGGCGCCGATGATGTATTCGTTGCGCGTTTCCTTGTAGGGGCTCGCGGTGGTGACGACGTCGATCGAGGCGTTGCTCACGATGTCGACGTAGTAGTTGGCCGAGAGCGAGAGGTTCTCGCCGAGCTTCTTGCGCACCAGGAAGGCCGGGCCATAGGCCTTGAGGCCGCCGCCTTCGTAGACGTGGAGCATGGCGTCGGCGCGGTCGGCCGGCAGCGTGGGCGCAGCACCGGCCACGCCGCTTGCCAGCGCGCCACCCAAGAGGCCGGCGGCCTGAACCGCCGAGCCCGGCTGACGGCGCAGCGCCGCCAAGCCACGACGCAGCACGGCCCCGAGCGAACGGGCGATGGCGACGAGCACGGCCCGGCCGTCAGTTGCAGCCACAGCCGCCTCCTTGCACGCCGGTCGCGCCGCGCCCGCCCTCGCGCACCTCGCGCACATGCTCGAAGTGCTTGGCCGACAGGCCATCGCGGGTGAACTGCAGCAATGGCGAGGCGAGGCGCTCGCGCTCGTACGGCTTGACCCAGGGCTCGATGCTGCCGCAGGCGCCCAGCAGGCTGGCGATGGCTGCCGCCGCGAGCCCGCGCAGGCACAGGGACGTCAGGCGGCGCATCATCTTTCCTTCAGCAGTTCGCGGATCTGCTGGTCGTAGGTGTCTTCGTAGCCGTCCTGGTAGCCGCGGTGCAGGAAGCGAACCTTTCCGCTGCGGTCGATCACCATGGTGGACGGCATGCTGTTCAGGTCGTACAGCTTGCTCACGGCCTTGTCGGTGTCGAGCAGCACCGGGAAGCTCACCTTCAGCTTGCCGGCCACCTCGGCGGCGTTGCGCACGTCTTCGTCGATGTTCACACCCAGCAGCACGAGGCCGGCCGACTTGTACTTGTCGGAGATGCGGTTCAGGTGCGGCATCTCCTTGCGGCAAGGGCCGCACCAGGTGGCCCAGAAGTTCACCAGCACGACCTTGCCGCGCTGCTCCTGCAGGCGCATGTTGGGGCCGTTCAGCGTGCGCAGGGTGAAGTCGGGGGCGTTCGAGCCGACGGTGACGGCGGCGTTCGCCCAGCCGGCAGCCGCCAGCAGCAGAGAACCCAGCAGGGTCGAAGGCACGATGCGAAGGAAAGTGGAGGTCATGAAAAGCACCTGTCAAAAGAAGAAGGTCGCGCCGAGGGTGAACTCGGGGTTGTGGGTGCTCTTGCGGCGCCCCAGCAGGTCGTAGGTGAACATGTGGTCGCGCACGTCGATCTGCAACGCAAACCAGTCGGCGAAGAGCACGCGCGAGCCGACGCCGTAGTTGATCGTCTGCTTGCGCTGCTCGAGGAACTTGGTGTTGCCGATGCCCGCGATGAGGTACAGCGCCGACGCCTTGGCCGTGTTGCGCCAGATGAAGATCTCGCCGGGCAGCGCGTTCCAGCCGATCGACACGTTGTAGTAGGTCAACGTCTCCGAACCACTGGGGAAGATGCCGCCGGGGAGGATCTGCCGGTAGTTCTCGTCGCTGACCTTGGTGCGCCCGTAGGCGCCCTCGACGAAGAAGTCCTCGGTGATGTGATAGCCCAGGCGTACGCCGCTCACGGAGCTGGAGCCGAAGCTCTCGGTGGCGTAGGTTCCGGTGAAGAGGCCAAGTTCGAAGTCCTTCGAGGGGAACTTGGGCACCTTGACGTTGCGCCGGTCGACCTGCGGCACGATGACCTGCTCGTTGGCGGGCTTGTTCTCCTTGTCTTTCTCGTCGGCAGCAAACACATGCAGCGGCGCACACAAGGCGGCGGCGGACAGAAGCGAGGAGATGATCAGCGTGTGGGTCGTGGGCATGATGGCGTGCGCAATGAGACCGATCAGAAGAAGAACGACAGCCCGGCGGTCACCGCGCGGTACTCACCGTAGCGTGTCTCGCTGAGGAAGGCGGTGTAGAAGGTGTAGTCGGCTCGCACGACGAAGCGCTCGGTCAGGTAGTAGCGCAGGCCGATCGTGCCGTTGGCGAGGTTCACGTTGGTGAGCTGCGCACCCACCAGGCTCTGGTTCGGGATGTTCTTGAACTTGCCGACACCGATGCCGAAGTACGGTGACCAGCGCTTGTGCGACCAGGGTTCGGTGTTGAGGTTGAAGTGCCACAGGTCGGTGCCCGAGAAGACGCCCTGCACCTGGCCGATCGTGCCTTCGAGCGTCATGGTGTCGGACAGGCGATAGCCCATCCACAGTTTGAGCATCGGCTCCTTCTTGAAGCGGCCGTAGCCGGCACCCATTTCGAGCTTGCGCTTGAGGTAGTCGTCGAGCGCCACGTCGCGGAAGGTCTTCTGGCCACCCGCTTCCGTCAACGTGCGCTCCAGTTGCTGGCGCACCACCCAGCCCACCTTGCCGTCGGACGTGCGGATCTTGAACCAGTCGGTGCGGCGCAGCTCGATCTCGACCCAGTCGGCACGCTCGACCACGTGGAACACCGGGTAGCCCCGGCCCGGGCCGGTGTGCACTTCGAGGTAGGGGTCGGCGACCGTAAGGCGCTCGCGGGGGGCATCGGCCGCATGGGCCGCACCTGTTGCGGCCACTCCGGCCACGCCCAGCACGCACGCGCAGGCCGCGCTTCGAACGAGGCGCAGCACCTTCATGGACAGGTCGGGCCGCCAGGCAAGTCGGTGGTGAGTTCGTCCTGCCCCACGGGGATGGGGTTGGTCATCCAGTACAGGAGCTTCTGCACGTTCGGGTCCAGGTCGTTCGCGAAGATCTGGCCGCCACCATGCAGCACGCCGCGGACCAGCGGCTTCGTGATGAGCCGGCTGAGCGGCACGGAATTGAAGGTCACTTCGCCTTGCGCGGAGTAGTAGTTCTTGTACATGTCGCTGGCGCGGATGACGTCGGCCGTGCTTAGCAGGCTGACGGGCGCTGCTGAGGGCCGCACCCGGAATGCGCCGCCCGCGCCGTTGGCATCGTCATGGCAGCCCGCTCCCCCACAGGTGTTGGTGACCGGCGGATTGGAGCCAATGATGGGAAGGGACGCAAGGAATATCGGGTTGATGCAGCGCTGGAAGTAGGCAAAGGAAAGCTGGCGCCCCCCTGTGCCACCACCTCCGTTCGGGATGTCGGGCGGGTTGCCAAGCGGCGTCCCGCCGCCGCAACCCGCCACCAGGGCGATCAGCGCCGCAGCCAGGCCCGCGCGCACGAGGCGCGGGGGGTGATCCACGCTTGCCTGCGCGCAGCGCAGGCTCGGGACTCGCTGGCGAAATACACGCTTTTCCTTTGTCAGCATCCGGTGGCGATCCAGGTCGCGATCGTCTGGTAGTCGGGGCTGCCCACCGGGAGGACAGGCGCCGTGCCGCCCGCAGGGTGCGGGTTGCTCGACGGCCGGCTCAGCAGGTAGTTCGACGCCGCATCGCAGGTGTTGGAAATCATCGAGAGTGTCACACCGAAATCGCCCTCGGTGCTACCGGTCAGCACGAAGCGGTTGCCGCGGAACGTCAGACCGCCGGGCACGGCCGGGTCGATGTTGCCGGCCTGGTGGCACGAAGCGGCGCAGGTCCGGCGCAGGATCGGCTGCACAGTGGTGGCGAAGGTCGCCTCCGACAGGCCGGTGACGGCGCGCACGCTGCCGTTCGGGTTGAACGGGTCGTTGTAGTACTGGCCGCCGAGGTCCATCCATTCCGTCACGAGGCGCAGCTCGGCCTTGTTGAGCAGGGCAGCGTGGTTCGGGGCGGTGCCGGGCGGGTTCGGGTGGGCGGTGCGGGCAGCGGCGCCTGCGAGCAAGTTTTCGCCGAAGAGGATCTCGCCCAGGCGGCTCTTGCGGGTGCCGCCGGCCGAGTTGGCCGCGCTGGAGCTGGTTTCCACCAGCGCCGCGCCGCGCTCGATCATCGGCTCGCCGTCGCGGATGACGATCTGCGGCAGGCCGGTAGCCTGGTCGATGATCGGGTCGCCCACCACGAGCTCTTCGTACGAGGTCATGCGACCGGTGCCGGAGGTGGTGCCGCGCAGGTCGAGCACGGCGGCATCGCTGTGGCAGTTGGTGCAGGTGTGGGCACCCGCCGGACCACGGGCACGCGTCCACAGCGGGGCGATGTGCTCGGGGTAGTTGATGATGCCGCGGTGCGTGCCCGTCGTGGCCGGGGCCGGGGTCTGCAGGTCGTCCGCCGGGTTGGCATTGCCGGTGTAGCGGATCTGGATCGGCGCACGGGCCACGATGCCGCTCTGGGCGGTGTCGGCCCACACGTCGGTGAACTCCAGGTTGGCCTGCAGGGCCAGCGCGGCCGGCGTCTGACGGGTGCGGGTCGAGGCCATCGTCTCACCGGTCTGGTGGTCGGAGGCCAGGGCCGCGACGAGCGCCGCCGGCATGGTGTTGACCACGACACCGGAGTTCAGCGAAGCGCCACGGCGCGGGCTGTGGCAGCCGTCGCAGGTGCGGCGCTCGCCAGGGCGCACTTGAATCCAGTTGGTGTGCGTCTGGATCGCGCGGCCCTTGCTGTCAATGATGGACAGGGCGAGCGGCGTGTCGGCCGGCACGTGCAGTTTGAACGATCCATCGGGCTCCACCGGTGCATAACCGAGGATCTGCTGCTGCTCGAACTCGGTCTCGCCGATCGAGCTGCGCAGGCCGGTCATGCCCTGCGGCGGCGCCACGGCGCGCATGGCACGCACGAAGCGCACCGGGGTGCAGTGGTAGGCCGGGTTGGCCGGGTCCTTGATGGCGTTGATGTCGGCGACGGAGGTGCGGGTCTCGCTCTCCTCGTGCGGCGGCGTGGTCATCGCGATGCCACGAGCGCAACCGGCGGGGCGGTCAGCGTCGGTGAGCATCATTTCGCTCATGCGGCCCAGGCCGTCGGTGTCATAGACGCTGCGCACTTCGATCAGCGCCATGTTCTGTGCGGCCAGCGTGGCGTCGACAGCGACCGGCGGGGTGGCGTTGGGCTCGGCGCGCGCCTGGATGGCGATCGGGTCGGTGTGCATGAAGCCCGCCGGCGGGGCAGCCACCATCAGCCAAGTCTGGTTGGCCGGGTTGTACATGTAGATGCCGTAGGCCGCCGGGGCGTTGTCGCGCACGTTGTCGGCGGCGATGTCGGCGGCGAGGCGGTTGCGGCTGGCCAGACGGGTGCGCTCGGCGTCGGTCAGCGTGGCACAAGGCACCACCTGGCCGTTGCGGGTGACTTCACAAGGACGGTAGGCGACCAGGATGCGGTTGGTGCCATCCCACAACGGGTACGGCGTCGTCACGCGGCCGAACAGCGACAGGCCCATGCCGTCGTTGAGCGTCTGGGCGGTCACTTGGCGCTGCCCGCCCGTGGCAGATGCGGTCACGAACGCGCGGGTGTTGTTTTCAGAGTAGTTGTAGGCGTCGATCACCATCAGCGCGCCACCCTCCTGGGTGCGCGACAGCGGCATCAGCGAGCTCGAGATGTAGCCGCGGTACTGGCCGTTCGGGTCCATGTCGCGCGGATGCAGGAAGCTGTTGCCCGGGCTTTGAGCGCCGTACAACACGAACATGTCGGTGCCGTCGGGCTTGGAGCGGAACACCGCGAAGCGGTTGCGGTCGCCCACGTGCTCCCAGCGCGAGAACATGATGTCACCGTTGGGGCGCACCACCGGGTTGCGGTCGTGGCTCTGGTTGAACGAGATCTGCTGGATGTTGCCGCCGTTGGCATCCATCGTGTGCAGGTTCATCACCGCCTCGCGCTCGTATTCGTCGAGCGCCTTGTAGGCTTGGCCGAGCGCCTGGTTGGGGCGAGCCTTCGTTTGCCGGTTGGACGAAAACACGAAGCCCGCGCCGCCCGGCAGGTAGTACGGGTCGGCGTCGTCGTCGGTGGTCGAACTGGTGATGCGACGCAGCGTGCCGTTGGCCAGCCCGTTGGTCATGTCGTATTCCCAGATGTTCCAGCGGCCGGTACAGGCGGCCGCGCCGTTGATCTGGGAGGTGTTGGAGGTAGGGCAGCGCAGCGCGAAAACAATCTTCTTGCCGTCGTACGAGACCTCGGGGTCCGAGACGTCGCCCTGGCCTTGGGTGATGGAGGCGGTGACGTTGTGCGATTGCGCGCTCGCGGAAGACTTCTCGCGGATGATCAGGTCACCGCCCGGCGCGAACGGCGCGCCGTCGGTCGGGTTCATGCTCAGGCTCGTGGAGCGCTGCGTGTAGGCCACAGGCACGTCGCCGTTGACCGTAACGGTGTCGCCGGAGTCTGTGCTGCTGCTGCCGCTGCCGCAACCGGCGAGCAGCACGCTCGCACACACGGCGACGCATGCCAGCGCATGCTTGCTCGTCAGGACTTCTTTCATGTTCACCTCCTATTGAGTCCGAGTTATCTTCAACGCTTGCAGGTCACTGGGCAGGTGCAGCCGCACCGTCCCGCAACCCCGACGAGTAGTGCAGCGCCCCTTCGGCGTCGACCACCACCGCATCCACACCCGGCTGCGACTCGACGAGTCGCATGCCGGCTTCCAAACCCATCACGAACAGGCACTTCGACAGCGCCTCGCTGGTCAACCCGTCGGCCGCGAGGATCGTCACGCTGCGCAGCGCATGCGGCGAACGGCCGGTGCGCGGGTCGAGCAGGTGGTGATGGCGCACGCCGTCTTCCATGAAGAAGCGTTCGTAGTCGCCCGAGGTCGAGATCGAGGTGTCTTCCAGCGGCAGCACCGCCACCACCCCGCTGTCGCGGCGCGGATCACGGATGCCGATGCTCCAGGGGCGACCCCCGCGGTCACCCATCACATAGCTGTCGCCACCGGCCGCGACCGAGGCGTTGGTGATGCCCATGCGGCGCAGGATGGCCACGCTGTTGTCGACCGCATGGCCCTTGGCGAAGCCGCCGAGGTCGATGCGCACACCCTCGCGGGCGAAGCGCAGCGTGCGCTGCTCGCGGTCGAGGATGAGGTGGCGCCAGCCGACGGTCGGCCGGGCGGCGGCCACCGCCTCGTCGCTCGGCCTGATGCCGGCGCGGTAGTCGTAGAGCTGGCCGACGCCGGCGTAGGTGATATCGAACGCGCCATCGGACAGCTTGGAGAAGTCGATGGCCCGCGACACGAGACGCGCCATCTCGGCGCTCAGTGGCACGGCATGGCGTGCGGCCTCGCGGTTGATGACCGACAGTTCGGAGTCCGATTTGTGCGGGCTCATGGTGCGATCGATGCGATGCATCTCGGCCATCACCCCGGCCATCGCCGCTTCGCCCTGCTCACGCTCGGGGGCCCACAGCTCCACACGCACGGCGGTGCCCATGATCGCTTCTTCACGGCTCATCCACTCGCCCTGTGCGTGTGAACGCCCCCAGGCGCGGCCGAGGGTGGCCGCTGCCTTCGCGATGGGCTTGGAGGCGCCGAACAGCATGGCTACTCCAGTCGCTCCGAACGGTTGCTGATACGGGTCAAGATGCGCTCCGGGTTCTTGTCTCAGGCTTCGGAGTGCGATCTGCGCACCCGATGCCCTCTTTGTCGTCGGCCGGATCATCGACCCTGAGAAGCGAAAAAATAACGTCAATAGTTGGCAAACGTGAGCAGGCTTACATACGGTCGCAGAAGATACGGAGTGGCCTTTGGTGTATGCGCGCTTGCTACAAGAACGGAACTTGCGCGCAACGGAAGTGCACTCAGGCTGCGCAGATAATCCGCCCTTGGCCACTGGCGTCATCCGCCAGGCCTCAACCCCAACGCGAGCCCCTGCTCACATGAAACCTCGACACAAGCGCATTGCGATCATCGTGGGTGCACTCGCCGGCCTCGGCGTCGCCACGGGCCTCGTGCTCAACGCCCTGCAGAGCAACGTCGCGTTCTTCTTCACGCCGACCCAGGTCGCTGCCGGTGAGGCGCCGAAGGGCCGCGCCTTCCGCGTCGGCGGCATGGTGCGCGAGGGCAGCATCCAGCGTGACCAGATGACGGTGCACTTCGTCGTCACCGACACCGCGAAGGACGTGCGCGTCACCTACACCGGCATCCTCCCCGACCTCTTCAAGGAGGGCAAAGGCGCCGTGGTGCAAGGCAAGCTCAACGCCAGCGGCGAGTTCCAGGCCACCGAGGTGCTCGCCAAGCACGACGAGAACTACATGCCGCCGGAGGCCCAGCACGCGGTCGACCAGGCGCACAAGGCGGCCAAGACCGTCGACAAGAAATAGCCACCGGCAACACAAGAGAGAGACAAACCCCATGACCCCAGAACTCGGCCATCTGGCCCTCATCCTGGCGCTGCTGGTGGCGCTGGTCCAAGGGGTGCTGCCGATCGTCGGCGCGCACCGCGGCCATGCAGGCTGGACGGCCATCGCCCGCCCCGCGGCGCAGACGCAGTTCCTGCTCGTCGCGTTTGCGTTCGGCTGCCTGATGTATGCCTTCATCGCCAACGACTTCTCGGTGAAGTACGTGGCGCAGCACTCCAACTCCAAGCTGCCGACCGCCTACCGCGCCGCAGCCGTCTGGGGCGGCCACGAAGGCTCGCTGCTGCTGTGGCTGCTGATGCTGACCGGCTGGTCGTGTGCGGTGAGCCTGCTGTCGCGCCAGCTGCCGCAGGCGATGGTGGCGCGAGTGCTGGGGGTGCTGGGGCTGGTGTCGATCGGGTTCCTGCTCTTCATGCTGCTGACCTCCAACCCGTTCGACCGCCAACTCCCCGCGGCTCGCGACGGCGCCGACCTCAACCCGCTGCTCCAGGACCCCGGCCTCGTGGTGCACCCGCCGATGCTCTACATGGGCTACGTGGGCTTCTCGGTGGCCTTCGCGTTCGCCATCGCCGCACTGCTCGCCGGCCGGCTCGACGCCGCCTGGGCCCGCTGGTCGCGCCCCTGGACCAACGTCGCCTGGGTCTTCATGACCCTCGGCATCGCGCTCGGCTCGTACTGGGCCTATTACGAGCTGGGCTGGGGAGGCTGGTGGTTCTGGGACCCGGTGGAAAACGCCTCCTTCATGCCCTGGCTGATCGGCACGGCGCTGATCCACTCGCTGGCCGTCACCGAAAAGCGCGGCAGCTTCAAGAACTGGACGGTGCTGCTCGCCATCGCCGCTTTCTCGCTGTCGCTGCTGGGCACCTTCCTCGTGCGCTCCGGCGTCTTGACCTCGGTGCACGCCTTCGCCACCGACCCCAAGCGCGGTGTCTTCATCCTTGCGTTCCTGGTGATCGTGATCGGCGGTTCGCTCACGCTCTTCGCGTGGCGTGCGGCCAAGGTCAGCATGGGCGGGGCCTTCGCCCTCTTCTCGCGCGAGACGCTGCTCCTGGTCAACAACGTGCTGCTGGCGGTGGCCTGCGGCTCGGTGCTGCTGGGCACGCTCTACCCGCTGCTGATCGATGCGCTCGGCATGGGCAAGCTCTCGGTCGGCCCACCCTACTTCAACTCGGTCTTCGTGCCGATCATGCTGCCGCTGCTCTTCCTGATGGCGATCGGGCCGCTCGCCCGCTGGAAGCACGCCGACGCACGCGAGATGGCCCAGCGCCTGCGCCTGGCCGCGGTGATCGCCGTCGTCGCCGGCATCGGCCTGCCCTTCCTCGTGGGGCAGTGGAGCCCGCTGGTCGCGCTGGGCCTGCTGCTCGCGGTGTGGATCTTCGCCAGCACCGCCTTCCAGATCCGCGAGCGGCTGCGCTCGGGCTGGCCGCCGCGGTCGTTCTGGGGCATGCACATCGCGCACCTCGGCATGGCGGTGTTCGTGGTCGGCGTGACGATGGTCAAGGGCTACGAAGTCGAGAAGGACGTGCGCATGGTGATGGGCGACACCGTCGAGATGGGCGGCTACACCTTCCGCCTCGACGGCGTGCGCCAGGTCGAAGGCCCCAACTACACCGCCATGCGCGGCGACGTGGCCTTGCTGAAAGACCAGGTGGTGCTGCGCCATCTGCACCCCGAGAAGCGCAACTACTTCTCCTCGCAGATGCCCATGACCGAGACCGCTATCGACACCGGCTTCACGCGCGACCTGTACGTCTCGCTCGGCGAAGCGCTTGACCCGCAGGGTGTGGCGTGGAGCGTGCGCGTCTACTACAAGCCCTTCGTCACCTGGATCTGGGGCGGCTGCCTGCTGATGGCTCTGGGCGGCGGCATCGCCGCGGCCGACCGGCGCTATCGCCTCAAGCAGAAGAGTGCCGTGGCGGTGCAGGGGGCGCCCGCATGAAGAAGCGCTACCTGCTGATCCCGCTGGCGCTCTTCATGGTGCTGGCGGTCTTTCTCGCGATCGGCCTCAACCGCGACCCGCGCGAGGTGCCCTCGCCACTGGTCGGCAAGCCCGCACCGGCCTTCACCCTGCCGCAGCTGCACAAGGAAGGCAGCTTCAGCCCGAAAGACATGGCCGGCAAGGTCTGGCTGCTCAACGTGTGGGCGTCTTGGTGCGTGTCGTGTCGCATCGAGCACCCGGTGCTGGTCGACCTCGCCAAGCGCAAGATCGCCCCGATCGTCGGCCTCGACTACAAGGACCAGCGCCCCGAGGCGCTCGCCTGGCTCGCTCGCCACGGCGACCCGTACGAGCTGTCGGCGGTCGACGCCGATGGCCGCGTGGGCATCGACTACGGCGTCTACGGCGTGCCCGAGACCTACGTGATCGACAAGGCCGGCGTGATCCGCTTCAAGCAGATCGGCCCCGTCACCCCCGAGGTGCTGCAGAAGAAGATCCTGCCCCTCATCGAAGAGCTGCAGAAATGAGCGCCAGACACTTTTTCGTGGCGCTCTCGCTGGCGCTGGCTGCAGGCGCCCTGCCCGCCAAGGACGCTGCCCCGCTCGCAGAAGACCCGGCGGTCGAAGCGCGCCTGGTGCACATCAGCGAAGAGTTGCGCTGCCTGGTCTGCCAGAACGAATCGCTTGCCGGCTCGCGCGCCGACCTGGCGCTCGACCTCAAGCGCGAGATCCGCACCCTCATCAAACAAGGCAAGACCGACCAGGAGATCCGCGACTTCCTGGTCAGCCGCTACGGCGATTTCGTGCTCTACCGTCCGCCCGTCAAACCGACGACCTGGCTGCTGTGGGGCGGGCCCTTCGTGCTGATGCTGGGCGGCTTGGCGGCGCTGATCGCCTTCCTGCGCCGCCGCAAACCCGCCGAGGCGGTCCTCACCCCCGAAGAACAACGCAGGGCCGAGGCCCTGCTCAATGACAAGCGCGAGCCGCTGGCCTCGCAAAAGGGAGACTCTTGATGGGCGGATTCGTCCTGGCCGCGGCCGTGCTGGTCGTGGCCACCCTGGTGGTGCTGCTGCGCCCGTGGAACCGCAGCCCCAAAACCACCACCGGCAGCACGGGCGAGGTCAACGCCGGCGTCTACCGCGACCAGCTCGCCGAACTCGACCGCGATCTCGCCGCCGGCACGATCAGCGCCGAAGACCACGCCCAGGCCCGCGCCGAACTGCAGCGCCGCCTAATCGACGACGTGTCGGCGACCGACACTCCGGCCGCCGCAAGCGCCGGCATGAAGCGCACCTCGTGGCTGCTCGTGCTCGTGATCCCGCTCGGCGCCGCCGGGCTTTACGGCTGGCTCGGCACGCCGGCCGCGCTCGACCCGCTCGTCACGCAGGCGCCGACGCAGCAGAACGTCGAGAAGATGGTCGCGGACCTGGCCGCGCGCATGGAGAAGAACCCCGACCCGCGCGGCTTCGTCGTGCTGGCGCGCAGCTACCGCGCGATGGGCCGCCTGCCCGAGGCCGAAGCCGCGTTCAACCGCATCGGCCCGGTCCTGCAGGAAAACGCCACGCTGCTCGCTGAATACGCCGACGTGCTCGCCACCCGCGCGATGGGCAACTTCGACGGCAAGCCGATGGAGGTGCTGAACCAGGCGCTGAAGCTCGAGCCCGAGAACCCGATGGCGCTCTCGCTCGCCGCGACCGCGGCCTACAACCGCAACGACTTCGCCCAGGCGATCGCGCGCTGGGAACAGCTGCTGCGGATCCTGCCGCCCGATACCGACGACGCACGCTGGCTCACCGACGCCATCGCCAAGACGCGCGAGCAGATGGCCGGTGCCGGCGGTGCCAAGCCGGCGGCGCCCACTGCGACCACCACGCCGGCCAAACCGAGCACCGCCGCCGCGGCAGGCACCAGCGTGAGCGGCCGCGTGAGCCTCTCCCCCACGCTTGCGGCCAAGGTCCAACCGGGCGACACCGTCTTCATCTTCGCCCGCAACCCGCAAGGCTCGCGCCTGCCGCTGGCGGTACAGCGCACGCAGGTGTCGGCCCTGCCGTTCAGCTTCAAGCTCGACGACAGCATGGCCATGAGCCCCGAGGCGAAGCTCTCCGGCGCCAGCGAAGTGCGCATCGAAGCGCGTGTCTCGCGCAGCGGCAACGCGACGCCGCAGTCGGGCGATCTCATCGGCGCGAGCGCCACGGTGAAGCCGGGTGCGGCCGGCGTCGACGTGCTCATCGACCAGGTGCGGCCGTGAGGGCCTGAGCGGCATGGCCGCCACTGAGCTGCATCGCTGCGAGGTGGCATCGACGCCCTGGCCCGGCGTCTACCTGACGCAGATCGAAAGCTCGCGGCATTTCCCGCGCCACTGGCACGACACCTTCGGGCTCGGCCTCATCGACGATGGCGCGCACTGTTCGGCCAGCGCCCGCGGCACGGTGCAGGCCTATGCCGGCCACCTGATCAGCACCAACCCGGGCGAGGTGCACGACGGCCGCCCGCTGGGCGCGCCGGCGCGGCGCTGGCGCATGGTCTACATGGACGGCGCCGCCCTGCAGGCCAGCACCCAGGCGCCAGGTGACACGCCAAACCCGTCTCTCGTGCTGACACAGCCCGTCTTCGCCGACCCCCGGCTGCGCCTGGCGCTGCAGCAGCTGTTCGCGCTGTTGCTGGGCGGCGTCACACGCCGCGGCGGCGACACCCTCGCCCGCGATGAGGCCTGGGCCCATGTGTGCGGCCGCCTGCTGGCGCAGCACGCCAACCTCGCCACCCGGCCGCACGGCCCACCCGCCCCGATGGACCGCGTGCGCGACCGCCTCGCCGACGACCTCGCCCAGACCCCCTCGCTCGCCGAGTTGGCCACCCTGGCCGGGCTCAGCCGCTACCAGGTGCTGCGCCATTTCGTCCAGGCGCATGGTCTGCCGCCCCACGCCTGGCCGCGCCAGCAGCGTGTGGCACGCGCCCGCACGCTCATCGCACGCGGCGCCGGCCTGGCCGACGCAGCCCTCGCGAGCGGCTTCGCCGACCAGAGCCACATGACGCGCAGCTTCGCGCAGCAACTGGGCTTCACCCCCGGCGCGTGGCGTCAGGCCGCCCTGCAATAGCGTTCAAGACCGAAGCCGTGCGTGCGCCGAGACTGGCGCGATCACCACCACCGCTTCTTTGCCTTGTCATGACCGCTGCTGAAGCCCCCCATGCCTACGTCCACGGCTACCACGACCGCGAGCAGCAACGCCTGCACGACCAGGCCCGCACGCTGTCGGACCTGCTGCACCACGACACCCACTACCCCACGGGCAGCCGCGTGCTCGAAGCCGGCTGCGGCACCGGTGCGCAGACGCTGACGCTTGCCGCCCAGAGCCCGCAAGCGCACTTCACCTGCGTCGACATCTCGCCTGCCTCGCTGGCCATGGCGCGCGAGCGCGCCGCCGCGGCCGGCCTGCACAACACGCGCTTCCGGGAAGCCGACCTGCGCGCCCTGCCCTTCGCCGCGGCGTCGTTCGACCATGTGTTCGTCTGCTTCGTGCTCGAACACCTGGCCGACCCGGTCGGTTGCCTGCGCACGCTGCTGCAGCTGGTGCGACCGGGCGGCACGCTGACCGCCATCGAGGGCGACCACGGCTCGGTGATGTTCCACCCCGAAAGCGCCGCCGCACGCCACGCGATCGACTGCCAGGTGCAGCTGCAAGCCCGTGCGGGCGGCAACGCCCTGATCGGCCGCCAGCTTTACCCCTTGCTGCAGGCGGCGGGTGCTGCGCAAGTGGAGGTGTCGCCGCGCTTCGTGTACGTGGATGCGAGCCGGCCGGCGTGGGTCGACGGCTTCACCCGCAAGACCTTCACCGCCATGGTCGAAGGTGTGCGCGAGGATGCGATCGGCGCCGGCCTCACCCGCGCCGACGCGTTCGACGAGGGCGTGCGCGCCTTGCAGCGCACGGCTGAGTCCGATGGGGTCTTCTGCTACACCTTCTTCAAGGCTGTGGTGCGGGTGCCGTGACCGCCGCATGGCAGGCCACGCTCCGCGGCAGCGGCAGCTCGCCCGCGATGCGTCTCCACAGCGCATTCCACGCCGGCCAGTCGTGCCCGCCGTCGGCGGTGAACACCCGGGCCGGCGGCAAGGATTGGCTGAACAGGCGGTTGTTGTAGGCGAATCGGTCGTCGACGCCGTAGCCCTGCACGATGTGCAGTGGCCGTGCCTGTTGGGTCTGCCCTTTCAACCAGCGCCACAGCCGGCTGTCGAGCTCCTCGTCGGCCCGGCGCTGCGGCGCAGGCCACTTTGCAAGACCGCCGGCGTTTTCGATCTCGAGCGCCGTGAGGCGGGTGCCGAGGTAAGGCGCCAGCAGCACCACGCCATCGAGTGCCTGCGGATGCTCGTCGGCATAGAGCATCGCCCCCACCGCCCCGAGCGAGATGCCGACGATCCAGACGCGACGCACACCGCGTGCACGTGCGGGCTCGATCACGTCGGCATGCAGGCGGTCGATGATGGTGCGGCTCTGGTAGTAGCCGGTGTGCGCATCGACCAGCACCACGTCGGCGGCGACCTGACGCTCGCGCAGCGTGCGCACGAAGCCTTCGCGCAGGAACTCCTCCGGCAGAGAGTGGGTGCCGGGCAGCATCACCACCAGCGTGTCGGTCGGGCCGCAGGGCGCGGGCTGCGCCAAGGTGCGCATGGGCACCTCCATGGGCCGGTTGTTCGCGCAACCCGCCAGGCCCAGTGCGAGCACGGCAACGGCAGGCCAGACCGTGGAACGCATCTTCATCATCGTGTGCTGAAAAAATCCCAGATCACATCGGTGGCCGAGATCGCGGTCGACCCCTTGCCGCGGCCGCGCGGCTTTTCGCCACCGGGCCAGGAATGCCCGCCGGTCTCGGTGACGCACAGCTTCACCTCGGCGCCGCCTCGGCATCCGGTGTAGGCCTCGCACATTGCGCCGGGCTTGTCGAGCACCCGCGTGGGTTGGGGCTGGCAGCCGTTGAGCTGCACCCATTTCGCGACGGAGTCGGGCACCGACACGAAAGACGTCACCGCACGCGATTTGCGGCCGGCGCCACCGTCGAACAGCTCCAGTTCGTCGTCACGGGCGTGGATGTGCAGCACCGACACGGGCGATGACGGCTGGCAGCTGCGCGTGTTGTCGGTGCCGGCCACCGCCGCGATGGCACGGAAGGTCTCGGGCATCTCGCAGGCGAGGCGGTAGCTCATCATCGCGCCGTTGGACATGCCGCTCGCATAGAAGCGCTTGGCGTCGATGCCCGGCTGCATGCTCAGGCGCTTGACGATCTCGCGGATGAAGCCCACGTCGTCGGCGTTTTCATCGCGGGCGAGTCCACAGCAGTGGCCGGCGTTCCAGGTGGCGAGCCGGCCACCGCGAAAGCGGCTGTAGCCGTTGGGGAACACCGCCACGTAGCCGGCCGCGTCGGCCTTCGAAACCTGGCCGTAGAAGCGGTCGTCGGCCTGGAAGTCCATCGAGCCGCCCCCGCCGTGCAGCGAGAAGACCACCGGCATCGGTTTGTCGGCGCTGAAACCCGGCGGCACGTGCACACGGTAGTGCCGCGTCTTGCCGCCGTGCTCGAACGAGAACGTGTAGTCGCCCGGCCCCTTGATCGCACCATCGCCCGCGGCATGGGCGGGTGCGGCCAGCGCCATCGTGGTCGCCAGCAACGCCATCCAGCGCACAAGGCTCACTTGTTGCCCTTGGCGGCCTCGGCCTGCCGCTTGTATTCGTCGTGCGGCATGTTGGCCTTGGCCATGCAGCGCTGCTGCTCCTGCATGTCGACGATCTTGCGGCACTCGTTGCGCTGCATTTCCTGGCCGGTGCCATAGAGCTGCTGCGACGAGCAGGCCTGCACCATCAGGACGGTGACCACGAGGGGAATGGATCGCACCTGCGCCTCCTGCGAAAGAAGAAGGCGCCACCATACTGCATCTTCATGGCACGGCGAGGGCGGTGCCGGCAAGTGCCGGGTTCGCGCTCAGGGTCGGCGTCTGCAGCGCGCGTTGCGAGGGCGCCCGCGGCACCCGCTTGAGCAGGTCGCCCACCCGCGGGCCGACATAGCGGAAGGCGCTCTGCAGCGTGACCGGCGCACCGGGCGCCGCGGCGGCACGGCCCGACAGCGCTTCGATCAGGGCGTAGGTGAAGGCGCCATGCTGCGGCGTGTTGCCGGCCGGGTCGGGCGGGATTTCGTACGACAGCTGATCGCCCTGCGACGACGACAGCACCGCGATCTGCGCCGCCGCGCTTCGCTTGGACAGGGCATACGGGTCGTTGCGCCCGTCGGCGCTTCCGGCGTGGCAGGTGTCGAGCACGAGGATGCGCTTGCCCGGCACACGCTTGAGCAGCGCATGCAGCTCGGTGCCGCTCATCAGGCTGGCGGCGGCGCGCACGTCGACCGGCTGCCCGGGCTTGGCGCTCACCACGGCGAGCAGGTCCTGCTGGGTCGTGTCTTGCGTGAGGAAGTAGTACTCGCCCGAAGCCGGGTCGGGCGTGAAGCCGTGCGAGGCCACGAAGACGAGCACGGTGTCGTCGGGGCTCACCTGCTCCAGCTCCTTCAGGCGCGAGACGAGGTTGGCCTTGGTCGGCTGGTCGGGTGTGCCGTCGGCCAGCAGCACGGTGCTCACACTGCTGAAGAGCTTGCCGGTGTGGCGGGTGAGCACCGCGGCCAGCTCGCGGGCGTCGCGCGTGGTGTTGGGCAGCTGGGTGACACGCACCTTGCAGTCGCCGCGCGCTTCGCAGGCGAGCACGCTGTCGAAGCGAGACACACCGGTCACCACCAGCCACAGCTTGCCGGGCCGCGCGCGGCCGGCGGCTGGTGGCGCGAGCGGGGCCGATTCGTCGATGCCCAGCGAGCGCTCGGTCTCGGCCTCGACGCGGATCACCGAGCCCGCGCCGTGCACCCGCGCGGTCACCGTGCGGACCAGGCGCTGCGCATCGCCCGGCGCGACCCGCCGCTCGGCCGGGCGCAGCACCGGCACGCCGTCGACATATACCCCGACTTCGTCGATCGGCTGGCCGGTGGATTCGGCACTCAGGCGCACCGCCACCGTGCCGGCCTCGGCGCCCGGCGTGATCGCCTCGATGCTCACGCGCGGCGCGGCCATCTGGCGCAGCGTCTCGGCCAGTTGCTGCGCGCTCGCGATGGCGGCCAGCGTGGCCGGCCGCAAGGCGGCGCGCACGAGATCGGGCCGGTAGAGGCGTCGCTCGAACTGCACCGCACGATGGAAGTCGGGGCTGCGGTCGTCGCCACGGTTGACGAGCCAGCCCACGTACTGGTCGCCCTGCGGCGACGAGGCGTAGTAGCCGTCAGCCCGCCAGGCCACCCAGTCGCTGCCGTTGTTGTGCACGAAGAGGCCCAGCAGCTCGCGGCCACTGTCCACGCCAAACCAGCGCAGCGTGCCGTCGCCAAGCGCCACCACCACCTTCCTGCCATCTGCGGTGATGAGGGTGTGGTACGCCGGTGCGCCGAGGTACGGTGGGTTCTCCCAGCCCTTGAGCGGGCGGCCTTGTGCATCGACCAGGTGCAGGCGCCATTGCGTGCCGAAGGCTGCGATGGGCTGGGAGGCGTGCACAGCCCAGCTGCGCACGCTCTCTTCGCGGTCGAGCACCACGGTCTTGCCATTGACGCGCGTCGGCTCACGGTAGGCATAGATGCCGGTGGCCGTCTCCACTTTCACGGCGCCGCTGCGCCGCGCCGGCTGCAGGGCCGGGTCGTCGAGCGCTTCGGTGGACAACACGGCCAGCTGCTGGGGTGCAGCCAGGTTCACCCGCAGGCGTGAGGCATCGCCGCGCGACAGCACCAGCGACTGGCCGTCGGCCGACACACGCAAGGCGTTCGCATCGGCCCGCTGGCCGTGGAAATCGATGTTGTGAGGCAGGCGCTGCTGCGGCTGGCCGTCGCGGTCGATCACCACCTGCCCGTCGTCCCCCACGCGCGTGAGCGAAGGCACGGTGGTCGCCAGCACGATGCGCCCTTGCGGCAGGGGCAGCATGTTGCTGATCTGCTGGCGGCCCACGTTCCAGCGCTCCAGCGGGCCGGAACGCACATCGCGCACACGGTAGACCGGGGTGGGTCCGTCGCCTGCCACGTTGCCATTTACATAGAGCGTGCTGCTGTCGGGCGACCACGCGATGCAGCACAACGACTGCTGGTCAGACGCCTCGGGCCGCAGCGTGCGCCGCACCGCGAGCGTGGCCGCGTCCATCACCGTGACCTCGGGCTGCTGGTGTCCACCATCGGACTTGTAGCGCACGCCGAACGCCAGCCACCGGCCGTCGGGCGAGAAGCGGATGCCGCCCAGCTCGGAGCCGGTGCACTGCGGCTGGCCGGCGGCCACCGGCGGGTACTGCGCCCGGAACGCGAGGGCCATGTCGCGGCCGTAGACCCGCACGCAGCCGTCTTCGGATGTCGTGGCCAGGCGGCCGTCGGGACCGTGGTGCACGAAGGTGACGGGCCCGCCATACGCGGCGTCGCCCCCCGCCGGCGCGCCGCTCTCGGCATCGATCAGCTGCAGTCCGCCCCGGCCCAACCCGACGGCGAGTCGCCTGCCATCGGGCGAGAGGTCGAGCGAGACCACCACATCGTTGTCGAAACGACCGAGCTTGCCGGTGATGCGCCCCCGCTCCGCATCGACCACATAGATGTGCGCCGCCTTCGCCCAGGCCCAGCCGGTGATGCCGGCCACGTAGACGCGTTGCCCGTCACGGCTCACCGCCAGCCCGTAAGGCGTGCCTTCGATGCCGGGCTCGGCCGGCAGGTACACGGTGCGCAGCAGCTGTAGGTCGGCCATGCGCCAGATGCGCAGGGTCTTGTCGGCCGAGACGGTGTAGAGCCGCGTGTGAGCCGCATCGCCGCGGATCTGACCGAGCGGCGCGTTGTGCATCTCCTGCACCAGTCGCAGCTGCGGCGTGGCGCTCGGCACCGCGGCCATGCACCACGGGCCGGCCAACGCGAGCACAAGCGCGAGCCAGGCCCGCCGCAAACTCACGGCCCTCCGCAATCGCGCGCAGCACCGCCCTCGGCCGGCGTCGACTGCACCACGCCGGGCGCGCACACGCTGGCGTTCGACGAGGTGGCGAGGCGGTAGCGCTTCTTGAACACGTTGACCGCCGACCCGGGCACTGCGCCGCCGCGGCCGAGGTCGGCCTGCCCGGAGGGCCGGGCGCCGAAGATAACATCGCTCGTGCCGGGGGCGGCAGCACCGGCGTCAGCGATGACCGCCCCTGCCCCTGCGGTGTCTTGCGCGCTGCGGTCGTCGACGCTTGGCGGCATACCGGCGCCCCCTTGCCCGCCGGGGATGACCACGCCACCTGCGTTCACGCCGGTGGCCGTGCCGGCTCCGGTGCTGCCCGCCGTGCCCGTGGTCAGCGAGAAGCCGGTGCCGACGCCGGTGAAGCCGACGGTGCTGTTGTTGAAACCGGGAATGCCGCTGCCGCCGGGGATGATGACGCCGGTGAAGGAGTCGGTCTGCCGGCGCCCGTTGGCCGAGTCGATCACGCCATCGAAGACGAAGACGCGCGTGCCGATGATGTCCGAGCCATACAGGTGGTTCGCGCCGATCGAATCGACCACGATGTTGTCCAGCTGGAACGACCTCGGACCATCGGTCGGCACGGGACTCAGAAACGGATCGTCATTCGAGTCCAGGCGGTACACATAAGAGGGCCTCAGCAGCCGGAAACCCGGGGTGACCGTTCCATTGGTTTGCAGGCCCGTTGTCGTGGACCCGCCGGCATGGCTGGGATACAGGCCTGCGCGGAAGTCGACACCGTGCGCCACCCCTGCCGCGCCGCGTGCGATGCTCGGCGCGGCGTCGACCAAGCGTACCGTGACGAGGGACCCAGGGCTGCCTGTGCTTGGAAGCGGGACGAGGCTCCAGTCGCTGACGAGGTTGGCCCCAGGGGGAAGCGGCGTCGAAGGCAGGGCGCCAGTAAATCGCGCCGAGATGAACTCGGCCTGGATTCGTTCGGCCGAGTTGAACTGGAACAGGAACTCGGCTCCGACCGCGACCACCTCTGCCGGCTGCACGACGCCGCCAATCTCGTAGGTCCTGACGAGCTGTGCAGGCCCCTGCACGGTGAAGCCGGCATCCGGCGACACGCTGCTCGGGAAGCCGACGGTGTCGATGTCGAACCCACCGAGGAAGAAGTTGGCACCTCCGAGCAGCACATGGACCCTCGACGACCACACGCGCGTCGAGATGTCGCCGCTTTCCTCGAAGCCCAGCAATTTGAGGCCGATGCCCTGGGTCGCGCCACGAACCACCGGATCGTCCGGATCCTCCGACTGCACCGGATTCGTTTGCACAGGCGTCGTGTGCAAGGACGTCAGCCGCGGTGCGAAATTGCCGATGCGGATGGGGGACCCCGGCACATACGGCCGAGGTGTCGTGGGCACCGTTCGCGGCAGGGCTTCTGCCACGCCGGCCAAGGTCATGGCGATCGAGCCGCCGCCCACCACGATGTCGCGATCCTGCCCAGGGATGACGGTGGTGGCGGCGACCAGGCGGCCGCGGTTGTCGTACGCCCCTGCGCCGATGCGGTAGTCCTGGTAGTTCGCCACGTTGTTGGCGATCTCGATCTTGGCGATCTCGGTCGGCTGCGGCACCGCCACCTGGCGGCCCGCGTCGGTGTATTCGCTGGCGTTGCCCTGCACACCACTCACCTGGAGGCCGGACGACACCTCGACGCCGGCAGCATTCACTTCGAAGACGCGGATGTCGTCGACGCCGGTGCTGACCGCATCGGAGCGGAACCCCGCCATCTGGTAGTTTCCGCCCGCGGTGCGCACACGCACGCCCATGTCGTCGACGACGAAGCCGGCGGCGTCGACCGTCGCGGTACGGGGCGTCGTGCCCTCGGTCCATGAGAGCGTGTACACGTCGACCGGCAGCCGCGCCATCTCGGCCGTGTTGTCGAAGAGCCCCAGCGTGCGGCCACTGATGCGGATGCCATAGCCGATCTTCTGGCGCACACCGCCCACCACCGTGTCGTAGCCGCGCGAATAGACGCTGTTGCCGAGGTAGACCCCGTCGGTCGCGCCGGTTCCGGTGCTCGTGAGCTCGATGTCGCCCTTGTTCACGGCGATTTCGTTGTTGCTGACGATGTAGCGGCCTGCAGTGATCCTCAAGCCAGGCAAGAGGGAAGTCGGGCTCTCGTTGCCGTCCAGGTTGAGGCCGTTGACCTCCACCGAGCCGAGCGGCGCACTGATCTCCACACGGCCGACGTTGGGCCGGTACTGCGCCTGGTAGCCGCTCGCATAGTCGACATAGCCGGTGGTGAGCTGCACGTTGTTGCCGTTGAACGTGCCCTCGAGGCGCCCGCCCAGGCCACGCTTGAACACCACGTCGCCCGCGTCGGAGCTCACGTCGACACTGTTGTAGGCGATGAGTTCTCCCACCTCGACCCGGTTCTGGCCGTTCACGCGGACGATCGAACGCGAAGCATGGTTGCCGGCGTCCAGCGTGGCGTTGGCGGCCAGGCTTGGGTCGTCATAGGAGGCGAGCACCGTCACGGCGCCATCGGCAGAGCCGAGGTCGATGGTGCCCGAGCGGGTCTGGATGTCGCCGTTGATGTTCATGTCGCCCCGACTGCGCAGGGTCACGTTGACCGCATCGCCTTCGGCCCGGATGCCGGCGTTGCCCAGGGTCAGCGTGCCGTTGTTCGAGGTCACCGTCACGCCACCAGTGGCACCTGTGGTGGCAATGCCGGCGCCGTCGAGCAGGGTCACGTTGCCTTCGGCTTCCACCCGCACCGGCCCGCTGCTGAAGAGCGAGGCATTGCGCAGCGTCACGGTCCCGGCACTGCTGTCGATCGTGATGCCCCCCGACCCGGCCGACGCGCCGGCGACGTCGATCGCGTCGCGGGCGGTGATCGACACCGAGGTGGGCACGCCGCCGACGCCGGTGATGGGCCGCAGCGTGGGCGTGGCCGACGCGTCGGCCACGAAGCGCACGCCGCCGGCATCGGCCTCGATACCCACGCTGCCCCGCGCCAGTACCGTCGCCGCAGTGACGCCGGTATGGCCATCGAGCAGCACGTTGCCGCCCGCCTGCACGTTGATGGGCGCGGTGGTGGTGCCGACCTGTCCGGCATCGGCATGCAGGATCACGTTGCCGGTGCTTACCAGGCCCCCCTGGGACGCACTGCTGCCGAGCGAGGTGATGTTGCCGCTGGTGGTGGTGATGTTGACGCCACCCGCCCCGGTGTTGGCACCGGCGAGGGCCACGGCCCCCGCAGCATTGACCGTGAAGCCCTCGGCGGCCCCAGCACCCGCGCCCGTCACCGCCTGCCGCACGGTGACACCGGCGCCGGTGGAGGTGAGCGTCGCCGTGCCGGTGCTGATGACCGCACCCAGGTCGATCGCCTGACCCGCCGTCGCGCTCACCGTGCCCCCGGACACGAGCCCGATGTTGCTGGCGGCGGTGGAGAGGGTCGTGCCCGCCGTGACGCTCAGGTTGCCGGCGTTCGTCTGCAGGACCGCACCCGCAAGGCTCACCCCCGCATTGACACTGCGCACCGTCGCGTTGCCCTGCACCAGCGCGCCGTTCAGCGTCACCGCGCCGGCGCCCTCGACGTTGAGGCTCGCGACCGGCGCCACTGCCCCATTTGTCGTGGCCGCCACCAGCGCATTGCGCACCGTCAGCGCGCCATTGGCACTGCGGATGTCGACCGCCCCGCCACTCAACACCTGCCCGAGGTCCACCCCCGCCCCCCCGCGCAGGTTGGCCGCGCCGCTGCCGGTGTAGAGCACCGTCCCGTCGGCCTGCGTCAGCGTGCCACCAGTCGCCGTGAGGTTGAGCGCCCCGTTGTTGAGCACGATGTTCTGGTTGACGGTCAGGTTGTTGCCGGCCGTCAGCGTGAGCCCGCCGCCGGCCACGCCGCCACCGCCCGTCACGAGACCGTTGACCTCGGCGTCGACCGTCACGTTGTTGTCGGCCGCGAGGTTGACGCTCGCGCCGCGTGTGAGGAAGAAGCGCAGCTGGTCGGCGGCGATCTGCGAGTCGCCCGAGCCGGTGCTGGCGATGGTGAGGTTGAGCGGGTCTAGCAGCAGAGAGCCCTGCCGCCCGTTCGCCGCGAACACATCGACCTCGCCCTGGAAGCCGAGCGTGCCTTTGGACGACACCTCGACCTGGCCTGCATCTCCGCGCACGCTTCCGCCACTGGCGGCAATGCGCCCATCGAACTGCGTGCGCTGGTCTGACCACAACACCACCGTGCCGCCCTGCCCCTGCGTGCCGCCGCTCGCGTCGAGCGTGGCCCCCTGCGCCACGTTCACCTGATCCGCATGCGCCAGCGTGCCGCGGCCTTGCCACTCGCCGCCGACCGCGATGCTGCCCTGCCCGCCGGTGGCCGCGAGCGACGCGCCCGACTGCAGTGTGACGTCGCGGCCGGTGACCTCGATGCGCCCGCCCTGCCGATCGCCCGAGGCGTCGAGCGTGCCGCTCACGTTCACACGCGTGTTGGCGTCGCCATGCAGCGAGATCACGCCCTGCGCCTGGGTGAACGAGGTGGCGCGCACCACGCCGCTCAGGTTGATGAGGTTGTCGACCAGTTGCTTCACGGTGGCCACGCTCAGCTGCACTCGTCCGCCGTCGGCGACGATCTCGCCGCTGTGGTCGACGCGCGCCGCCAACGGCTGCCCCTGTGCATCGGTCAACGCGCCCATGGCCGCGGGGTCAACGATGAGGTTCACGAGCTTGTCGCCATAGAGGTCGAGCACGAAGGCATCGCCACCCGCCAGCGCCACCTTGCCCAGCCGCGCGGTGATGACGCCGCTGTTGGCCACCTGGCGGCCCACGAGGGCCGCGAAGCCGCCTTCGGCCACGGTGATGCGGCCCTGGTTCTCGACCGTCGCGCCGGGCTTGCCCGGCTCGGTAAAGTGCAGCCGACCGGCCATGAAGTCGGCGTTGCCGAGGTTCGACGTGGTGGCGGTGAGCGCCCCCACGTCGACCTGCGCCGTGCGGCCGAAGAGGATGCCGTTGGGGTTGATGAGCAGCACCTGCCCGTTGGCGGTGATGCGCCCGAAGATCGCCGACGGGTCGTTGCCGACCACGCGGTTGAGGATGGCCGAAGCTCGCGTTGGGCTGCACGAAGTTGACGGTCTCGGCGGCGCCCACGTTGAAGCTGCGCCAGTCGATGGCCGCGCGCTGCGAGCCCTGGGTGATGGTGGTGAGCGCGCCGTTGTGCTGGATCGACGCCTGCCCGGCCGTCACCGTGCCGCCTTGCGGTGCGGCAATCGCCAGCGGCACGGCCGCGAAGATCGCGGTGGCGGTGAAGACGCGCGAGATCTCCAGCGCCAGAGGGTGGGGACGGAAGGGCTTTTGGGTCCGGGCGGCGTGTTTCATGTCGTGCCTTTCAGAAATCGATGCCCAGGCCAGCGAAGACGCGGGCCTTTCGGTTGCCTTCGCTGGCGACGTCCTTGCGGCCGGGCTTGGCCACTTCGAGGTAGCCACGGGTGCGGGCGGGGCCGCTCACGCGCACGCCCAGGCCGGTCGACGACAGCGAGGTCTCGATCGCCGGCCCGGTGGCCTGGCGCCGCTGCACCTTGCCGCTCTCGCCGTAGGCGTAGAGCGTCGAGGCGATGCGTGCGCCGCCGAGGTCGTAGCGCAGCTCCAGCTTGGCGGCCGAGCCTTTCTCGCCGATGGCCTCCGACGGGTCGAACGCGCGCAGGAAGGTCTCGCCCCCCAGCCCCAGCTGTTCGGCGGTGGGCAGCCTGTCGCTGGAGCCCTGGGCCGTGGCCGCGACGAGCGCGGACCAGTTGCCGGCAATGCTCTGCAGGCGCGCGGCGTAGACGGTCCAGCGGCTGAATTGCGGATTGGCCGAGCCGGGGGGCAGGTCGCCCTGCTTGTCGGCCCCGAGGCTCGACAAGCCCTTCGACCACTCCACGTCGAGCAGCGAGATGCCGCCCCAGCTGTCGGCCAGGTCGCCGGTCATGCCGACCCGCAGCGCGCGGATGTGGTCTTCGCTTGCCACCGTACCGGCCACTTCGGCGCTGTTGTCGTAGGCCGCGAGCGTGCCGCGCAGCGACAGGTTGTGCTGACGGCTTCGCAGCACGGCTTGGCTCAGGCCGAGAGAGAGGTTGTCGCTTCGCGTGTCGATGTTGCTGAGTGCCACGTCGGTCTCGGGCTGCGAGCGCGAGGCCGAGGCGCCCAGGTTGAACTTGAGGCCGTTGTGGCCGATCGGCATCTCGGTCGCATACGAAAGCATGTTGAGCCGATCGTCGCCCGAGCCCACCCAGCGCAGGCTGTGCCGGTCGAAGCTGCCGATCACGCCACGCACCTCGGCCGAGGCTTCGAGGCGCAGCCGACCCTGCGAAGGCGAGCTGCGGTTGTGCGCGGAGAACGAGAACTCGCTGCGCTTCTGGCTCGCGACCAGCTCCAGGTCCGACGCATTCGGCGTGGCGCTCGCCCGCAGGTTGGCCTGCGACGACACGCCCGGCAGTTCGCCGATGAGCAACAGGCTGCGCTCGAGCGTGGCCAGTTGCAGCGGGCGCTCGGTGCGCACGCGTTCGAGATACGGCGCGAGCTTGGCGGGGGCGAGGCCGGTCACGCTGGCCTGGCCGATGAAGCCTTCGATGACCTGGATGCGCAGCACGCCGACGCCCACCGTGCGGATGTCCTGCGGCGGGATGATCGCCTGCGAGAGGATGTAGCCCGCGGCCCGGTATCGCGCGGAGATGGTGGCCGCGATGCCGAAGGCGTCGGCGAGCGTGATGGGCTTGCCCACGAGTGGCGTCCACGCGGACGACAGTGCCTGCGTCGACAGCACGGTGTTGCCTTCGACCTGCACCTCGCCGAGCAGGAAGCGCACTTCTTGCGCTCCGGGCGGCACCTGCTCGGGAAAGCGCGGCGCGTCGATGCGCACGCTGTCGCGGCGGATGGGCTCCGGCGGCGGGCGTGTGTCACGCTCCACCCGGCCCGGTTGCGAGGCCCCCGCCTGGGCCCAGGCGCCAGCTGCCGGGCCGAACAACGCTGCCAACACGCATGACAGCGACAGCCAACGTTTGTGTTCCAAGGCACACCCCCGAATGAGCGCGGCGATGTTGCGCCGCCGCCCATCCGAAGCACATCCCGCATTCGTAGGACGAGTGACTTCCGTCATGCCGGCTCGGTGTAGACCTCGGTGCGGCACCGCGATGGATGGTGTAGCGTTGCCGCCGCATCACCTGTCCGCTTTCTCTCCATTCCATGCCTTCGTTCCGCAACAGCCTGCTGCTGTGCACCACTTCGATGCTGCTGGCGCACGGCGCCCAGGCCCAGTCCCCTTCGTGTGAGCTGCTGAAGCAGACGCTGGCCTCACGCATACCGCCCGAGATCAAGGGCTACGCGATGGACGATGTGCCGGCGCGCACGCCGGTGCCTCCCGGCGGCAAGGTCATCGGCACCTGCGAAGGTGGTGCGCGCAAGGTGATCTACCGCCGCTTCGGTGGCGCGCCGCTGGCAAGCGACGGCGGCAATCCCGCATCGACGCCCGCTCCAGCAACCCAGGCTGCGACACCCGCGCCGACTCCGGCGCCGACACCTGCGCCCCGTCCTGCCTCGGCACCCGCGCCGATGGTGGCGCAGAAAGAGCCGCCGAAGCCCAAGCCTGAGCCTGTCACACCGCCCAAGCCGCCGGCACCGTCTACCCTGCCGGCACCGGTCGCGGTCGCGCCAAAACCGGCGGCCGTGCCAGCGCCAGCTCCGGCCCCCGCGCCTGCGCGTGTGGCGCCGGTGGCCTCGTCGCCGGCCCCCTTGGTGGTGGCCGCGGCCAAACCCACGGCGGTCGACAAGCCGGCCGAACCGCTCACGGCCCGGGCGGCACCTCCGGCCCCCGCTTCTCTACCAGCCGAGTCGCCGGCACTGCGCGCCACGCCAGCCTCCGACAACGACGAACCCGGCTTCCTCAGCACCTACGGCCACTGGCTCTGGCTGCTGCTAGCCCTACCGTTCGTGGCGTGGCTGTGGTCGTGGGTCAGTCATCGCATGGCCTACGACTCGGCCGGTCTGCCGCGCGGCCCGCGCCTCTGACTGGCTGACAATCGCGGCTTTTGCTTTCGACCGCACGCCCTCATGACCCAAGAGAAGACCGACGAGACCAAGCCCGCCCTGCCCGACCATCTGTCGTGCGACCCTCGCAGCCCGCACCACGTGGCGGCCGTCTTCGAGCACCCGATCGGCATCCGCCTCAACGGCAAGGAGCGCCACGACGTCGAGGAATACTGCATCAGCGAAGGCTGGGTGAAGGTGCCCGCCGGCAAGACGCTCGACCGCAAGGGCCAGCCCCTGCTCATCAAGCTCAAGGGCACGGTCGAGGCCTACTACCGCTGACGCGGTTCCCCGCTGAATTCTTCGACCCTCAGTCCGGTCAGTGCGAGAGGGACCAGGTGGCCACCTGTCGGTCGGCCTGACGCATCAGCGCCTCGCCGTCGGCGCCATAGCGGAAGGCGCTGAGGAAGTCGTCGAGGCGGTAGCCGGGCTGCACACGCTGAATGGCCGCGGCCATCTCGATCGCCTGCTGCTTGCGCCCGGCCATCGCGAGGCAGTGCTTGGCGATGCTCATGATGTGCACATGGGCGTTGGGCCGCGCCGCGGCCTTCATCGCCCAGTCGGCAGCTTCTTCGTAACGGCCCAGGCGCAGCAGGGCCAGCGCGCGGGTGCCGAGCATGGCGAAGAGCATCGGATCGAAAGGGCTCAGGTCGCGTGCATGGTCGGTGGCGGCGATGGCGAGTTCGGGGTCACCGGTCTGCGAGTGCACGAAGGCACGGGTGTAGTGGCCGTGGGCGAAATTGGGGCTCAGGTCGACCGAGGTGTCGAAACCGGCGATGGACTCGTCGATGCGCCCGCGCAGCCAGTGCGCCCGCCCGAGCGCCCATCGTGCCGCGGGGTCGAGGTCGTCGGCCATCAGGCCTTGCGACGCGCTACGGTAGGCCAGCTCCTCGGCCTCGGCGCGGTCGGTCCAGCCGAGGAAGGCATCCTGGAAGTGGGTGAACGAGAGGCCGGCGTAGGGCCGCGCGAAGCTCGGGTCGAGCTGCACCGCGGTCTGGAAGAAATGGCGCGCCTGCTCGTTGTCTTCGCGGTTGAAACGCATCATGTGCCAGAGGCCGCGGTGGTGGGCTTCCCAGGCGTCGAGCGAGTTGGGTGACTTGAGGATGGCGCGGTTGCGCTCGGCCACCTCGATCTGGCTCGACAGCGCAGCCACGATGTGGTCGCCGATCTCGTCGAGCACGCCGAAGGTGTCGCCGACACGGCCCTGGAACACGTCGGCCCACAGCACGCGGGCGGTGCGCGTCTCGCTCAGCTGCACCGACACCGTCAGTCGCCCGCCGGGCTCAACGCGCAGCGAACCGCCGGCCACGTAGTCGACGTCGAGGCGGCGCGCCGCGTCTTCGGCGCCGATGCGCCGCTCGTCGAGCGCGAACACCGTGCCTTGCGCGATGACGAACACGCTGCGCAGCTTGGCCAGCCGGGTGATCACGTCGTGCGCCAAGCCGTCGCCGAGACCGCCGCGTGCGCTCACGCCGCGCGAGCGGTCGCTGAAGGGCATGACCGCGAGCGACGCACGCCGGCTACGCGCGGGAGTGGGTGGTGTCGGCTCGGGCGCCGCCATGATGACCTCGACCGTGGCCGCGCCCGCCAGACGCGTGTGGCGCTGCTTGGCGGCACGCCAGGCGTGGCCGATCACGCCCCAGTCCTGGCCCTCGGCTTCGTACTGGCGGGCCACGGTGGCCAGGTGCTCGTCGCCCTCGCGCAAGCGGCCGGCAGCGGCCAGTGCGTTCAACAAGCCTTCGTGGGCGCGGCCGTCGAAAGGGGCCAGGCGCAGCCAGGCCTCGAAGCTCGGCACGGTGTCGTCGGCCGTCAAGGGCAACGACAGGGCCAGCCGCTCCAGTACCGCCGCATGCGCCGCACGGAACCGACGCCGTTGCGCCGTGAGCCAGGCGGTGTAGGCGGTGCTGCGAGGGATGTCCAGGCCTTCGAGGAAGTCTCCGCGGAAGCTCGTGGCCCAGGCACGCAGCTCATCGGCGCTCAGGGTGCCGATGCCGCCCTGCAGGGCCTGCACGAGACGCGGAGCGTCGACTTGCAGCGCGCTCAGGTCGAGCCGCACGCTCTCTCCGTCGGCCACGATCCGCGTCTTGCCTTCTTCATCGAGCACGCCGCGCAGCTTGCTCAGGCACCAGCGCAGCTCTCCGCGCGGATCGTTGGGCAGGTCCCAGAGCAGCTCGCACAGGTGGTGGCGCGACACGGCATGGCCGGCCAGCGCCAGGTAGGCCAGCAGCGCCCGCACCTTGCGCGACGAGGGCAGCACGACCAGGCTGCCGGCACGGCTGAGCACGAGCGGGCCCAGCAGCTGCAGCCGCAAACCGCCGGTCCCCGTGATGGCCTCGCTTGTTTCCACGCCAGTTCCCACGCTCATTTCCACGCTGGTTTCAACGCACCACTTCGACAGTCCTGTCTACGGTCACACCGCGAACAGAACCCGGTGGCCGAGCCTGTCAACACAAACCTTTGGAGCCCATGTGATGAATGCATTTTCCACCGCGACCGCTGCCGCCGACGCCAGCGACCCCGACTTCGCCGCCATCAAGACCCGCCAGCAGGCGGCCTGGTCGTCCGGCGACTATGCCGTCGTCGGCACCACCCTGCAGATTGTGGGCGAGTCGCTGTGCGAAGCGCTCGACCTGCGCTCGGGCCAGCGTGTGCTCGACGTGGCCGCCGGCAACGGCAACGCGACGCTCGCCGCCGCGCGACGCTGGGCCGAGGTGACCTCGACCGACTACGTGCCCTCGCTGCTGGAGCGCGGCCGCGCCCGTGCCATTGCCGAGGGCTTCTCGGAGATCGACTTCCGCGAAGCCGACGTCGAGGCCCTGCCCTTCGACGACGCGAGCTTCGACGTGGTCGTCTCCACCTTCGGCAACATGTTCGCCCCCAACCATGCGCGGACCGCCAGCGAGATGCTTCGGGTGTGCCGCCCGGGCGGCAAGATCGGCATGGCCAACTGGACGCCCGAGAGCTTCATCGGCGAGATGTTCAAGGCGCTGGGCAAGCACGTGGCACCGCCGGCCGGCGTGAAGTCTCCCGCGCTGTGGGGCTCGCGCCCGCACCTGGCCGAACTCTTCGAGGCGCATGGCCAGATCCGCGCCGAGTCGCGCCAATTCATGTTCCGCTACCGCTCGCCCGAGCACTTCCTGCACGTCTTCAAGAGCTGGTACGGCCCGGTGCACAAGGCGTTTGCCGCACTCGACGTCACCCGGCAGGCCGTGCTCGCCGACGACCTGCTCTCGCTGATCGCGCGCTTCAACCGCGCCGACGACGGAACGATGGTCGTGCCCAGCGAGTACCTGCAGGTCGTCATCACCCGCGCCTGAACACCCCACCCCTTCACACCTGAGAGAACAACCATGAATCCTCGTCACCTCATCGCCGGCGCCTGCCTCGTGGCCATCGGCAGCTCGGCCCACGCCGACGTCATCACCGACTGGAACATCGTCGCCGGCGACACCATCGTCGCCGCCAAGCTCGGCACGCCCCCGGCCAACCGCGTGATCGCGATCGTGCAGACCGCCGTGAACGATGCCGTGATCGCCGCGGGAAGCCGCGCCGACACGCATGTCGACGCCGCCGTGGCCGCCGCCAACCGCGTGACGCTCACCAAGCTGCTGCCCTCGCAAGAGGCGGCGATCACCACGGCCTACCAGGCGGCGCTGGCCAAGATCGCCGACGGCCCCGCCAAGGCTGCCGGCATCGCCGCCGGCGAAAAGGCCGCGGTCGCGGTGCTCGCACGCCGCCTGGACGATGGCGCCGGCACGCCCGAGCGCTACCGCCCGCACACCGCCGCCGGCACCTACGTGCCGACCCCCGCCGTGGCCGCGCCGCAGTGGGCGCAGCGCAAGCCCTGGAACATGGCCGGCCCGGCGCAGTTCCGCCCCGGGCCGCCGCCGGCACTGAACAGTGCGCAATGGGCACGCGACTATGAGGAAGTGCGCCTCATCGGCAGCAAGGCCAGCACCAAGCGCAGCGCCGAGCAGACCGACATCGCGCGCTTCTGGGACTACTCGCTGCCCCCGATCTACCACGCCGTGCTGCGCTCGGTCGCCAACCAGCCGAACCGCACCGTCGCGCAGAACGCGCGCCTCTTCGCCACCGCCGCGCAGGCGATGGACGATGGGCTCATCGCCGGACTGGACGCCAAGTACCACTACAACTTCTGGCGCCCGGTGACCGCGATCCGCAACGGCGACCTCGACGGCCACGACGGCACCACGATGGAAGCGGGCTGGTCCTCGCTGATCGACGCGCCGATGCACCCCGAGTACCCGAGCACGCATTCGATCCTGGCCGGGGCGATGGCGAGCATCCTGCAGGCCGAAGCGGGCCCGGGCGGTCTGCCGGTGCTTAGCACGTCGAGCCCCACGCTGGGCGGCGCCACGCGCAAGTGGAAGAGTCTGGACGACTTCACCCGTGAAGTGGCGGTGTCGCGCATCTGGGGTGGCATCCATTTCCGCACCGCGACCGACGTGGGCCTGGTGATGGGCCGGCAGATCGGCGCACAGGCGGTGGCGCAGTTCGCGCTGGCGCCGGCGGGTGATGCCAAGCTGGTCGAGCGCGTGGCGGCCAAAGGTGTGCAGGTCTACGAATGCCGCGCCGACAAGGCCGCCTCGAACGGCGCGCAGTGGGTGTTCGTCTCGCCCCAGGCCGATCTCTTCGATGGCGAGGGCAAGCCGAGCGGCACGCATTACGCCGGCCCGCACTGGGAGGCTGCGGACGGCAGCAAGATCGTCGGCAAGGTCGAAGCCCGCGCCGACGCACCGCAGTCCGGCGCCATCCCGTGGCTGCTGCTGTCGGCCCGCTCCGTCGGCAGCTCCGGTCGCTATGCGTCGGTGACGAGCATCCAGCGTGTCAACACGGTGGGCGGCACCGCCCCGGCGCAGCGGTGCGACAAGAGCGTGATCGGCAAGGTGGACAAGGTGCCGTACACGGCGGACTACCTGCTGTACGCGTCCTGAGCCCCCGCGCCAAAAGGCGCTGACCAGTCGTCTTGACGCTTCAAGACGACTGGTCATATTATTCAGGCCATGCCGCGCACTGCCGACCCGACCGACATCCCCAAGCGCCTGCTCGACGCCGGGCGCGACCTCTTCCTCCAGCAGGGCTACAACGCCACCGGCATCCAGCAGATCACCGACACCGCTGGCGTGCCCAAAGGCTCGTTCTACAACCACTTCAGCAGCAAAGAGGCCTTCGCCACCGCGGTGGCCGAGCGCTATGCGGCGTTCATGCAGCTGTCGTGGACGCGAATGCTGGCCACCGCCCCCGAGGCGCCGATGGCGGCCATCCGCCACGTCTTCGCCCAAATGACGGCCTATCACGAGCGCCACGCCGAGTGCCCCTCGGGCTGCCTGATCGGCAACTTCGCCTCGGAGATCGCGCTGGTGAGCGAAAGCTGCCGGCAGACGCTATTGGCAGCCCAGCTCGGCTGGCGCGAGCGCCTGGCCGGGCTGATCCGCGCCGCGCAGGCCGAAGGCGTGGTGCGCGATGACATCGATGCCACCGAACTCTCCGCCCTCACCTGGGCCGCCTGGCAAGGCGCGCTGCTGCGCGTGAAGGTCGAAGGCTCGGTGCAACCGCTGCGCGACACCGTGGCCCTGCTGCTCGACCGTCTCTATCCTCGTCTCTCTTCTCACTGAGCATCTCGCTGACCCCCTCCACCGCCCCCACCATGACCGCCAACACTTCTGACGCCCCCCTGTTCCAGCCGATCCGGCTTGGCAACATCACCCTTGCCAACCGCATGGCGATGGCGCCACTCACCCGCAACCGGGCCGCCGCAGGCAACGTGCCGGGCCCGCTGGCCGTCGAGTACTACACGCAGCGCGCGAGCGTGGGCCTCGTGATCGCCGAAGCCACGCAGGTGTCGGCCCAGGCCCAGGGCTATGACGCAACGCCCGGCCTGCACACGCCCGAGCAGATCGCCGGCTGGAAGAAGGTGACCGACGCGGTGCACGCCAAGGGCGGCAAGATCTTCGTGCAGCTGTGGCACACCGGGCGTGTGTCGCACTCGCGCTTCCAGCCGGGGCAGCAGGCGCCGGTCGCGCCCTCGGCGATCAAGGCAACGGCCGCCCGCACCTATGTGATCGGTCAGGGCTTCGTCGAAACGTCCGAGCCGCGCGCGCTGGCCACCGAAGAGATCGCCGGCGTGGTGAACGACTTCCGCACCGCTGCGGCCAACGCCATCAAGGCCGGCTTCGACGGCATCGAGCTGCACGCCGCCCATGGCTACCTGATCGACGCCTTCCTGCGCAGCGGCTCCAACCAGCGCACCGACCAGTACGGCGGCTCGATCGAGAACCGCGCCCGTTTCCTGCTGGAGATCACCGCCGCTGTCATCGGCGAGATCGGAGCGGAGCGTGTGGGCCTGCGGCTCTCGCCGGTGTCGCCGGTCAACGACTCCGTCGAACCCGACCCGCAACCGCTCTTCGAGCACGTGGTGCGCGAGCTGGAGAAGCTGCACCCGGTCTACCTGCACATCGTCGAGGGCCACACCGGCGGCCCGCGCGACAACCGGCCCTTCGACTATGCGGCGCTGCGCAAGCTGTATTCCGGCGTGTGGATGGTCAACAACGGCTACACGAAGGAGATGGCGGTCGAGGCGATCAAGAGTGGGCGGGCCGACATGGTCTCGTTCGGCCGCAAGATCATCGTCAACCCCGACCTGGTGCGCCGCTTCCGCGAGAACGCGCCGCTGAATGCGCCCGACAAGGCCGCGCCGCTCTACGGTGGCGAAGGTGCCTTCGGCTACACCCACTATCCCTCGCTCGACGAGGTGAACGCATGAGCACGCCGGGCCGCTCCCAAGTGCGAATCCCGGAGCGCTCTGCGCGGAGGGTCGTCCAATGAAGCTGCAGGGCAAGGTCGCGCTCGTGACAGGCGGCGGGGGCGGCATCGGCCGCGCCACCGCACTGGCATATCAGCGTGAAGGCGCAAAGGTTGCCGTGGCCGATCTCAACGGCGAGGCAGCGCAAGCCGTCGCCGCCGAAATCGAAGCGGCTGGCGGTGAAGCCATCGCGATCTCCGTCGACGTGACCAAGTCGGCCCAGGTCGAGGCGATGGTGAAGCAGGTCGTGACGCTCTTCGGCCGGCTCGACATCGCCTTCAACAACGCCGGCATCGACATCGAGCACCTGCCGCTGCACAAGGCGACCGAAGAGGAGTTCGACAAGCTCGTCGCCGTCAACATCAAGGGCGTGTGGCTGTGCATGAAGCACGAGATCACGCAGATGCTCGAACAGGGCTCGGGCGGCGCGATCGTCAACACCTCGTCGGTGGGCGGTGTGATCGGTGCGTCGCGCCAGCCGGTCTACGGCGCGACCAAGCACGCCGTGCTCGGCCTCACCCGTGCGGCCGGCGTGGAGTACGCGCGCAAGGGCATCCGCGTCAACGCGGTGTGCCCCGGCATCATCAACACCGAGATGACCGAGCGCGCCATCGCCCGCGAGCCCAAGCGGGCGCCTTACATCGAGCAGGCGCACCCGATCGGCCGGCTCGGCGAGGCCGAGGAGATCGCCCGCGCGGCGGTGTTCCTCAGCTCCGACGATGCATCGTTCATCGTCGGCCATCCGCTGCTGGTGGACGGCGGCATGACGGCACGCTGAGGCCGCGGTTCCCAGGGGAAAGCTCTCCCCTGCGCGGGCAACGGGTGCGCGCTACGATGGCTCGCACCCGTTTGCAAACCCGCACGCATGGACAGCCTCGACCTGCAAGTCCTCACCCAGGCCCGCCAGTGGCACGCCGAAGGCCATCCTGTGCGCCTGGTCACCGTGATCGAAACCTGGGGCTCGGCCCCGCGCCCGCCCGGCGCCCTGCTCGCGATGCGCGGCGACGGGCTCGTGGTCGGCTCGGTCTCCGGCGGCTGCGTGGAAGACGACCTGATCGAGCGCGTGCGTGCCGGCGAGGCAATGGACAAGCCCTCGCTCGTCACCTACGGCGTCACCAAGGAGGAAGCCGCCCGCTTCGGCCTGCCCTGCGGCGGCAACCTGAGGCTCGTGCAGGAGCCGCTGACCGACGTCACATGGATCGACGAGGTACTCGCCCGCACCGCCCGCCATGAAGCCGTCGCACGGCGGCTCGATCTCGCCACCGGCACGGTGACGATCGAAGCCGCCACCCGCGGCGAAGCCTTCAGCTTCGACGGCCAGGTGATGCGTGCGCTCTTCGGCCCGCGCTGGCGCATGCTCATCATCGGCGCGGGGCAACTCTCGCGCGTGCTCGCGCAGATGGCGCTGGCGCTCGACTTCGAGATCATCTGCTGCGACCCGCGCGAGGAATACCACCTCACCTGGGACGTGCCCGGCACTCGCTTCAGCACCGCGATGCCCGACGACCTGGTGCTCGAACTGCAGCTCGACCCGCACAGCGCCGTGGTCGCCGTCACCCACGACCCCAAGCTCGACGATCTGGCCCTGCTGGAAGCCCTCAAGTCGCCCGCGTTCTACGTCGGCGCACTCGGCTCGCGTGGCAACACCGCCAAGCGCCGCGAGCGGCTCGCGCTCTTCGACCTCTCGGCCGAGGAGATCGGCCGCCTGCACGGCCCGATCGGGCTCGATCTCGGCGGGCGCACACCCGCGGAGATCGCGGTCTCCATCCTCGCGGAGATCGTCGCCGTGCGGCATGGCGTGGCGCTTTCGCAGAAGAAGCCGGTGCTGCAAGATGCGCCGGCCTGTGATTCGCGCCCTGCATGATCCCGTGGCTGCGTCATCCGCTCGACCCGCTGCCCGACACGCGGCTGGCCCTGCCCGCAGGGTCTGACGCGCCGGGCCTGCTGGCCGCCGGCGGCGAACTCACCACCGCGCGCCTCACCGAGGCCTATAGCAAGGGCGTGTTTCCCTGGTACAGCGAGGGCCAGCCCATCCTGTGGTGGTCGCCCGACCCGCGCATGGTGCTGTTCACCGACGAGTTCAAGGTCTCGCGCTCGCTGCGCAAGACGCTGCGTCATTTCATCCTCGACCACCCGCGCTGCGAGATCCGCATCGACAGCGCCTTTCGCCGCGTCATCACCGCCTGCGCCTCCACGCCGCGCGACGGCCAGGCGGGCACCTGGATCCTGCCCGAGATGATCGATGCCTACTGCGACTGGCACGCACAAGGCGCGGTGCACAGCTTCGAAACCTGGGTCGACGGGCAACTGGTTGGCGGCCTCTACGGCATCAACCTCGGGCGCATGTTCTACGGCGAGTCGATGTTCTCGCACCGCACCGATGCGTCAAAGATTGCCACCGCCGCGATGGTCGCGTTCTGCCGAGCCCACAGCATCGCCCTCATCGACTGCCAGCAGCGCACACGGCACCTCGCCTCTCTGGGTGCGCGTGAGATTCCGCGCAGCGAGTTCGAGGCCGCAATCACCCCACGGGTAAGGGAACCGGCTATAAACGATTGGACCTATCATCCTTCGCTGTGGGCCCAGCTGAATCTCGATGGCGCGGCCCCTGAGGAACCTGGCCCGTGACCCACCCGAAAGAGCTGCCGCTCTCGTCGATCCAGTTCTACGCCACCGCGCCCTACCCGTGCAGCTACATCGCGGGTCGCATGGCGCGCTCGCAGGTCGCCACCCCCAGCCACCTCATCCACGCCGACGCCTACTCGGGCCTCGTCGCCAATGGCTTTCGCCGCAGCGGCATGTTCACCTACCGGCCGTTCTGCGACGGCTGCCGCGCGTGCGTTCCGCTGCGCATACCGGTCAAGAACTTCGAACCCACGCGCAGCCAGAAGCGCGCCTGGAAGCAGCACGGCAACCTGCAGGCCCGCGTGCTGCGCCTCTGCTTCGTGCCCGAGCACTACCAGCTCTACCTGCGCTACCAGGCCGGGCGCCACAGCGGCGGCGGCATGGACAACGACTCCGTCGACCAGTACACCCAGTTCCTGCTGCAAAGCCGCGTGAACTCGCGCCTGGTCGAGTTCCGCGAGCCGCCCGCGGCCGACGGCACGCTCGGCGCACTGAAGATGGTCTCCATCCTCGACATCCTCAACGACGGGCTGTCGGCGGTCTACACCTTCTACGAGCCTGAGCCGCGCACGAGCTACGGCACCTTCAACGTGATGTGGCAGATCGAGCAGACGCGCCTGCTCAAGCTCAAGCACGTGTACCTCGGCTACTGGATCAACGACAGCGACAAGATGTCGTACAAGGCCCAGTTCAGGCCGCACGAGGTGCTGGTGAACGAGCGCTGGGTACCGTCGTCCCAGGCTTAGAGACTCGCTCGCGGCAGCATCCGCACGCCGCAGAAGAGAAAACCCCCCTCTTCCACCGCGAACCCTTCCGCATGTGCGGCCGCGAGCACGGCCGCCGGGTCGTTCACCTCCACGTGCACCGCGGCGAGCCGCTCTGGCGTGCCGGGCAGGAAGCGCACACCGCCCAGGTCGAAGCGCAGCACGGTCAGGTCGTCATCGTCGACGCCGATGGGCACGTCGATGATGCGCGCCCAGTGCACGGCCAGACCGTTCAGGTCGGGCGTTTCGACGTCGATCCACGGGATGCCGCTGACGCGGTCGAGCCGCTGGTGAGATCGCCAGTGCGGCCCGGCGGGCCAGTAGGCGCCATCCAGGCGCTCGTTGCCGTCGCTGCGGTCGAACTCGAGCATCGTGGCGCGGGCATCGCGTGGGTGGAGCTGGATGCCGTGGAAACCGGGCGCGTCCATCACATGGGCAATGCGCACATTGAGCGACTCGACCAGCGACTGGCGGCGCTCCGGGTCGTGCGTGTCGAAGATCGCCATGTAGCCGCCGCGGCCATCGCTGCGTTCGAGAAAGCGGCCGGCCGCCGTGCCCTCGCGCGTGGGCGAGACGATTTCGAGGAACTGGTGGCCGAAGACGAAGAGCGCATTCGCGAGGCCGTATTTCGCGACGGCCTCGTCGCGGTGGCAGACCTCGACACCGAAGATGCGACGCACCCGCTCGACGGCGGCTTCGAGTTCGGGGGCCACGAGGCAGATCTGGCGCAGTCTCAACATGGGCCGGCAGCATAGGGGTCGACCGCTCTGTGGACAATACGCGGCCGACCCAGTGCCCACCCTGCATGAACACCGCCACCCTGGCTTCCGATCTCGCCCACCACACGCCGATGATGCAGCAGTACCTGCGCATCAAGGCGGAGCACCCCGACACGCTGGTGTTCTACCGCATGGGCGACTTCTACGAATCTTCTACGACGACGCCCGCCGCGCCAACAAGCTGCTCGACATCACGCTCACGCAACGCGGCCAGAGCGGCGGCGAGCCGGTGGTGATGGCGGGGGGTGCCGGTGCATTCGGTCGAAAGCTACCTGGCCAAGCTCATCAAGCTGGGCGAGGCCGTCGCGATCGCCGAGCAGGTGGGCGATGTGGCCACCGCCAAAGGGCCGGTCGAGCGCAAGGTGGTGCGCGTCGTCACGCCGGGCACCGTGACCGATGCGGAGCTGCTGGCCGACAAGCGCGACGCGCTGCTGCTCGCACTGTCGCAACAGACGAAACGCGGCGTGGCGAGCTACGGGCTCGCATGGCTAGGCCTCTCGAACGGCCAGCTCGGCATCACCGAATGCAGCGAGCGCGAGCTGGCCGGCTGGTTGTCGCGCCTCAACGCGGCCGAGGTGCTGGTCGCCCGCGACCAGGTGCCCGCGGCGCTCAGTGCCTCTCGCATCGCGATCACGCATCGGCCCGACTGGCAGTTCGACGCCGCCCTCGGCGCGCGCAAGCTCTGCGAGCAGCTGCGCGTGGCAAGCCTCGCCGGCTACAACGCGCAAGACCTCGCCTGCGCCCATGCCGCCGCCGCCGCGCTGCTGAGCTACGCCGAACACACCCAGGGCCAGGCGCTCGCCCACGTGCGCACCCTCACGGTGGAGCGCGCCAGCGACCTGCTCGACCTGCCGCCCACCACTCACCGCAATCTCGAACTCACTCAGACGCTGCGCGGCGACGATGCGCCCACGCTGCTCTCGCTGCTCGACACCTGCCGCACCGGCATGGGCAGCCGGGCCTTGCGCCACTGGCTCACGCACCCCTTGCGCGAGCGCCATGTTGCGACGCAACGGCACGACGCGATCGAGGTGCTGATCAGCCGCTCGCCCGACGCGCTGCGCGAAGCGCTGCGCCATGTGAGCGACGTCGAGCGCATCACCGCCCGCATCGCGCTGCGCCAGGTGCGCCCGCGCGAGCTGACCGGCCTGCGCACCACGCTGCAAGGCCTGCCGGCGCTGCGCGCGCTGGTGCCGCAAGGCCAGGCGCTGCTGCTCGACCTGCTGGCCGAGGCCATGAGCCCGCCGGCCGGGATCGAAGCCCTGCTGCGCACCGCCATCGCCGAAGAGCCCGCCGTGCTGCTGCGCGACGGCGGCGTCATCGCACCCGGCTACGACCGCGACCTCGACGAGCTGCGCGGCATCAGCCAGAACTGCGACGCCTACCTGCTCGACCTCGAAGCGCGCGAGCGCAGCCGCACCGGCATCGCCAACCTGCGCGTGCAATACAACAAGGTGCACGGCTTCTACATCGAGGTGACGCAGGGCCAGGCGAGCAAGGTGCCGATGGACTACCAGCGCCGCCAGACGCTGAAGAACGCCGAGCGCTTCATCACGCCCGAGCTGAAGGCTTTCGAGGACAAGGCCCTCTCGGCGCAGGACCGCTCGCTCGCCCGCGAGAAGATGCTGTACGAGGCGGTGATCGACCAACTGCAGACGCATCTCGACGAACTCGGCGGCCTGGCCCGCGCACTGGCCAGCCTCGACGCGCTGGCCGCACTCGCCGAGCGCGCCCGCACGCTCAACTGGTGCCGCCCGCAGTTCGTGCGCGAGCCCTGCATCGACATCACCGCCGGCCGGCACCCCGTCGTCGAAGCGCGCCTGCTGGAAACCGGCAACGGCAACTTCATGGCCAACGACTGCCGTCTCGATGCCACCCGCAAGATGCTCGTCATCACCGGCCCCAACATGGGCGGCAAGAGCACCTTCATGCGCCAGGTGGCGCTGATCGTGCTGCTGGCGGCCATCGGCTCCTATGTGCCGGCCAGCGACTGCCGGCTCGGGCCCATCGACGCCATCCACACCCGCATCGGCGCGGCCGACGACCTGGCCAATGCGCAATCGACCTTCATGCTCGAAATGACCGAGGCCGCGGCCATCGTGCACACCGCCACCGAGCAGTCGCTGGTGCTGATGGACGAGATCGGCCGCGGCACCTCGACCTTCGACGGCCTGGCGCTCGCCGGCGCCATCGCGAGCCAGCTGCACGACCGCAATCGTTCATTCACCCTCTTCGCCACGCACTACTTCGAGCTGACTGAATTTCCGGTCAAGCACACGCAAGCGCTCAACGTGCACGTCTCGGCCGCCGAAAGTGGCGACGACATCGTGTTCCTGCACGACATCCAGCCTGGACCGGCCAGCCGGAGTTACGGCGTGCAGGTGGCACGGCTGGCCGGCATGCCTGCGGTGCTGGTGCGCCAGGCCCGCGCGGCGCTGGAGGCACTCGAAGCCCAGCAGAAGGCGAGCGACGCTCAGATCGACCTCTTTGCCGCACCGGCGGCGCCGGTAGAAATCGAGGCTTCCGCCGTGGACAAGGCACTGGCCGCGATCAATCCCGATATGCTGTCGCCGAAGGAAGCGCTGGACGCGCTCTATCGCCTGAAGTCTCTCCAAGAAAGCAGCAAGACATGACGTACTGCGTGGGCATCAAGCTCGATGCCGGCCTGGTCTTCCTCTCGGACTCGCGCACCAACGCGGGCCTCGATGCGATCAGCACCTTCCGCAAGATGATGGTCTACGAGAAGCCGGGCGACCGCTTCATGGTGCTGCTCTCGGCCGGCAACCTGTCGATCTCGCAATCGGTGCGCGAGATCCTGCAGGTCGAAAAGCTCGACAACGGCCCCGACGAGCCTCCGCTCACCATCTGGAATGCCACGAGCATGTTCGACGCCGTGCGTGTGCTCGGCAGCGCCGTGCGCCGCGTCTACGACCAGGATGGCCCCTCGCTGCGCGCCGCCGGCATCGACTTCAACGCATCGATGATCTTCGGCGGGCAGATCCGTGGCGAGGCAATGCGGCTCTTCCTTGTCTACTCGGCCGGCAACTTCATCGAGGCCACGCGCGAAACCTGCTTCTTCCAGGTCGGCGAATCGAAATACGGCAAGCCGGTGCTCGACCGCATGATCACGCCGCACACCCCGCTGGACGAAGCGGCCAAGTGCGCCCTGGTCTCGATGGATTCCACGCTCAAGTCGAACCTGTCGGTCGGCCTGCCGCTGGACCTGCTGGTCTACCGCGCCGACCACCTGCAGAGCGACCAGATGGTGTGCATCGACGAGCACAACCCCTACTTCCACATGATCCGCAGCACCTGGGGACAGAAGCTGCGCCAGGTGTTCGAGTCGATCGAAGATCCGCACTGGGAAAGCGGCGGCACCACCGCCTACCCGCTGTGCGTGCGTTCGTCGCGTTTCGAGCCCATGCGCAAGATCACCAACGCCAGCGAAAAGACGATCTGAGATGGCCGGCAAACGCAAAGGCACCATCGTCTTCTCGCACGCCAACAGCTTCCCGGCCGGCACCTACCGGGTGCTCTTCGAGGCGTGGAAGAAGGCGGGCTACACGGTGCTCGCCGTCGAGAAGTACGGCCACGACCCGAAGTACCCCGTGACGAACCACTGGCCTCGGCTGCGCGAGCAGCTGGTGCATTTCACCGAAGCGCATGCCAAGGAGCCGGTGTTCTTCGTCGGACATTCGCTGGGTGGCTTCCTGAGCCTGCTGGCCGCCGCCAGGCGTCCCGACCTTGCCCGCGGCGTGGTCATGCTCGACTCGCCGGTGATCAGCGGCCTGCTCACGCCCACCATCCAGTTCGCCAAGTTCACCGGGCTGGGCATGCAGTTTTCGCCCGGCGCCATCTCGCGGCGCCGGCGCGACCACTGGCCGAGCCGCGAAGCCGCGCATGAACATTTCGCCGGCAAGGACTCGTTCGCCCGCTGGGACCCGCGGGTGCTCGCCGACTACATCGCCTGCGGCATCGAAGATGCGAAGGACCCCATGCCCCCGGGGGTGACACTCGCCTTCCGCCGCGAGGTGGAAACCGACATCTACAACACCCTGGCCCACGACATTCCCGGCTTCCTGCGACGCCATCCGCTGCGCCACCCGCTGGCGTTCGTCGGCGGCACCCAGTCCACCGAGGTGCGTCAGGTCGGCATGCACGCCACCGAGCGCCTCGCACACGGCCGGGTGTCATGGATCGAGGGCTCGCACCTCTTCCCCTTCGAGCGGCCCGAAGACACCTCGGCCGAAGTGCTGCGCTGGCTCAAGGTGCTGGCCGAGCAGGCTTCCGCCGTCGAGGCCTGAGTCCTTCTGCATTCGCGTTGACCCCCCACCGGCGCAGGGATGTGCGCCGCGGGGCCACGCCTATAATCGCGCTTTACCACCAGAGCATTTGCAGCACGCAAGTGCCACAGCAATGACCAAGTTCGTCTTTGTCACCGGCGGTGTGGTGTCCTCGCTGGGCAAGGGCATCGCGGCAGCGTCACTTGCAGCGATCCTCGAATCGCGCGGCCTCAAGGTCACGCTCATCAAGCTGGACCCTTACCTCAACGTCGACCCGGGCACCATGTCGCCCTTCCAGCACGGCGAGGTGTTCGTCACCGACGACGGCGCTGAAACCGACCTCGACCTCGGCCACTACGAGCGCTTCATCACGACGCGGATGAAGAAGTCGAACAACTTCACCACCGGCCAGATCTACAAGAGCGTGCTCGAGAAGGAGCGCCGCGGCGATTACCTCGGCAAGACGGTTCAGGTGATCCCGCACGTCACCAACGAGATCCAGGAATTCGTCAAGCGCGGCGCCGGCATCGGCACCGACCATGCGGTGGACGTGGCCATCGTCGAAGTGGGCGGCACGGTGGGCGACATCGAGTCGCTGCCCTTCCTCGAAGCCGCGCGCCAGATGAGCCTGCGCATGGGCCCGAACAACGCGGCCTTCGTGCACCTCACTTACGTGCCGTGGATCGCCGCCGCCGGCGAACTCAAGACCAAGCCCACGCAGCACACGGTGCAGAAGATGCGCGAGATCGGCATCCAGCCCGATGCGCTGCTGTGCCGTGCCGACCGCGCCATCCCCGACGAAGAGCGCGAAAAGATCTCGCTCTTCACCAACGTGCCCGAATGGGGCGTGATCTCGGTGTGGGACGCCGACACCATCTACAAGGTGCCGCGCATGCTGCACGAGCAGGGGCTCGACGGGCTCATCTGCGACAAGCTGCGCATCAACACCCCGCCCGCCAACCTGAAGCGCTGGGATGCGCTGGTCGAGGAAGTCGAGCATCCGCAGCGCGAGGTGACGATCGCCATGTGCGGCAAGTACACCGACCTGTCCGACTCCTACAAGTCGCTCAACGAAGCCCTGCGACACGCCGGCATCGCCAACCACGCCAAGGTCAACATCGAGTACGTCGATTCCGAGACGCTGACCCCGGCCAACGTGAACCAGCTCGACAAGTACGACGCGATCCTCGTGCCTGGCGGGTTCGGCAAGCGGGGCGTCGAAGGCAAGGTGCTCACCGCGCAGTTCGCCCGCGAGCACAAGGTGCCCTACCTCGGCATCTGCCTGGGCATGCAGGTTGCAACCATCGAATACGCCCGCCACAAGGCTGGCCTCGTGAACGCGAACAGCACTGAGTTCGACCCTGACACGCCCGAGCCGGTGATCGCGCTGATCGAAGAGTGGCAAGATGCCGACGGCTCGATCCAGAAGCGCAGCGCCCAGTCCGACCTCGGAGGCACCATGCGCCTCGGCGCCCAGAGCCCGACGTCAAGCCCGGCACCCTGGCCCACGAAATCTACGGAGATGTGGTGACCGAGCGTCACCGCCACCGCTACGAGGCCAATGTCAACTACCTCGACAAGCTCACCGAAGCGGGCCTCGTCATCTCGGCCATCACGCAGCGCGAGAAGCTGACCGAGATCGTGGAGCCCCGAGGAGCGTGCACCCTTGGTACATGGGCGTGCAGTTCCACCCCGAGTTCAAGTCGACGCCGTGGGGCGGGCATCCGCTCTTCAAGTCGTACATCGAGGCGGCACTGGCGCATCAGTCCTCGCGCAGCAAGCAGAAGGTGGCGGCATGAAGCTTTGTGGATTCGACGTCGGGCTGAACAAGCCCTTCTTCCTCATCTCCGGCCCGTGCGTGGTCGAGTCCGAGCAATTGCAGATGGACGTCGCCGGCCGTCTCAAGGAGATCACCTCCGCGCTCGGCATCCCCTTCATCTTCAAGAGCAGCTACGACAAGGCCAACCGGTCGTCGGGCACCTCGTTCCGCGGCCCGGGCATGGAAAAAGGCCTGGAGATCCTCGCCAAGGTAAAACGCGAGCTGAACGTGCCCATCCTGACCGACGTTCACAGCGAGGCCGAGATTCCCGCGGTGGCCAGCGTCGTCGACGTGCTGCAGACCCCCGCTTTCCTGTGCCGCCAGACCGACTTCATCCACGCGGTGGCGCAGTCGGGCAAGCCGGTCAACATCAAGAAGGGCCAGTTCTTGGCGCCGCACGACATGAAGAACGTGATCGACAAGGCCCGTGCGGCGGCCAAGGCCAAGGGCCTGAACGAAGACAACTTCATGGCCTGCGAGCGGGGCGCGAGCTTCGGTTACAACAACCTCGTCTCCGACATGCGCTCGCTGGCGATCATGCGCGAGACGGGTGCGCCGGTCGTGTTCGACGCCACGCACTCGGTGCAACTGCCGGGTGGCCAGGGCACGGCTTCGGGCGGTCAACGCGAATTCGTGCCGGTGCTCTCTCGTGCCGCGATCGCGGTGGGTGTGGCGGGTGTGTTCATGGAAACGCACCCCGACCCGAAGAACGCGATGAGCGACGGGCCGAACGCCGTGCCGTTGAAGCACATGAAGGCACTGCTCGAACAGCTGGTCGCCCTCGACCGCGTGATCAAGCAGCAGCCGCTGCTCGAAAACGACTTCTCCTGCTGAACGCCATGAGCGCCTACATCATTGCGGACGTGACGGTGACCGACGCCGAGAAGATGGCTAAGTACCGCGAGTGGTCCACGAAAGCCATGCAGGAGCACGGCGCCGAGATCCTGGTGCGTGGGGGCGAGTTCGAGGTGCTCGAAGGCCCGTGGACACCCAGCCGCATCATCGTGCTGCGCTTTCCCGACCGCGCCAAAGCCAAGGCCTTCTACGCCAGCGAGACCTACAGCCACGCCCGCACCCTGCGCGAAGGCGCCGGCATCATGCGCATGATCGTTGTCGATGGCGTGTAACGGCTAGCGGACGAGAATCGCCCCATAAATTCACCCAAAACTGCCAAGAGGAAGATAGATGAGTGCCATCGTTGACATCGTCGGCCGCGAGATTCTCGACAGCCGCGGCAACCCGACCGTCGAATGCGACGTGCTGTTGGAAAGCGGCACCATGGGCCGTGCCGCCGTGCCCTCGGGTGCGTCCACCGGCTCGCGCGAAGCCATCGAGCTGCGCGACGGCGACAAGAGTCGCTACCTCGGGAAGGGCGTTCTCAAGGCCGTCGAGCACATCAACACCGAGATCAGCGAAGCCGTGCTCGGCCTCGACGCCTCGGAGCAGGCTTTCCTCGACCGCACCCTGATTGACCTCGACGGCACCGAGAACAAGAGCCGCCTGGGCGCCAACGCCACGCTGGCCGTCTCGATGGCCGTGGCCCGCGCCGCGGCCGAAGAGTCGGGCCTGCCCCTCTACCGCTACTTCGGTGGCTCGGGCGCGATGCAGATGCCAGTGCCGATGATGAACGTCATCAACGGCGGCGCACACGCCAACAACAACCTCGACCTGCAGGAGCTGATGATCATCCCCGTGGGTGCCCCGAGCTTCCGCGAGGCGGTGCGCTATGGCGCCGAGGTGTTCCATGCGCTCAAGAAGATCATCGACGCCAAGGGCATGAGCACCGCCGTCGGCGACGAAGGCGGCTTCGCGCCCAGCGTGGCCAGCCATGAGGCCGCGATCCAGATGATCCTGGAAGCCATCGACAAGGCCGGCTACACCCCGGGCGAACACATCGCCATCGGCCTCGACTGCGCCGCCAGCGAGTTCTACAAGGACGGCAAGTACCACCTCGAAGGCGAAGGCCTGCAGCTGACCGCCCCCGAGTGGACCGACATCCTCGCCACCTGGTGCGACAAGTACCCGATCATCAGCATCGAAGACGGCATGCACGAAGGCGACTGGGACGGCTGGAAGCACCTCACCGAAAAGCTCGCCGGCAAGGTGCAGCTGGTGGGTGACGACCTCTTCGTCACCAACACCAAGATCCTGCGTGAAGGCATCGAGAAGCGCATCGCCAACTCGATCCTCATCAAGATCAACCAGATCGGCACGCTGACCGAGACCTTCGCCGCCATCGAGATGGCCAAGCGCGCCAATTACACCGCGGTGATCTCGCACCGCTCGGGCGAGACCGAAGACTCGACGATCGCCGACATTGCAGTCGGCACCAACGCCGGCCAGATCAAGACCGGCTCGATGAGCCGCTCCGACCGCATCGCCAAGTACAACCAGCTGCTGCGCATCGAGGAAGACCTCGGTGATGTGGCGTCGTACCCTGGCCGCGGCGCGTTCTACAACCTGCGCTAAGCCCACGCCGGCCCACACGTGCGCATCGTCACCCTCGCCCTGCTGGCGCTCATCGCGCTGGTGCATGCCGGTCTCTGGCTCGGCCGGTCGGGGGTGCCGCGCGTGATGGAGCTGGAAGGCAAGCTGCTCGAACAGAAGGCCCAGAACGAAGCCGCGCACGAGCGCAACGAGCAGCTGCTGGCCGAGGTCAGCGACCTCAAGGAAGGCCTGGAGATGGTCGAGGAAAAAGCGCGCTTCGAGCTGGGCATGGTCAAGCCGGACGAGATCTACGTCCAGGTCACGCCCAAGCGCTAGCGCCGCATGGATGCCCTGCTGCAGGCTCTGCAGCCGATCTTCGCCGCACCCTTCACGCTTCTCGGCTCGCCCGTCACCTGGCTCGAGATCGTGGCCTTCGTGCTCGCCATCGTCATGGTGGTGTGCAACATGCGCGTCAATCCCATCGCCTGGCCGCTCGCCATCGCGAGCTCGCTGTTGTACTTCCTGCTCTTCTGGAACAGCAAGCTCTACGGCGAAGCGGGGCTGCAGATCTTCTTCGTGGTGGTCGCCAGCTGGGGCTGGTGGCAATGGCTGCGAGGCACGCAGGACGACGGCAAACCGCTGCAGGTGCGCTCGCTTGCACCGAACGCACGCTGGGGCCTGCTGCTGACGCTGGCCATCGCCTGGCCCGCGACCGGCCTCTTCCTCGCCCGCACCACCGACACCGACGTGCCCTGGTGGGACGCCTTTCCCACCGCCGCCAGCCTGCTCGGCCAGTGGCTGCTCGGCCGCAAGTACGTCGAGAACTGGACGGCCTGGCTGGTCGTCAACACCGTCAGCGTCGCACTCTTCGCCTACAAGGGCCTGTGGCTGACGGTGGTGCTCTACGCGATCTTCATCGTGATGTCTGTCGCCGGCCTGCGCGCATGGAAGCGCCTGGCCGTCGCGGCATGAGCCTCGCCCGGCCGCCCGTAGAGGCTCGTTCCCGCTTGGCGGGACCGCACGAAGTGCGTGGGGTGCCCCATTGAGCGGCGTCATCACGATCGTCGGCGCCGAAAGCACGGGCAAGACCACCCTGGCGGCGGAGCTGGCCGAAGCACTCGCGCAAAAGGGCTTGCGCGTGGCACGCATCGACGAGTACCTGCGCGAGTTCTGCTTGGCACGGGGGCGCACCCCTCACGTCCACGAGCAGGTGGGCATCGCACAGGAACAGGCACGCCGCATCGAAGCCGCCATGGTCACGCACGACATCGTCGTCGCCGACACCTCGGCGCTGATGATCGCCGTTTACAGCGATCTGATCTTCGGCGATGCCAGCCTCTACGCCATGGCCGAAGCCGAACAGCGGCGCTATCGCCACACGCTGTTGACCGCACTCGATCTGCCCTGGGAAGCCGATGGACACATGCGAGACGGCGCACATGTGCGCGAGCCGGTGACCGCGCTGGTGCGCGCCAGCCTCGTGCGGGCGAACGTGCCGTATGCGGTCGTCAGCGGCGAAGGGCCGCAGCGGCTGCGGTCTGCGCTCGCCGCGATCGGCCACGCATTGCCCGACGAGTCACCGCAGCGCCCCTGGCAGTGGGTCTGCGAGCGCTGCGGCGATGCCGACTGCGAACGCCACCTGCTCGCACGAGGCGATGTCTAGCTCGCCTGTCCGAGCGACACCACCGCGAGGATGATCGCGCCGAACACCATGTTGGCGCTGACCCAGAAACGGATCTCCTGCAGCGCCGCACCACCGGCCGGCCACTCCTGCGCAGCCACCGCCCGCTGCAGCCGGCGATAGAGCGCAAAGCGGATGTGTCCATACACCAGGGCCATCAAGACGCCCAGCCCAGCCATCACGTACCAGTCGGCCGGGGCGTTGAACGGAGTCCCCGTCTGATGCGTGCTCCGCACCGCCCAGCCCCACATGCCGGCGCCGGTGGCGAGCGTCACCAGCACCAGCCCGGCCACGATGTTGAGGAAGCGGCCCAGTGCATCGGCCATCAGCGGCAGCCGCTGCGGCGGCGGCAGCGCGGCGGCGGCGGGCCGCAGGCAGAAATGCGCGAACACCATGCCGCCCAGCCAGATGATGATCGCGGCCCAGTGCAGGAGTTTCAGCAGTGCGTAGACCATGGGGTGGTGTCAGTTGAGTGTGGTGGTGCCGGGCTGCTGCCGGCTTTGCGGCGTGAAGAGCTCGCCCACGTCCACCACGTCGAAGTGGTACTTCACGCCGCAGAAGTCGCAGCCGATCTCGACGCGTCCCTGCTCGACTACGATGCCGTCGACCTCCTCGCGCCCGAGCGACTTGAGCATGTTGCCCACCCGCTCGCGCGAGCAGCTGCAGGCGAACCTCGGGTGCTGTGGCTCGTAGCGCAGGACCTTCTCTTCCCAGAAGAGGCGGCGCAGGATGGTGTCGGCATCGAGCGTCAGCAGCTCGTCGCTGGTCAGCGTGGCGGCGAGCATCGCGATGCGGCGGTAGTCCTCGTCGCGGCCGATGTCGTCTTCGTTGCGCGCACCTCCGAGGTTGCCCGCACCTTCGACCGGCAAGCGCTGGATCAGCAGGCCGGCGGCCACTTCGTCGTTGGCGGCCAGCACGAGCTTGGTGTCGAGCTGCTCCGACTGCAGCATGTAGTGCTCGAGCACCTCGCTCAAGCGGTGCAGCGGCTCGCCATGGTCACCATGCAGTGCCACCACACCCTGGTAGGGCTGCTGGCCCGGCAGCTTCTGGCGCGGGTCGAGCGTGATCGCGCAGCGGCCCTTGCCGTTCACGTTGACCAGCGTGTCCAGGCGCGGCACCGGCGGCATCTCGCCCGTGACCTTGGCCGTGACACGAAAGCTCAGGTCCGACTTCACTTCGGCGACCGTCAGCTTCACCGGCCCTTCACCGTGGATCTGCATCACCACCGCACCGTCGAACTTGATGTTCGACTGCATCAGCACACCGGCCGCCGCCATCTCGCCGAGCAACTCGCGCACGGGCGCCGGAAACGCGTCTTGTGCCGACTCCCGGCGCGCCAGCACCTCGCGCCAGTCGCCCGTCAGCCGCACCAGCAGGCCGCGCACCGGCAGGCCATCGAACAAGAATTTATGGAGTTCGCTCATCAACCAATCTTCTTCAAACCCGCCTTGTAGCGCTTGGCATTCTCGACATAGTGCAGCGCGCTCAGTTTGAGTCGCTCGATCTGCTCGGGTGTGAGCATCTTCACCACCTTGGCCGGCGAGCCGAGGATCATCGAGCCGTCCGGGAACTCCTTGCCTTCGGTGACCAGCGCGCCCGCACCCACGATGCAGTGCTTGCCGATCTTGGCGCCGTTCAGGATCACCGACTGGATGCCCACCAGCGAGCCCTCGCCAATGGTGCAGCCGTGCAGCATCACCTGGTGGCCCACCGTCACGTTCTCGCCCAGGGTCACGGGGTAGCCGGTGTCGCAGTGGATCACGGTGCCGTCTTGCACGTTGGCATTGCGGCCGATGGTGATGCGCGCGTTGTCGCCGCGCAGCACCGCGCCGAACCACACGCTCGCGTTGTCTTCGAGCGTCACCGCACCGATGACCTGCGCGCTGTCGGCGACCCAGGCGGAATCGGCAATGTCGGGGGACTCGTCGCCGAGTTGATAAAGAGCCATGGGCATCCTCAGGGTGAAGCCGATAATTTTAGGGATGAACCCCCGACGCCGCGCCCTCGAGGTCTTGCGCCTGCAAGATCCTGCCGCCAAGGCCGCCGAAGCCCGCGCGCTTTTCGCGCAACTGGACCGCAGTCTCATCGACACCACAGAGCGAATAGAGGCTCCACTCGATCTGCCCGGCCGCCCGGCTCGCCCGCGGCTCGTGCCGCCCAAGCAGGTGCCGTCGCGCACGCCCTACACACCCGAAGGCCGCGCCGCCCTGCTGCACGCCATCTCCCACATCGAGTTCAACGCGATCAACCTCGCGCTCGACGCCGCGTTCCGCTTCGACGGCATGCCGGTGCTCTTCTACGTCGACTGGCTGCGCGTCGCCAGCGAGGAGGCCTTGCATTTCACGCTGCTGCGCGAGCACCTGCAAAGCCTCGGCCACGACTACGGCGACTTCGACGCACACGACGGCCTGTGGCTGATGACCCAACGTACCGCCGGCGACGTGACCGCGCGCATGGCCCTCGTGCCGCGCACGCTCGAAGCGCGCGGGCTCGACGCGACACCGCCGCTCCAGGCCAAGTTCGCCAAGGCGGGCGACACGCGGGCGGTCGAGATCCTCGGCATCATCCTGCGCGACGAGGTGGGCCATGTGGCGATCGGCAACCGTTGGTACCGCTGGTTGTGCCAACGCGAGGGGCTCGACCCCGTCGACCACTACCGCGAACTCACCCGCCGGCACGAAGCGCCCAAGTTGCGACCGCCGTTCAACGACAGCGCGCGCCTGGCGGCCGGCTTCACCGACGAGGAACTGGCGCAACTGCGCACCGGTTGAGGTGGCGCACATCTTGCTGCCGGCCGAGCCGCCCCCGTGCCGAGCGCCATTACACTGGGGCCCCCTTGCGGCCGCCACGAGCGGCCGCTTTTCAGGCCTCAATCGAAGGACGTCCATGAACAACACGCTCTCCACACGTCGCTTTCTCCAAGCCAGCGCCCTGCTGATCACCGGCATCCTCCTCTCTGCCTGCGGCAAGAAGGCCGAGACGCCGCCTCCGGCCGCTTCGGCCCCCGTCGCCGCGGCGTCTGCCCCGGCTCCGGCACCGGCCAAGGTGTACGTGGTCGGGACCGACGCCGCCTACGCGCCGTTCGAGTCCGAGAACACGCAGAAGGAAATCGTCGGGTTCGACATCGACGTGGTGAAGGCCATCGCCCAGAAGGCCGGCATCGAGGTGAAGTTCATCAACACCCCGTGGGAAGGCATCTTCAATACCCTCGCGCAGGGTGACCGCGACCTGCTCGTCTCGGCGATCACGATCACCGAGGAGCGCAAGCAGACCATGGACTTCAGCGACCCCTACTTCGATGCGCAGCAGCTCATCGCGGTGAAGGCCAACTCCAAGGTGACCAAGTTCGATGAGTTGAAGAAACTCAAGGTCGGCGTGCAGACCGGCACCACCGGCGACGAGGTCGTCACCAAGCTGCAGGGCAAGACCAGCGCCAATATCAAGCGCTTCGAGTCCACGCCGCTGGCGCTGAAAGAGCTCGAAAGCGGTGGCGTCGATGCCGTCGTGGCCGACAACGGCGTGATCATCAACTACGTCGCCAACAACTCCGGCAGCAAGTTCAAGACGGTCGCCGACAAGGCCTTCCAGAACGAGCAATACGGCATCGCCGTGAAGAAGGGCAACGCCGACCTGCTGGGCAAGATCAACAAGGGCCTGGCCGACATCAAGGCCGACGGCACCTACGACAAGATCTACACCCAGTACTTCGGCGCTGCGCCGGCGGCGGCACCGGCCGCGTCTGCAGCCTCGAAGTAAACCGCACCTACTGCACCCTCGGCGATGGATTTGCGCTGGGAGATCCTCGTCGGTTACGGACCTCTGTTCGTGACCGGCCTGTGGATGACCGTCCAGCTCACCCTCGTCGCCATCGTGTGCGGGCTGGTGCTGGGCGTGCTGTTCGGCCTCGTCAGCAGTTCGAGCGACGCACCGCCCCTGAAGTCGATCGCGCTCGCGTGGGCCCTGCGGCTCGCGCGGGCCTTCACGGTCGCCTACGTCACCTTCTTCCGCGGCACACCGCTGTTCGTGCAGATCCTGCTCGTGCACTTTGCGGTGATGCCCCTGCTGGTCCACCCCGACACCGGCTTGCTGCTCGCCGGCGAGTCGGCACGGGAATTCCGGCAATCGCACGGGGCGTTCTTCTCTGGTGCGCTCGCGCTGAGCCTGAACGCCGGGGCCTACATCTCCGAGATCTTTCGCGCCGGCATCCAGAGCATCCACCTCGGGCAGACGCAGGCCAGCTACAGCCTGGGCCTGACCCATGCGCAGGCCATGCGCTTCATCGTGCTGCCACAGGCTTTCCGGCGCATGCTGCCAGCGCTGGTGAACGAGGGCATCACGCTCATCAAGGACTCCTCGCTCGTCTCGGCCATCGGCCTGGCCGAGCTGGCGATGGCCGCACGCACCGTCGCGGGCGCGTATTCCCGCTATTGGGAGCCCTACCTCACCATCTCGGTGATGTACCTCGTGCTCACCCTGCTGCTGTCGCTGCTCGCCAAGCGTCTGGAAGCCCCTGCGCACCACCGTGGCCGTTGATTTGTGCTAGCGCATCGAGCACAAAAAGCTTGTTGCGAACGAGCAACGAGATTGGGACTTTCCAGTACATGCGCGCCTAAACTCCATTCGCGTTTGGGTCAGCAGTCGGGACTCAACCACCCAACAGTGAAACCTTCCGCGGTAACCAACTCCGCACTTCACACATAAGGAATGCTCATGAAGCGCTCTCTTTTCATCGCCGCCATTTCCACCCTGGCAGCGGGTTCGGCTCTTGCACAAAGCTCGGTGACCGTCTACGGCCGCCTGAACGAAACTGTTGAACGTCAGAAGGATGGCAGCACGTCATCGACCCAGGTGGTCAACAACGCGTCGCGTATCGGTTTCAAGGGCACCGAGGACTTGGGCGGCGGCCTGAAGGCCTTCTTCCTGATCGAGCACGGCTTCAATGCCGACACCGGCACGACTTCCGGCGCATTCTGGGGTCGCGAGTCTAATGTCGGGCTGTCTCACGCCTCGCTCGGTACGCTGCGCCTCGGCAACATGGGTCCGACGGCCGCTTACTTCGCCACGGCCGACTACATCAGCTTCCACAACCACGACACCGGCACGTCGTCGGATGCGTTCTACCTGTACCCCGGCGACGCGCGAAACACCATCGCGTACAAGACGCCGACCTTCGCTGGCCTGGATGCCGAATTTCAGCTTGGCCTGCGCGAAACCGCTGCCGAAAACACCCAAACTCTGGCCGTTAACTATGTCGGTGGCCCGCTGCACTTGGGCGCTGCCTACGTAAACGGCCCGGTCACGATCGACGGCGTGACCTACAACGACGCGCAAGAGATCGGTCTGCGTGCGATGGTGGAGCTGGGCGCCTTCACGGTCGGCTCCTACTGGGCCCGCAACGACGGCAAAATCGCCGGCTCCGATGTCGAGCGCGACACCTTCCGCGTGTCCGGCATGTTCACGACCGGCGCCCTGGAGCTGCACGCCAACGTCGGTCTGGCCAGCAAGATCAAGGTCAACGGTTCGTCCGCCGACGGCACCGATGCCAAGCAGTTCACGCTGGGCGCGAACTACAACCTGAGCAAGCGCACTAAGGTGTACGGCTTCTACACGAAGGTCGACAACAAGGCCAACATCGCCTACTACTCGTCGGCGGACGGTAACGACTTCCAGTCGTTCGCGGTTGGTATCCGCCACAACTTCTGATCCCCCGATCAGCAAGCTGTCGCAAGACAAGAACGGCCGGTCGCAAGACCGGCCGTTTTTCTTTCAGCCCAGGAAATACCGCTTCAAGCCCGCGAGGATCATCTCCACCGCGATCGCGGTCAGCACCAGGCCCATCAGCTTCTCAGTGGCCGACACCACCGAGTCGCCCACCCAGCGGCGGATCTGATTGCACAGCAAGAGCACCAGCAAAGACACCCCCATTGCGCAGGCCAGCGCGCCGATCCACGAGCCCATGCGGTCGGGCTGGCGTGAGGCCAGCAGCAGCACCGTGGCCATTGCCGACGGGCCGGCCAGGAGCGGCACCGCCAGCGGAAAAATCAGCGGCTCCTTGCCTTCGGGCACACCGTAGGCGCCGCCACCGCCGCCAAAGATCATGCGAATGGCGACCATCAGCAGGATCACACCGCCAGCCACTTCGAGCGAACGCTCCGACAGACGCATCACCCGCAGAAAACCCTCGCCGACGAACATGAAGACGAAGAGCACCGCGAACGCGATGCCCACTTCACGCAGCGCCACCCAGCGCCGCCGCTCGGGCGCCACCTGACGCATCACCGGGATGAAGATCGGCAGGCTGCCCAGCGGGTCGAGCACCAGCAGCAAGAGGATCAGGGCCGAGACGAAGTCGTGTTGCATCGCGAGTCCTGCTCAACGCCCGCGCCAGAACAGACCGTCGAGCCTCCTTCATCGTGATCTGCCGCCAGGTCGGCCGACCGTGGTTGCACTGGTCGCTGCGCTCGGTGCGCTCCATGTCACGCAGCAGCGCGTTCATTTCGTCGAGCGTGAGCTGCCGGTTGGCCCGCACCGCGCCGTGACAGGCCATGGTCGAAAGGATCTCGTGCTGCGCACGCTGGATGACGCTGCTGGCGTCGTACTGCGCCAGCTCGGCCAGCACGCTGCGAGCGAGCTCCACCACATCACCACCGGCCAGGGCCGCCGGCCGCGAACGCACGGCGAGCGTGCCGGCCGACAGCACCGAGACATCGAGCCCCAGGGCCAGCAGGTTCTCGGCCTGGGCCTGCGCAGTCGCGATCTCCTGCGGCGTGGCTGCGAAGGTCGCCGGGATCAAGAGCGGCTGCGATTCGATGGCCGCCGCGCCAAGGCTCGCCTTGAGCCGCTCGTAGACGATGCGCTCGTGCGCCGCGTGCATGTCGACGACCACCAGGCCCTGCGCGTTTTCCGCCAGCACGAAGACACCGCCCACCTGCCCGACCGCACGGCCGAGTGGCCAGTCGCCCGCAGGCAGCGGCTGCGTTGGCGGTTCAGCCGCCGGAGCGGCAGGCCGCGGGCCCGGCGTCACCGGCCACGGCGAGGGTGCTTCCTGGGCATAGAGCACCGCCACCTGTTCCAGGTTGAGCGGGTTCTGCAGCGTCGGCATCGGCCGTGAGGCGAACGAGGGGCGAGCCGCTTCGGTGGCCTGGGGCTGCGCTTCGGGCATCGCGGCCACGTGCGCCTGCGGCGGCGCCAGCCCCGCCTCCACCGCCCGCCGCATCGCCTGGTGCACCTCGCGCGAATCGCGGAAGCGCACTTCGATCTTGGTCGGGTGCACGTTCACGTCGACCCGATCGGGCGCGATCTCCAGGAACAGCACATAGGCCGGCTGGCGGCCGCCATGCAGCACGTCTTCATAGGCCGAACGCACGCCATGCGCGATCAGCTTGTCGCGCACGTAGCGGCCGTTGACGTACACATACTGCTGGTCGGCGCGCGAGCGGGCCGCAGCCGGCGTGCCGGCGCGCCCCATGACGCGCAGCGGGCCGATCTCGAACTGCACCTCGCGGCTCTCGGCCACGAAGGCGTCGCCCAGTACCTCGCGCAGGCGTTGCGCCAAGCTGCTGCGGCGCCACTGCTCGACGAGCTTGCCCTCATGCCACACCGCAAAGCCCACGTCGGGCCGCGCCAGCGCATGCCGGCGCACCGCTTCGAGGCAATGGGCAAGCTCGGTCGCATCGGTCTTCAGGAACTTGCGTCGCGCCGGGGTGCTGAAGAAAAGCTCGCGCACCTCCACGCTCGTGCCGCGTCCGCGCGCCGCCGGCACCAGCTCGCCGCTGCGCGCGTCGATGCGCTGGGCGTGCGGCGCCCCTTCGGTGCGGCTGGCGATGCTCAGTTCGGCGACAGACGAGATCGCCGCCAGCGCCTCGCCGCGAAACCCCATGGTCGCCACACTCTCCAGCTCGCCCAGGGACGCGATCTTGCTGGTCGCATGACGGCGCAACGCCAGCGGCAGCTCGTCGGCCGGAATCCCGACCCCGTCGTCTTCGACCAGGATGCTGCGCACGCCCCCGGCCATCAGCTTGACGACCACCTCGGTGGCGCCGGCGTCGAGCGCGTTGTCGACCAGCTCGCGTACCACCGAGGCCGGCCGCTCCACCACCTCGCCGGCGGCGATCTGGCTGATGAACTCGTCGGGCAGCTCGCGGATCGGTCGACGCTTCGCAGGATCAGACACAGCAAGCTCGGGCACAGCGTTCATCGGGGCATTGTAAGAACGGTGCCCAGGGCGTCACCCATAATCGCCCGCCATGGAAATCATCACCTTCCTGATCGACTTCATCCTGCACGTCGACGTGCACCTCGCCAACTTCGTGGCCACGTACGGCAGCTGGGTCTACGCCTTGCTCTTTGCCATCATCTTCGTCGAGACCGGCGTGGTGGTGATGCCCTTCCTGCCGGGCGATTCGCTGCTCTTCGTGGTGGGCGCGCTGTGCGCGGTGGGCTTGATGAGCCTGCCGCTGGCGCTGGCGCTCCTGACGGTGGCGGCCATCCTCGGCGACCAGTGCAACTACAGCATCGGGCGTTACTTCGGCCCCAAGGTCTTCCAGTGGGAGCAAAGCCGCTTCTTCAACCGGCAGGCCTTCGACCAGGCGCACGCGTTCTACGAGAAGCACGGCGGCATCACCATCATCCTCGCGCGCTTCTTTCCGTTCCTGCGCACCTTCGTGCCCTTCGTCGCCGGCGTGGCCGAGATGACGCGCAGCCGCTTCACGCTCTACAACGTGATCGGCGCCACCATCTGGGTGGGCGGCGTCACGCTCGCGGGTTACCTGTTCGGCAACATCCCGTGGGTGAAGGAAAACCTCGACAAGATCATCTGGGGCGCCATCATCGTGCCGGGCCTCCTGGTCATCGTTGGTGCCTGGAAGGCACGGCGCAAGGCGGCGGCAGCGGCCACCTGAGCGTCACAGCTGCCGGTTGCGCGCGAGCGGAGGGTTCTTCGCGAAATAGCGCCTGATGCCGGCGGTCAGCGCATCCACCAGCTGCTCGCGGTAGTCGTCGCTGCGCAGCTTCTTTTCTTCGTCCGGGTTGGAGATGAAGGCCGTCTCCACCAGGATCGACGGCACATCGGGCGCCTTCAGCACCGCAAAGCCCGCCTGCTCCACGCTGCCCTTGTGCAGGTGGCCCACCTTTCGGATCTGCCCCAGCACCTCGCCGCCGAGCTTCAGGCTGTCCTTGATCTGGCGGGTCGTGCTCATGTCGAGCAGGGTGCGCAGCACGGTAGTGTCTTTCGCCTTGATGTTGACGCCGCCCACCAGGTCGGCGGCGTTTTCCTTGTCGGCCATCCAGCGGGCGGCGGTGCTGGTCGCCCCGTTCTGCGACAGGGCGAACACCGACGCGCCGCGCGCCGTGGGTTTCATGAACGCATCGGCGTGAATCGAGACGAAAAGATCGGCCTGCACCCGCCGCGCCTTGCGCACCCGCTCGTGCAGCGGCACGAAGAAATCGGCATCGCGCGTGAGCATGGCCCGCATGCCGGGCACGGCGTTGATGCGGTCGCGCAGCTTCAGGGCCACGGCCAGCACCACGTCTTTCTCGCGCAGGCCGGTGGGGCCGATGGCGCCTGGGTCTTCGCCGCCATGCCCGGGGTCGAGCGCCACGATGATGAGGCGGTCGATGCGCGACTTGGTCATCGCCGGCGCCGACGCCGCAGGCGCGGCGGCCACCGGGGGCGGGGGTGGCGTGGCCGCGCCCGAGGCCGCCGGTGCGGGCGGCTTGTTCATCTTGCCAATGAAGTCGCCGAGCGCGTCTTGCACCGCCTGCGCGGCCTCCTGTTCGGCGCGGGATTTGTCCTGGATGAGCGCCAGCAGCGGGTCGCGCTCCTGCGTCGGGTGTAGGTCGAACACCGCGCGGTGCTGGTAGGCCGCCACCGGCGCGAGCGTGAAAAGCTGCGGTGCGGTCGGCTGCTTGAGGTCGATCACCAGGCGCACCACGCGCGGCTGGTTCTGGCCCACGCGCACGCCGGCGATGAACGGGTCGTCGGCGCGCACCTTGCCCACGAGCTCGCGCAGCGCCGGGCTCAGCTCCAGGCCGTCGATGTCGATGACGAGCCGGGCCGGGTTCTCGGCCATGAAGTGGCGGGCCGCGAGCGGCGTGTCCGATTCGAGCGTGACGCGCGTGTACTCGGCGGCGGGCCACACACGCACCGCGAGAATGCTGGCGCCGAAGGCCAGCTCGTGTGTGCCGAGCAGCAGTGCGATCGACCCCTGAAGGACCTCGCGCCGCTTCAAGATGTCGAGCCCCCCAGTCGCTGCCCTCCTGCCCCGGCGGGGCTCTGCCCGACCTGGGGCGCCCCGGCGTCGGGCAACAACTCCAATCCTCGGGGTGTGTGGGCGCTGAAGATCACGCGGCGTTCGTCCCCATCGAGCGGAATGAGTTCCACCTTCAAGTCGGCGGGGGGCAACAGGCCTGCCGCCTGCTCCGGCCATTCCGCGATCTTGAACCCGGGCTGCGCAAACACGTCGCGAAAGCCGGCGTCCTCGAATTCCTGAGGGTCCTTGAAACGATAGAAGTCGAAATGCGAGAGGGCCAGCCCCGCCACGTCATACGACTCGAGCACTGCATAGGTCGGGCTCTTGATGCGCCCTTGCACGCCCAGCGCCTGCAGCAGGTGGCGCGCAAAGGTGGTCTTGCCGGCGCCCAGCGTGCCGTGCAGCTCGATGAACGCATCGCGCAACGCCGGCCGCTGCGCCAGCGCTTTCGCGGTGGCGTCGCAGGCGGCCTCATCGGCCCAGTGCAGGGTGCGGGTTCCTAGAATCGACAAATGACAGACGCGTTTGGGTTGGACGGCAAGTTGGACGACGCGGCGCTGCATGCGCTGATGGCACCACTGCGCGAGTGGGCTGCAGCGCTCGGATTTTCACAGATCGGCGTGGCCGACGTGGACTTGTCCTCCGCCGAACCAGGCCTGCTCGCCTGGCTCCACAACGGTTTTCATGGCTCGATGGACTACATGGCCGCGCACGGCCTGAAGCGTGCGCGCCCGGCCGAGCTGGTGCCGGGCACGGTGCGCGTGGTCACCGCGCGCATGGACTACCTGCCGCGCAGCACCCCCGACGAGTGGCAGGCCGTCGAATGGGATCGCCTGAAGCGCCCCACCGAAGCCGCGGTGTCGGTCTATGCCCGCGGCCGCGACTACCACAAGGTCTTGCGCCAGCGGCTGCAAAAGCTCGCCGAGCGTCTGGCCGAAGCCGTGGGCCCCTACGGCCATCGCGTGTTCACCGACTCGGCGCCCGTGCTCGAAGTCGAGCTCGCCTCGCGCAGCGGCATCGGCTGGCGTGGCAAGCACACCTTGACGTTGCACCGCGAGGCCGGCTCCACCTTCTTCCTCGGCGAGATCTACGTCGACCTGCCGCTGCCGCTGTCAGAACCCGTGAGCCCGCATTGCGGCAGCTGCAGCGCCTGCCTAGACGTCTGCCCCACGCAAGCCATCGTCGCGCCCTACCGGCTGGATGCGCGGCGCTGCATCTCCTATCTCACCATCGAGCATGACGGCCCGATCCCCGAAGCCCTGCGCGCCCCGATGGGCAACCGCATCTATGGCTGCGACGATTGCCAGCTCGTCTGCCCCTGGAACAAATACGCCCGACGCAACCCCCTGCCCGACTTCGACCCACGCCCCTCGCTCACCGGCGCCAGCTTGCTGCAGCTGTGGGCCTGGACGGAAGATGACTTCCTGCGCCACACCGAAGGCAGTGCGATCCGGCGCATCGGTCATGCCCGATGGCAGCGCAACATCGCCGTCGCACTCGGCAATGCCTTGCGCGCCACACATGACCCCGCGGCCAGCGCGGCCTTGCAGTCGGCGCGCGAGAACGCGAGCCCGCTGCTGCGCGAGCACATCGACTGGGCCCTCGCCCAGGATTAGATCAACGCCAGCCAGATCGGGATGCTCACCATCCCGAGCAGCGTCGATGCCGTCACCAGGGCCGCCACATACGGCCCATCGCCGCCCATGCGCGAGGCCAGCACGAAGGCGCTCGATGCGGTGGGCATGGCCGCGAACAGCACCGCGATGTGGCGCTGCTCTGGCGACAAGGCCAGCAGCAAGGTGAGGCCGAGGCCGACCGCCGGCAGCACGGCATGGCGGATGCCGAGCAGCGTGGTGGCCAGCCACGGCCCCTTCTTCAGCCCACCCACGCGCAGCCCGGCGCCCACTGCCAAGAGGCCGATGGGCAGCGCGGCCACGCCGATGCGCTGCAGGGTGGTCGCCACCGCCTCCGGAAAGCTCACGCCGGCGGCGTTGGCCGCGAGCCCGGCCAGCGTGCTGATGATCAGCGGGTTGCGCGCAATCTCGCGCAGGTAGTTGTGCCCGCCTTGCCGCGCGAGCGACCAGACCGCGGCCACGTTGGCGAGCGGCACGCAGAGCGCGATCAGGAGCGCCATCGAGGCCACGCCCTGCGAGCCGCCCAGCCGTTCGGCCAGTGCGAGCGCGACGTAGGAGTTGAAGCGAAACGCGATCTGCGCGCCCGAGGCATGCAGGTGGGCGTCAACACCGGGCCAGCGCTTGAGCGCAAAGGCCAGCACCACGCCGCACAGGATCACCCCCCACCCCGGCTGCCGCGAGACCGAGCGTCTGCGCCGGCTGCAGCGGCGTCTTGACGATCGAGTTGAAGAGGAGCACCGGGAACAGCAGGTAATACACCAGCCGTTCAGCACTCTCCCAGATGGGGCGATCGAGGGCGGTGTAGCGGCAGAGCAGGAAGCCGCAGGCGATCAGCAGAAAGTCCGGCAGCAGCAAAAGGCCATTCGACATCGTGCGAGTTTGCAGTACAACGCCCTGCGTAGTTTCCACAGTCGCCAATGCCAGCTGGCAAGTGCAGCATGGGTTATTAAACGCACGACCGCCACCCCTGAGGAGTTCGCATGCATCGCAGAAGTCTGATCGTCACCGCGCTCGCCCTGTCGGCCACCGTGCCCATTGCCTTCGCGCAGGCCTACCCCAACAAGCCGGTGCGACTGATCGTGCCCTTCGCGCCCGGCGGCACCACCGACATCGTGGCGCGCGTGGTGGCCGAGAAGATCGGCGGCCCGCTTGGCCAGACCCTGGTGGTGGAAAACAAGGCCGGCGGCGGGGGCTCCATCGGTGCCAACGAAATCGCCAAGTCGGCCCCCGACGGCTACGCCCTCGGCATGGCAACCGTCTCGACCACCGCGGCCAACCCGGCCATCAACCCGAAGATCACCTACAACCCGATCACCGACTTCACGCCGATCACCAACATCGCGGCCACGCCCAACGTGATCGCGGTGCACCCGAGCTTCCCGGCGCGCGACTACAAGGGCTTCATCGCCGAGCTGAAGAAGAACCCCGGCAAGTACTCCTTCGCCAGCTCCGGCACCGGGGGCATCGGCCACCTGCAGATGGAGCTGTACAAGAACCTCTCGGGCACCTTCATCACGCACATCCCCTACCGCGGCGCGGGCCCCGCGCTCAACGACACCGTGGCCGGCCAGGTGCCGATGATCTTCGACAACCTGCCCTCGGCGCTGCCCTTCATCAAGGACGGCCGCCTCATCGCGATCGTGGTCGCCGCACCCACCCGCCTGGCCGTGCTGCCCAACGTGCCGACCTTCAAGGAAGTGGGGCTGGAGCCAGTCAACCGCATGGCCTACTATGGTATCCATGGGCCCAAGGGGCTGCCCAAGGAGGTGGTCGACAAGGTCCATGCGGCGGTGAAGAAGACCGTCGAAGACCCCACCGTCAGGAAGCGCATCGAAGACACCGGCTCGCTGATCGTGCTCAACACGCCGGAGCAGTTTGCCGAACAGATCAAGGCCGAGTTCGAGGTCTACAAGAAGGTGGTGGCGCAGCAGAAGCTGACTTTGGATTGAGCCCCCCAGTCGCTGCGCTCCTGCCCCCGAGGGGCGACCCCATCGGCCCGGGGGACCCGGGCTTCGGGTGGCTCGATCACGCTTCGCTGCGCTCGCTTTTCGGGGGCGTCGTCGGTGCGATCATCGATGCATGGCCGACTCATTCCTTGCTGCGAGCCAACAGTCGATCGACCGCTTCATCGATGCCCTGTGGATCGAGGACGGGCTGTCGGCCAACACGCTCGCGGCCTATCGCCGCGATCTGACGCTGTACGCTCAGTGGTTGTCAAAGACCCACGGCGCAGCACTCGACGACACGCGTGAAAGCCACCTGCGCGAGCATGCCATCGCGCAGCATGCCGCCAGCAAGGCCACCAGCGCCAACCGGCGGCTGACTGTCTTCAAGCGCTACTTCCGCTGGGCGTTGCGCGAGCATCTCGTGCAGGCTGATCCGACGCTCAAGCTGCTGTCGGCCAAGCAGCCGCTGCGGGTGCCCAAGACACTGAGCGAGGCACAGGTCGAGGCCCTGCTCCGCGCGCCCGACGTCGACACCCCGCTCGGCCTGCGCGACCGCACCATGCTCGAGCTGATGTACGCGAGCGGCCTGCGCGTGAGCGAACTCGTCACCTTGAAGAGCGTGCACCTGAGCCTGTCGGAAGGCGTGCTGCGCGTCACCGGCAAGGGCGCCAAGGAGCGCCTCGTGCCCTTCGGCGAAGAGGCGCATGCCTGGCTCACGCGCTACCAGGCCGAGGCACGCAGCACCATCCTGCAGGGCCAGGCGAGCGATGCGCTCTTTGTCACCGCCCGCGGTGGCCCGATGACGCGTCAGATGTTCTGGCAGCTCATCAAGAAGTACGCGCTGCAGGGCGATGTGCGGGTGCCGCTGTCTCCGCACACGCTGCGCCATGCGTTTGCCACGCACCTGCTCAACCACGGCGCCGACCTGCGCGCCGTGCAGATGCTGCTCGGCCACGCCGACATCTCCACCACCACCATCTACACCCACGTGGCGCGCGAACGGCTGAAGTCGCTGCATGCGGCCCATCACCCGCGCGGCTAGGCTGGCGGGGCACGCCATGTTCCAATCCCGGCATGGCCACCTTGAAGTTGAAGAAGACCTCGCCCGCCGGCCCTGCCAAGCCGGCCCGCGGCCCCGTGCGCGGCACAGGCGTGAAGAAGCGTCCCACCCTGTCGCAGGCACAGGCCGAGCGTGAAGAGCGCGAGGCGCGCTACCAGGAGCAGCTGAGGCTGCGCTACGGCGACCGGCCGCCCGCTTCGACACGACGCCAGCCCGAACCCGAAGGCCTCGGCCGCCCGCCCCGGCGCGATGACCGCGCCCCCGTCGACCCGGCCGCACGCCAGCAGCGCGACACCCGCCCGCCGCGACAAGAGCGCCAGGACCGCCCGTCACGGCCGCTCCCGCCTGCCCGTCCGGTGGGCCCGGCGCGCGCCGGCGGCAACACCGCTTTCGGCAAACCCAACACGGCCTTCGGCGGCCCTGCACGCCCCGCCCAGCCGCATCAGGCCCCCAAGCGCCCCCCGCGGCCGCGTCATCGCGACGACGATGACGACGAAGACTTCAAGGTGCATGTCGACAACCCTGGCTCGATGCGCCTGTCCAAGCGCATGAGCGAGCTTGGCATCGCCTCGCGCCGCGAAGCCGACGAGTGGATTCCCAAAGGCTGGGTGCGGGTCGACGGCAAGGTCGTCACAGAGCTCGGCTCGCGCGTGCTGCCGGGCCAGCTGATCAGCATCGAGGCCAAGGCGCGCGATGCGCAGGCCTTGAAGGTCACGGTGCTGCTGCACAAGCCCATCGGCTACGTGAGCGGCCAGGCCGAAGACGGCTACGAGCCGGCGTCGGTGCTCGTCACACCGCAGAACCAGTGGCGCGAAGACCGCTCGGGCATCCGCTTCCTGCAGAGCCACCACCGCGGCCTCGCGCCGGCCGGCCGGCTCGACATCGACTCCACCGGCCTGCTCGTGCTCACGCAAGACGGCCGCATCGCCAAGCAGCTCATCGGCGAAGACAGCGAGGTCGAGAAGGAATACCTGGTGCGCGTGGAGAGCGTGACGGGCGAGCCCCTGTCGCAGCAGAACCTTGCCCTGCTCAACCACGGCCTCGAACTCGACGGCGAGCCGCTCAAGCCGGCGCAGGTGGAGTGGGTCAACGACGACCAGCTGCGCTTCGTGCTGCGCGAAGGAAAGAAGCGGCAGATCCGCCGCATGTGCGAAGCGGTGGGCCTGAAGGTGGTGGGCCTCAAGCGTGTGCGCATCGGCAACGTGATGCTGGGCGACCTGCCGCCCGGCGCCTGGCGCTACCTGCGCGGCAACGAGCGCTTCTGAGCCGCGCGCCGTCGAACGTTTTCCAGGGCGGAACGCCCTAGCGTTAACACCGACGAAAACGCCGATCAACTTACTTGTTGGCGAGCCAGTAAGTTCTAGACTGGCGCCATGCCAGCCGACACCCTGCCCCCTCGCCGCACCCAGGCCGAGCGCGTGGCTGAGTCCGACACGCGCATGCTGCAGGCGGCGTTGCGGCTGGTGGCCACGCGCGGCTATTCGCAGGCCACGCTCGAAGCCATCGGTGCCGAATCGGGCTACAGCCGCGGCCTGGTTTCGCACCGCTGGGGCACCAAGGACAAGCTGCTCGAAGAGCTGGTCGAGCGGGTGATCGAAGACTTCCGCACCGGCCTGCTGGCGCGGCTGCGGGGTCTCTCCGGGCTGGATGCCGTGTTCTGCGAGATCGACTGCTACCTCGAAGGCATGGACGACCCACCACTCTCGTCACGCGCCTTCTTCGTGCTGATGCTCGAATCCATCGGCCCCGCGCCGCAGATCCGCGAGCACTTCGCGCGTTTCAGCAGACGCTGGCACACCTCGCTCACCCGCACCCTCGTCAAGGGCCAGCAGGCCGGCAGCATCCGCGCCGACGTGAAGGCCGCCGACGAGGCACGCCTGCTCATCGCCACGCTGCGTGGCCTGCGCACGCAATCGATGCTCGACCCGGCGTCGAGCGACATCGCCCGTGACATCGCGGCGCTGAAGAACTCCCTCACCCAACGCCTCGCGCCATGACCACTGCCGCCCCACTCAGCCCCGCCTGGGGCGTGGACCACCTGCCCACGCTGCTCGCGCACTGCCGCCGGTGCGGCACCTACACCTTCCCGTCCAGCGCCTGGGGCTGCCGCGAGTGCGGCGACGACACGCTCGACAAGGTGCCGATGCCGCAGACGCCCATCCTGCGCAACTTCATCACCCTCCACGGCGACGTGGTGCCTGGGCTCGCGCCGCCCGTTGTGGTCGGCGAAGTGGAACTCGCGCCCGGTGTCGTAGAAGAGGCGCTCATCGCCGTGGTCGACGAATCGCAGCTCAAGCTCGACATGCCGATGCAAGCCATCGGCGCCGACCCGACCGACACGCAGCGCGGATTGCGCTTCCGCCCGAAAGAGGCCAGCTCATGAACCGACTCTTGCAAGAGCGCGCGGTGCATGTCGTCGGCATCGGCATGCACCCGTACCAGTTCCCGAGCGAAACGCCCTACGTCCACCTCGGCCTCACCGCCGTGCGCGAGGCCTTGAAGGACGCCGGCCTGCAGTGGCCGCAGGTGCAGGCCGCCTTCGTCGGCACCGCAGCCCTCGGCATGGCCGCGGGGCGCGTGATGCTGCGCCACCTCGGCTCCACCGGCCTCTCGGTCACGCAGGTCGAGAACGCCTCGGCCTCCGGCTCGTCGGCCTTCCGCCTCGCCTGCCAGGCGGTGGCGAGCGGCGAACACGACGTCGTGCTCGCGGTCGGTGTCGACAAGACCGGCCACGCACGGCGCGCCTCGGGCAGCGATGGCCTGGCCCCGCTGAGCCCGACGAGCAATCTGCCGGTCGCCAAGTTCGCGCTGCTCGCACGCCGCTACCTGCGCGACGGTGGGCTCAACGTCGAAGCGCTGGCGCGCGTGGCGGTGAAAAACCACGGCAACGCGGCCCTCAACCCCTATGCGCAGTTCCGCAAGCCACGCACGCTGGAGCAGGTGCTGGCGTCGCCGAAAGTGGCCGGCGAGCTGACGGTGCAGCAGTGCTGCCCACGCGGCGAAGGCGCGGCAGCGGTGATCGTGGCCTCGGCCGCGGCCATCGCGCGCCTGGGTTTGAGCCGCACGCGCTCACCGCGCGTCATCGCCTCGGTGTCCACCAGCGAAAAGTTGGGCCGGGGCGAGGTGCCTCCCATCGTGCAGATGGTGCGCGACTCGTCGCTCGCCGCACTCGAACAGGCAGGCATTGCCGCGAGCGACCTCGACATGGTCGAGCTGCACGACGCCTTCTCCATCGAGGAGATCGTCTACGGCGAAGCCATCGGCGTGAGCCACCCCGGTGAAGGGGCACACGACCTGGCGCGTGGCGACACCGCCATCGGCGGCCGCTGCGCCGTCAATGCATCGGGCGGCCTGATCGGCATGGGCCACCCCATCGGCCCGACGGGCGTGGGCCAGATCGCCGAGATCACCCGCCAAATGCGTTCTGAGGCCACCGGCCGCCAGCACCCGAACACACGGCTTGCGATGGCCCACATGATCGGCCTCGGCTCGGTCGCCATCGCCCACGTGCTGCAGAAGACGGATTGAAGGAGACCGACATGCAATTTGAGACGCTGCTGTATGAGGTGAAGGACGGCGTCGCCGTGATCCGCCTCAACCGCCCTGAGCGCATGAACACGCTCGGCGGCACGATGAAGCCCGACCTGCAGGCGGCCATCCTCGACCTCGCGCGCAACGACGAGACCGTCCGCAGCGTCATCCTCACCGGCACGGGCGACCGCGCCTTCTGCGCCGGCGCCGACATCAAGGAGCGCGCTGCCGCCCAGACGCATCCGGCCGACTACTACCTGAAGCAGAAGGCCACGCACCAGCTCTTCCGCGACATCGAGGAGTTCGAGAAACCCATCATCGCGGCGATCAATGGCGTCGCACTCGGCGGTGGGCTGGAACTCGCGCTGTGCTGCGACATCCGCATCGCCTCCAGCACCGCCCGCTTCGGCCTGCCGGAAGGAAAGATCGGCGTCATCCCCGCGGCCGGCGGCACGCAGCGCCTGCCCCGCGTGGTGGGCGTGGGCGTGGCGAAGGAGCTGATCTTCACGAGCGAGATCATCGATGCGCAGCGTGCGCACGAGATCCGCCTCGTCAACCATGTGGTCGCACCTGACCAGTTGATGCCAGCGGCCTTCGAGATGGCCACCAGGATCGCCCGCAACGCGCCGCTCGCGCTGCGCTTCGCCAAGCAGTCGATCAACCTCGGCATCGAGGTCGGCCTCGACGCTGGCCTCGAGTTCGAGCGTTACGCCGCGACGATGGTCGTCGACAGCGAGGACCGCAAGGAGGGCATGAAGTCCTTCGTCGAAAAGCGCCCCCCGGTCTTCAAGGGCCGCTGACCATCACCTCTCAGGAGACACCATGGATCTGCATCTCAAGGGCAAGGTCGCCCTCGTCACCGGCGGTGGCCAGGGCGTGGGCCGGCGCATCTGCCTCGACCTCGCGGCCGAAGGCGCGCACGTGCTGGTCAACGACCTCTTCGCCGAACGTGCGAACGCGGTGGCCAAGGAGATCAACGACGCGGGCGGCCAGGCCCGCGCGGCGGTGGCCGACATCACAGACGAATCGGCCGTCGACAGGATGGTCGCCGAGGGCAGCGCCGCCTTCGGCACCATCGACATCCTGGTCAACAACGCCGGCATCATCCCCGAGCGGCGCGAGAAGGGCGGCATCCCGCCGAAGTTCCTGCAGACCGATTCGATCGGCTGGAAAAAGATCGTCGACCTCAACGTCTACGGCATGCTGTACTGCTGCAAGGCGGTGCTGCCCGGCATGGTGGAGAAACGCGGCGGCAAGATCGTCTCGATCATGTCGGAGGCGGGCCGTGTGGGCGAAGCCAACCTCGCCGTCTACTCGGGCGCCAAGGCCGCGATCCTCGGCTTCTCGAAGGCCATCGCACAAGAGCACGGCAAGGACTGCATCAACGTCAACGTGATCGCCCTCGGCGCCGTCTCGCACGAAGGCATCAAGGATGGTGCGCTCGCGCCGAGCGCCACGCCCGAGAACAACGAGCGCCTGGCCAAGATGCTCAAGGCCTACCCGATCTCGCGCGGGCTCAACCGCCTCTGCAAGCCGGAAGACGTGTCGGGCATGGTGGCCTTCCTCGCCTCCGACCGGGCGGCCTTCATCACCGGGCAGAGCATCGGGGTGAGCGGCGGGTTCACGATGTTGTGAGCGGGCGCTTGTTCAAGACACGGATCACCGAGCTCTTCGGCATCCAGCATCCCATCCTCGCGGGTGGGCTGATGTGGCTGTCGGATGCGCGCTTCGTCGCCGGCATCGTCAACGCGGGCGGCATGGGATTCATCACGCCGCGTTCGTTCGACACGCTCGGCGCCTACCGCGATCAGCTGAAGCTCTGCCGCGACCTCACGCAAGGCCAGCCCTTCGGCGTGAACCTGACGCTCTCGTCGCGCAACCAGAACAACGAGATCGTGCCGCGCCACATCGAGGTCGCGCTCGAAGAGGGCGTGCGGCATTTCGAGACCGTGGCCGCGCATCCCGAGCCGCTCTTCAAGGCCATCCATGACAGCGGCGGCATCGTGATGCACAAGGCCTCGCGCATCCGCCATGCTCAGAAGGCCGAAGCGCTCGGTGCCGATGCGGTGTGCCTGGTCGGCATGGAAGCCGGCGGCCACCCGGGCATGAACGAGCTGCCCGTCTCGGTGATGGGCGCCTATGCGGTCGATCGCCTCAAGGTGCCGCTCGTGCTCGGCGGCGGCATCGGCAGCGGCCGCCAGATCGTGGCCGCGCTCGCGCTCGGCGCCGACGGCGTGCTGATGGGCACCCGCTTTCTCGCCTGCCACGAAGTCTGGGCGCACGAGAACTACAAGAACCACCTCATCGGCTGCGACGAAGAAAGCTCCACCACCGCGATGCGCTCGCTGCGCGACACCTGGCGCGTGCTCGCCAACGACAACGCCCGCACCGTGCAGCAGATGGAGGCCGAAGGCGTGCGCAGCTACCCCGAGTTCGGCGACCGCATCAAGGGGACCACCACACGCGACCTCTGCTACCGCGGCGGCGACGTGCAGCAGGGCATGGTGTCGATGGGCCCTGCGATCGGCTTCGCAACGAAACGCGAGTCGGTCGCCGAGGCAATGGCCACCCTGCTCGCCGACGCTGCCACCCACCTGAACCGGTTGAAGACGCTGGAGACGCCCTCGTGAACCCCGACCACCAACTGCTGGTCTGCGGCGAGCGCCGCATGAGCGGAAGCACGCTGCGCCTGAACGCTGCCCGCGCGGCGACGGGCTTCGCGTCGCTCGGCGTGGGTCAGGGCGATGCGGTCGCCGTGATGATGCGCAACGACCTGCCTTACCTGGAGGCCATCCTCGCGGTGAACCGCCTGGGCGCGTATCTCGTGGCGGTGAACTGGCACTTCCAGGCCGACGAAGCCGGCTACCTGCTCGCCGACAGCGGCGCGAAGGTGCTGGTGGTCCACGCCGACCTGCTGTCGCAGGTGGCGACCGTCGTGCCACCTCATGTGACCGTGATCGTGGTCGACACGCCGCCCGACACGACCCACGCCTACGGCCTGGCCGGTGGCGACGCGCCGCTGCCCGACGGCACGCTGCGCTGGGCCGACTGGCGCGACGGCATCGAGCCCTGGCGCGCCGCCCCCGTGCCCACGCTCGGCACGCTGCTCTACACCTCGGGCACCACCGGCCGCCCCAAGGGCGTGATGCGCCTGCCCGGCACGCCGGCCCAGCACGCCGGCCAGCTGCGCGTGCGCGCCCTCGTCAACCGTGCACGCGCGGGCATGCGCACCGCCGTCGTCGGCCCGCTGTACCACGCCGGCCCCAACGCCGGTGCACGCCTCGCGCTCGAGATGGCCGATGTGATCGTGGTGATGCCGCGCTTCGACGCCGAGCTGCTGCTGCAGGCCGTCGAGCGCTACCGGCTCACCCACCTCTCGCTGGTGCCGGTGATGCTGGTGCGCCTGCTCAAGCTGAGCGCCGCCCAGCGCGCCAGCTACGACGTGTCGACGCTCGAGAACGCCACCCACGGCGGCTCGCCGTGCCCGCCCGAGGTGCGGCGCGCCATGATCGACTGGTGGGGCCCCATCCTCACCGAGACCTACGGCTCCACCGAAGCCGGCCTCGTGACGCTCGGCACCAGCGAAGACTGGTTGCGCTTTCCCGGCACCGTGGGCAAGCCGGTCGAGGGCTTCTCGCTGCGCATCCTCGACGCCGAAGGCCACCCGCTGCCGGCCGGCGAGGTCGGCGAGGTCTACGTGAACCCAGGCGACAACGCCCTGCCCTTCACCTACAAGAACGACCCCGCCCTGCGCCAGAGCATCGAGCGCGACGGCCACATCACCAACGGCGACATGGGCTACCTCAATGCGGAGGGCTACCTCTTCATCACCGACCGAAAGCGCGACATGGTGATCTCGGGCGGCGTGAACATCTACCCGGCCGAGATCGAGCACGTGCTGCTGGCCCACCCCGAGGTGCTCGACGCGGCGGTGTTCGGCATTCCCGACCCCGAGTACGGCGAGGCGCTGGCCGCCGCCGTCGTGCCCGCACCGGGCCACTCGCCCACGCCGGAGAGCCTGCGTGCCTGGGTGCGCGAGCGCCTGGCGGGCTACAAGGTGCCCAAGGTGGTGGACCTGCGCGCCTCGCTACCGCGCGAAGCGATGGGCAAGCTCTTCAAGAACCAGCTGCGTGCGCCCTACTGGGCCAACGCCGGCCGCAACATCTGACCCCAGGAGACCCTCATGATCCCCGACAACATCCTGCGCACCGGCCCCTACCCGATGCTGATCGACGGCCAGGAGGTCGCCTCGCAATCCGGGCGCACTTTCGACACCTTCAACCCCAGCCTCAACCAGAAGCTCGCCAGCGCCTACGAGGCCGACGAAGCGGATGTGGACCGTGCGGTGAAGGCCGCCCAGCGCGCGTACGACACGGTGTGGAGCAAGACCTCGGCGCGCGAGCGCGCCAAGCTGCTGCGCAAGCTCGCCACGAGCTTCGCCCAGCGCATGGAGCAGGTCTCGTGGCTGGAGACGCTCAACGTCGGCCGGCCCATCACCTTCACACGCCAGTCGATGGCGGTGCTGCCCGACACCATCGACTACTTCGCAAGCGTCGCCATGGGCCTGGGCGGGCAGACGCTCAACGTCGCCGACACCAGCGTCATGAACTACACGATCCGCGAGCCTTTCGGCGTGGTCGGGATGATCCTGCCGTGGAACTACCCGCTGACACTCATGCTCAGCAAGCTCGCGCCGGCGCTCGCCGCGGGCAACACGGTGGTGGTCAAGCCGAGCGAGATCACGCCGCTGTCGTCGGTCGAGCTGGGCCGGGCCATCCTCGAGGCCGGCTTTCCCGAAGGCGTGGTCAACATCGTCAACGGACCCGGGCGCACGGTGGGCAATGCGCTGGTGGCGCACCCGATGGTCGAGCGCATCTCGTTCACCGGCGGCACGGTCACCGGCAAGTCGATCTTTCGCGCCGCGGCCGACCGCATCAAGCGGCTGACGCTCGAACTCGGCGGCAAGTCGCCGCTGATCGTGTTCGCCGATGCCGACATCGACCGCGCGGTGAAGCTCGCCGCGAGCGACATCATGCTCAACACCGGCCAGATCTGCGTGGCCTGCACACGCCTCCTGCTCGACGAGAGCATCGCCGACGAGTTCACCGCCAAGCTGCGCGCGGCCTGCGCGAAGCTCAAGGTCGGCCTGCCCGAGCTCGAAGACACCCACATGGGCCCACTCGTGAGCCCGGCGCAGTTGAAGCGCGTGCAGGGCTACCTCGAAGGCGCACAAGCGGCCGGTGCCACGCTCGACGTGGTGCAGGACCTGAGCGCCCGCCCCGAACTCGCAAAAGGCGCCTTCGTCGCGCCCACCCTCGTGCTCGATGCGAACAACAGCATGCAGATCGCACAGGAGGAAGTCTTCGGCCCAGTGCAGACCGTCATCCGCTTCAAGACCGAGGAGGACGCCGTCCGCATCGCCAACGACAGCCGCTATGGCCTCGCCGGTGTGGTCTACACCCGCGACTCGGCGCGAGCCCTGCGCATGGCCCGGGGCCTGAAGATCGGCAACATCTCCATCAACACCGGGATGAAGGCCTCGAGCGATGCGCCCTTCGGCGGGCTGAAGGAATCGGGCCTGGGCAAGGAGCGCGGCATGGACGCGATCCTGGAGAACACCGAACTGAAGAACGTGAAGATCTCGTTGCGCTGAACAGACCGCGACCCATGGCGGGGCCGCGGATGGATTGAAGGAACTGCACGGTGATTTACCGAGTTCGTAACTCGGCGTAACCGTGTTTCCCGGGCAAACCCGGACGGGAATCTGTGCACTTTCCCCCTTAAACGAGGGGGTTCGGGCCCTTGCGGTCACGAAGCCCGTGCAACAAGCAGACACGCCGTAACACCCCGATTGAGCGGCTAATGCGCACCTGTCCACGGACACACAGGGGTGCATGAAATGAATCGCAGAAATCTCATCGTTGGGGGTATGGCGGGTGCTCTGAGCGCCGGGTTTGCGGGCCGCGTGCTGGCGCAGACCAACGTCATCAAGTTCGGCCAGTCGGCCGCCATGACCGGCCTCGGCGCCGAACATGCGCGCGACGTGCGCGCCGGCATCGTGGCGGCGTTCGAAGCCGCCTCCAAAACCGGCGGCACACGCTTCGAGTTGATCACGCTCGACGACGCAGGCTCGCCCGAGCGCTGCGTGCAGAACGTGAGCACGCTGCTCGGCTCGAACGTCGCGGCGCTCGTGGGCCTGACCAGCGGCAGCGGCACCGAAGCCGCGATGAGCGCCATCGAGCAGCAGCAGATGCCGCTCGTGGGCCCCGCCAGCGGCACCATGGGCCTGCGCCACGAGAAGGTGCACTCGGCCTTCCACGTGCGTGCCGGCCACGACCTCGAGTTCAAGCGCATGGTGACCTACGCCCGCGAGCGCGCGCTGCTGCGCGTGGGCCTGGTGCACCAGGTCGGCATCACGCCGGCCAACCTGGGCGCGATGACGGGCGCGCTGGCGAACGCCGGCATCGCCCCGCGCGAGGTGATCGCCGTCGACCAGAACCCGGCCTCGTTCCAGGCGGCCGCCACCAAACTGGCCGGTGCCAGCCTCGACTGCGTGCTCTTCGTCACCGCCGCTGCGCCGGTGGCCGCGATCATCGACCAGATGCACGCGGCGCGGTACAAGGGCCTCTTCTATGCCTCGTCGATGGCGGGGCAGGACCTGATCGAGACGCTCACCAGCCGCGGTCAGAGCGCCATCCTGAGCGTGGTGGTGCCACGCCCGTCAGCGATGGGCCTGCAGGTGGTGAGCCGCTGCCAGCAAGACCTCACGGCCATCCGCAGCGAAGAGCGGGTGAACGTGGCCACGCTGGAGGGCTACATCAGCGGGCGCATCGCCGTCGAAGCCACGCGCGTGGCGATGCGGGGTGCCGGGGCCAACAAGCGCGGCATCAAGGAGGCCCTCTCCAACCTGCGCACCGACCTCGGCGGCTACACCGTGCAGTTCACGCCCGGCAGCACGCAGGGCTCGAAGTACGTGGAGCTGGTGGCACTCGACCGCTACGGTCGAATGGTCGGCTGAAACGCTACGGCCGAATCGTCGGCTGATCGAGAAAACGCTGCGCCTGCGGGGCCCACGGCGGGTCTTGCAGCGCGCGTTGCGCAGCGGCGATGGCGTCGCTGCGCTTTCCTTCCGCCTGCAACAGCCGCGCGAGATTGAGCCACGCGGCGCCGCTGCCGTGCTGCTCGCCGGCCTGCCGAAACACCTCTTTCGCCCGCGATGAGTCGCCCGTGGCATGCGCGGCGGTGCCGAGGCCGATCGCCAGCGGCAGGCTTGCCGGCCATCGCGCGAGGCCACTCTCATAGACCTTCAAGGCCTGCGCCGGCGACGCACTGCGCTCGAACCCGATGGCGGCGTCGACCGCCGCCTCGGCCTGTGCGGTGGCCGGCCAGCGGCCGGGCGGCACGGCGACAAACGCCCAGTGCCCCGAGCGCGCCCAGGTGTGCTCGAAGGTGCGCATGGCGATGCGGTCGCGCTCGGTGGTGCCCGAGCGCATCAGCAGTTCACGTGCTTCCAGGTCGTGGCCGATCACCACCGCGTAGTGCCAGCGCGGTGCGATCGCGAGGCCCAGGTTGAGCAACACCACGACCACGTGGCCGGCGGCCAGCTCGCGCAACACCGACGCCAGCGTGCCGGGGATGCGCACGGCCAGCGCCCCCTGGCGACGTGTGCCGGCGAGCATCTCGGCTTGCAGCGTGCCCGCGCGCGCGGGAAGGAAGATCTCGCGACCGAGCGCCTCGGGCGTTGCAGTGATGCCGATCGCTCCGAGCGCGGTGGCCAGCGCGGCCGGCCCGCAGTGCAGCTCGGTCTGTGGAAAGAACGGCGTGTGCGACAGCTCCACCCGCGTCGGGACCCCGGCCGGCGGCTCCGCCAGCCACGCATCGGCCTGCACCGCGCAGCCGGTCAGCGGTGCGAGCGTCAGCGCGAGGCAGGCACGCCGCTGCACGCCACCTCAGCGGGCGGGCCGCAGGAAGGGAAAGATGCGGGTGAAGCCGAGGATGTCCGAGAACACCAGGATGACGAGCACGAGGATGATCGTGCCGATCACCTCGCCAGACGCCCCGGCGGGCGCGTTGTCGATCTCGGCGAGCAGCCAGGCGGCCTCGGCGTCGGTCAGCGCGGCCACCCGGGCCTGCGCCTCGTCGGCGCTCACGCCGCGCTCGGCGAGCGCCGCCGCCACGTCGCTGCGTTCGAGCGCCCCTTGCAGTCTGGCGCGCACATCGCCCGCGGGTGCGGCTTGCTGCGCGCGCTGCACCACCTGCTCGGCGCTGATCAGCTCCACCGCATGCGCGCTCTGCACGAGCGCGAGGCTCAGGGCCACACAAAGGGCGAGAAGGCGGCGGGGCGTCGTCATGGTCGGTGCAGCGTCGGCAAACAGAGAGGGAGCGGCATCCTAACAAGGCTGCTACCCTCGCACGATGACCCCGACACCGGCCGCCCCTGCGGCCCACCGTGTGGCAATGAGCCCGGCCACGGTGGTGCTTTTGCTGACCCTCCTGATGGGCATCCAGCCCGTCACCACCGATCTCTACCTGCCCGCCCTGCCCGCGCTCACGCGCGACCTCGGGGCCAACATCGCCTCGGCGCAGCTCACACTGTCGGCGCTCATCATCTGCTTCGGTTTCGGGCAACTGGTGTGCGGGCCACTGGCCGATCGCTTCGGGCGGCAGCCGGTGCTGCGGGTGGGCCTCTCGCTGTACACGATCGCCAGCGTGCTGAGCGCCGCCGCGCCGGCCATCGAGTGGCTGGTGCTGTGGCGTGCGCTGCAAGGCGCGGCGATGGCCGCAGCGGTGACCTGCGGGCGCTCGATCATCCGCGACCTCTACGCACCGCACGAAGGCGCACGGGTGATGTCGCGTGCGCTCACCGGCCTCGGCACCATCGCGATGGCGAGCCCCGTGCTCGGTGGCGTGCTGGTCGAATATTTCAACTGGCATGCGGCGCTCACCGTGCTCGCGGTGTTCGGCGCGGTGGCGCTCGGCCTCGTCTTGTGGCGATTCGAAGAGACCGTGCCGGCACGCAACCCGAGCGCGACGCGCATCGTGCCGATGCTGCGCAACTGGCGCAGCGTCGCGACGCACCCGACCTTCCTCGCATGGGCCACGCTGTCGGCGCTGACCTATGGCGGCCTCTTCGTGACGCTCGCCGGTTCGTCCTTCGTGGTGATCGAAGTGCTGGGCATCTCGCGCGCCGGCTATGGCCTGTTCCTGCTGTCGAGCTCCATCGCCTACACCGCGGGCACCTTCCTCTGCCGCCGCCTGCTGCTGTCGCGCGGCCTGCGCGGCGCGGTGGCCGTCGGGGGCGCCCTGTCGCTGGCCGGCGGCGTGAGCATGGCGGCCTTGAGCCTCTTCGGCGTGCACAACGTCTGGGCCATCGCGGTGCCGCAGTGGCTCTATGCGCTGGGGCACGGCATCCACCAGCCCTGCGGGCAGGCGGGTGCGGTCGGGCCCTTCCCCGAGAAGGCCGGCACGGCCGCCTCGCTGTCGGGCTTCGGCATGTCGGTCAGCGCTTTCCTCGTGAGCACCTGGCTCGGCAAGCACCTCGACGGCACGGTCTACCCGCTGACGCTTGGCGTGGGGGTCTTCGGGGTCGGCATCGCGCTCGTCGCGTGGACGCTGGTACAGCGCCACGGCGAGCCGCAGCGGGCCACGGCGGTGCCGTCAACATGAGCCGGTACCCCTACCTCTGCCTCGCCGGGCCCACCGCCTCGGGCAAGACGGCTGCGGCGCTCGCCATCGCCGAGGTGCTGCCGGTCGAGATCGTGAGCGTCGACTCGGCGCTCGTCTACCTCGGCATGGACATCGGCACCGCCAAGCCCAGCGCGGCGGAGCGCGCCCGCGTGCCGCACCACCTCATCGACCTCATCGACCCCGCCGAGGCCTACTCGGCCGCGCGCTTCGTGCACGACGCGCAGCGGCTCATCGGCGAGATCCGCGCACGCGGCCGGCTGCCGCTGCTGGTGGGCGGCACGATGCTGTACTACAAGGCCTTGTTCGAAGGGCTCGACGCCATGCCTGCCGCTGACCGCGACGTGCGCGCCGCGCTCTACGAACAGCTCGAACGCGAAGGCCTGCACGCGCTCTACCGCGAGCTGCAGCGCGTCGACCCGGTGACCGCCGCGCGCCTCAAGCCCGCCGACCAGCAGCGCATCACCCGCGCGCTCGAGGTCTACCGCGTGAGCGGCCAGCCGCTGTCGAGCTTCCACACCGACAAGAAGGTGCTCGACACCCCGCCCCTCCTCTCGCTGGAGCCCACCGACCGTGCCTGGCTGCACGCGCGCATCGCCCAGCGCTTCCACGACATGCTGGCGCAGGGCCTGGTCGACGAGGTGCGGGCGCTG